>JBNGDK010000009.1:2108-50049 GCA_049975405.1 Candidatus Methanospirareceae archaeon
GGCGGTACTACGGGTAATGGGGGAGGTACACCTGCTTCACCCACACCTTCACCTTCCGCAACAGTTACACCTGCACCAAGTCCTTCACCGTCTCCGGTGTCTTCACCATCTCCCGCACCGGGTATCATCATCGTAAGTATCGGTGATCTCACCGTGGTGAACGGCGAGGTCGGGACCACCACGATCAGCATAGAAGGCAGTGGTGGCCCGGGGCTCAGCGCTGCTCGCATCTCCCTCTCCTACGATCCCGCGGTGGTAACCGTGCTCAGTGCAGGGAGCAGCGACTTTGATGACTTTACGGCGACCATCGAAAGCGGCCTGGTGCGCATGATCGGCTCTCAGACCGATGCGAACGGGCTCACCGGCGACGTTACCTTCGCTCAGGTGCAGTTGAAGGCGGTCGGAAAACCGGGCGAGCAGACCACGCTCGGACTGGACGTGAACGAGCTCGTCGACACCGTCGGGATCACCTTAGTGGAACAGAGCGATTATACCGTGACAGCAGGTAGCTTTACGGTAGCAAGCGCAGCCGAACCTGAGCCGTCTGCAACTAAAAAACCGCTTATTCCCGCGATCACGCTTTTCGGAACGCTGCTGGCGGTTATTATCAGTTTTTGCCTGCTCGTGCTCGTGAAACGACAGCGCTCGTGAGATTTACGGTGCACTACCCGACAGCCGACTCGTTCGTGACATCAACCCAGAGATGCAGCGTTCGGTAGGGCTCTGTTTCATTCTGACCCGCTCGGAACAGCAGGAATTCCAGCTTCTGATCCGCGCCCACCTGCGTCGGCCGGAACGTAAAGGGGCGTTCCCGGGTCTCATTATGGCTGAGTGCAAAGCGCTCATTCGTAAACATGACATCCCCCATCCGCACTTCCAGGCGATACTCGACGGTAGCGTATTCATGGTTCACCACGCCGATGATCACCAGCCCCTCGTCGCCCGTCTGTAACGCTGTGGGATAATCCGCGGCTTTGCCGCCGGGCCCGAGGATATAAAATTCCGTGAACTTCTCGCCCTGCTTCGGCGTTACGATCACGTAGACCACCATACCAATGGCCATGACGATCGAGATGATCAGGATGACCGTTAAGATCCGGTCGAGCCGCGACTCACTGGCGGTAATAGACTCCCTGAGCGCCCTGAAAGCTGCGCTGAACGCCACACCGAAACGATCCGCCTCGGGTAGGTTCGCACGCCTCCACACCGCACCGAGCGCGAGCGCAATCGTGAGCACTGAGATACTGACGAGCACGGGCGAAAGGCGAATCCCAAACGGCGTGTAATTCAGCGCCAGGCCCAGCAACGGGACCACCGCGATACTGAGCCCGAAGCTGAGCGCGACACGCTCGATGCCGTCCAGATCGTCCCGTCGCGGGAAGAGGAGCGCGATGAGCGCATAGCCCGGGAGGAAGAGCACGAGTGGCAGTCCCAGCAGGATACGTACCGGGGTCTCGTTGAGCGGTGGAACGAGCACGAACGGGATGCAGACTAGCGTCCAGAGGATCACCAGCGCGAGATCTGCCGGAATGCGGTCACGTATCCCCGGTACCATGCAACGCCCCCCCTCATTCGAAACTCATCCTGAAATCCTTACTATCCGGATACTAAAAAAGTTCTCTGCTCACTGCCCGCCCTGCAGTCAGACGTCCTTTCGTACCAGTGTCGCCGCCTCGACCCAGCTACCGCTGCTGATCTTGACGCCCGGATAGATCGAGACGTTTATCCCGGTTTTTACGTTATACCCGAGGATCGCCCCTAATTTCCGCCGCCCTGAATCCACCCGGGAGCCCTTACTGGTCATCTTCACGTTCCGGTCGTCGAACCGCAGATTCGCGATCTTGGTCCCGGCACCCAGATTGCAGCCCTCCGCGATCACGGAATCCGCAACGTAGTTCAAATGCGGCGCATTGGAATGTGGCATAATAATGCTCCGTTTCACGATCGAGAACTCACCCACCACACAGTCCTGCCCTATTATCGAACGATCAAGAACGCAATTCTTGATCGTACTGCCGTTCCCGATGACCGCAGGCTTCCGGATCGTGGCCGAATCCCAGATCTCCACGCCCTCGCCGACGACGAACCCGAGCTTCGCAAGCATGTGCTGGTTCGCGTCGATATAGTCCCACGGGTACCCGATATCGTTCCAGTAGCCCTGCAGTGGCACAACCGTTACCGGCTCACGCTCGTTCAGCGCCATGAGCGCATCGGTCAGCTCGTATTCACCGCGTGCGCTTTGTCCGATCTGCTCCAGAACGTCCAGGATCTCGGGCTCGAGATGATAGATACCAGCATTGATGTACCCGGTGCCCGAGCCCGTCTTCTCCTGTAGTCCGGTGAGCCGCCCACGCACAAAGGTGACTGCGCCATACCGCGAGACATCCGGCACGGCAACAACGGCGAGCGTATTCGCCGTATCCACGAGCGCGGAGAAGTTCGTACTATCAACGAAGAGGTCACCGTAGAGCAGAATGAAGTCCTCATCAATGAAATCAGCAGCGGCCTGGAGCGCTGTTGCCGTGCCGGTAATCGCTCGATCCTCGTAGTACCTGAGATCCGGCAGCTGGAGCTGCTCCTTTAAGTAGCCGACAACCACCGCTATCTCCTCAATGCCGTGCGCACGGAGGAGCTCAAGTTGGTACTCAATCAGCGGCTTATTGCAGATGGGGAGCAGCGATTTCGGCTTGCGATCCGTGAGTGGCCGTAAGCGCTCGCCCCGGCCAGCGGCCAGTATAACACCCTTCATTCAGTACCCCTGTGGCACCCGCTCGATAACCGAATGTACAAAGTCCCGTATCCTATTAAACTCATGTGCATCCTTCGACTCGTAGGCGATCGAGATCTTCGGCTCCGTGTTCGAAGCGCGGAAGAGCGCCCACCCGGTCTCGAACAGGACTTTAACGCCGTCGAGCGTGTCGAGCGCATAGCCTTCACGTGCCAGGTCCTCCTGCAAACGCGCAATAAACGCGAACTTCTCCGAATCCGTTACCCCGACCCGTACGTTCTCCGTATGATAGTCCGGGAACTCGCGAACGAGCTCTGCAACACCCCGTCCCGCTGCCGCCACGATCTCAGCCACGGTGAGGCTCGCGCGGATCGCATCATCGGCGAAGAACGTTTCTTTGAAATAATAGTGGCCCGAGAGCTCTCCTGCAAGTGCTGCTGACTCGTCACGCATCTTCTGCGCGATATACGTATGACCGACCCGGCAGGGAATGGCCTGCCCGCCGTACCGCTCTATCGTTTCGATCGCCATCTGCGACATGAGCGCGTCATGGACGATCTTCGCCCCAGGATTCGCTTCCAGTACATGCCGTGCCAGGAGCGAGAAGATCCGGCGCGATTCTATCGCCGTGCCCGTCTCATCGATCACGGTTACCCGATCGCCATCACCGTCGAAGACAAAGCCGAGATCCGCACCAGTCTCCCTCACGCTGCGCTCCGCATCGAGCACATTCGCGGGCTTCGACGGATCAGGCTCGTGCCCCGGGAACGTACCGTCCGGTGTGCAGTTCAGCTCATGGACACGCAGGCCTACCCGTCTGCACGCCTCGGGCGCGTACAGGCTTGCCGCACCGTTTGAACCGTCAATAACGACCTGTAACGGCGCGCTCAGCTGCACCTGGCCGCTGATGAACGTGATATACGGCTCGGTGATTGCGACCACAGAAGCCACGCCATGGCCCTGCTGGAAGTTCCCACGCTCCGCAATCCGCTGCACTCGCTCGATGCCCGATTCGTAGCTGATCGGCAGTGCAGTGCCGTCGAAGAGCTTGAAGCCATTGTACTCCTTCGGGTTGTGCGATGCCGTGACGTTCACACCACCATCGCAGCCGAGATGCTGCACCGCAAAGACCAGAACGGGCGTGGTCACAATACCGAGATCCACCGCATCGACGCCTGTCGAGCAGAGCCCCGCGATGAATTCCGCTTTCAACTGCGGACCGCTCAACCGCGTATCACAGCCCACCGCGATTGTGCCTGGATAGCGTGTCCCAAACGCCGCACCGACCCGAAAAGCCATCCGGTCATCGAGCTCAGTCGGATAAATACCCCTGATATCATATGCCTTGAAGATGCTCATTTTTCTCTCCTTTACCGTGCTACGACGTTCCGATGCTCTGCGGAGACGAAGGTGATACCCGGCGTGCCAGCCTCGATCGGCCGCCGCTTCAGCGCCTGATAAAGCTCGATGATACCATGAGGAGGAGTGACGATCGCGAGGGCAGTGCCACCGGCCAGATACAGATGCACAGGCTCACGCGAGACGTTGTACGCGATACCGGTACAGCTGTCAACGGGCTCGACGCGAATCTCACCCACCTTTACCGCAGCCTTATGAATGATCAGCTGGTCGCCGCAGAGTGCACTGCCCGCAGCATCGTACCACCACCGATACGCCAGCTTCTCCAAACCGCTCATAATGAACGGAAACGCATTTTGCGTGCCGATATAGCTTACCATGCCGCACATCTCGGTTTTTGCGTGATACCGGGGTTCTTTCTGATCGAGCGCATAGCAGAACCGTAAGAAGAAGCTTAGCTGAACATATATTTAAGCTTTCTCAACAAGGCGAATCAATACGCTTGCCGTTCTTCTTCAAACGTTATATAGGCGCAGATAGATGGTATAGCACGGTTATGAAGAATCTCGCAGTTGGCATATTCCACGACGACGAACTGGGTCGGAAACTGGGTAAACGCGGCACGGCGAGCGATGTCGTGCTGTACAACCGGAAGACGGACGGCTGTATCTACACGTTCATGCAGCCGGTCGAGGATAAAGTTACGGTGAAGAGTCAGATCATGTCCTGCATCGATGCGGCGATCGTATCCTTCGCGGCAATGACGCCCGCCGTTGGTGAGACATCATTATGCTTGACGCATTCAACATTTCGCGCGGCATTATTCTCGTCCCGCCCTACACAGAGCTGACGAAGATCGCCGCGATTACACAAAGTACCGCACTCGAACACTATGCTGTCTTGGAACAGGATATCCCGATGATACAGAAAACGCTCGAGGGGTTTGAGATCTCGCGGGATACGCGCGTATCGGCACAGATCGTGGTTGATCACTCGTTTCCGGTCAAGGGCGTTGGTGAAGTCGTACTGGGCAGCGTGAAGCAGGGGCTCGTGAGACGGCACGACAAGCTCCTGGCACTGCCGCAGGGCACCGAAGTGGTCGTTCGCTCGATCCAGATGCAGGATAACGATGTTCTTGAGTCTGAAGCGGGCTCTCGGATCGGACTCGCGATAAAAGGGGCCACCGCGGAGGCGATGAAACGTGGCACGGTCATTTGCGCGCCTGGAAGTGCGGCAGTAGATACGAATTTCGCACTTTCCTTTGTGCAAAACCGCTATTATGCCACCGGCCTAAAAGAAGGCGCATACCACCTCTCGATCGGCATGCAGACGGTTCCCGTCAACGTTACAGCGGTCGGTGCAGAGACCGTAACGCTTGTGACGCAGCGACCGGTGGCTTACAGCGCGGACGATACCTTCCTGCTGCTGGACCTCAATGCTGCGAAGGTGCACGTTATAGGGCGAGGTCACTGTCAGGAATTGCCGGAGTGATGATCGCAATCCGGCTTCGAGCATACATACAGCCGTTCATGACAGTCACGCACGCACGGTCGAGCCGTCACTGCTTCCGAAACAGCATCTTCAGATCGTATACCCCTTCCGCACCGCTCTTCTCAATATCAAACCCGGCCCGCTCAAAGACGTGCATCATCATAGGGTTATCGAGTAGCACCTGCGCCGTGAACCCGAGCAGCCCTTTCCGCTTCGCCAGGATCGTCAGATACGTGAGCAACTCAGAACCGATCCCCTGGTTCTGATACTCGTCCCGTACGACGAACCCGACATCGGCGGTGTGGGTCGCTTCATCCACGGCGTACTGCCCCAGACCCACGATCTTTTCCCGGTCGTCCTCCTCGAGCACCGCAAGGATCACCATCTGCGTCGTGTAATCAATGATCACGAACTTTTGAAGCCATTCATGATGAACAGCCCGTCGGGTGATGAAGAATCGCTGATAAAGGCTGTCATCTGAGAGCGAATAGAAGAAATCTTTCAGGAGCGGCTCATCGCTTATCTTCACCGGTCGCAGCTTGAGCTCCAACCCGGTCTTCGTCCTCCGAATGATCTCCAGCTCAGCCGGGTATTCACCGCGTTTGCCCGATATGAACGCCTGATCGCTATAGATCAAGTTGAGCTTGCGCGCTTCCTCGATGAGCCACGGTCGGAACGTTGGATGCGCTACCGAGATGAGTTCCATAGCACGCTCCCGGATATTCTTTCCGTGCAGGTACGCGATCCCGTATTCGGTGACGACGTACTGCACATCGCCGCGATTGAGCGTTACACCCGCGCCCTCTTTAAGGAATGGCACGATCCTCGAAATGGTGCCCCCTTCGGCGGTTGCGGGTATCGCGAGAATCGCCTTACCGTGCTTTGCCAGCACAGCGCCACGCATAAAGTCCGCCTGCCCTCCAATGCCACTGTAAAATCGCTTGCCCAGCGATTCTGCCGTCGCCTGACCCGTGAGATCGATTTCAAGCGCCGTGTTGATCGCGGTCATCTTCTCGTGCTGTGCAATGATCAGCGGGTCGTTTGTGTAATCAATGGTGCGGAACTCGATCGCGGGATTGTCATGAATAAACGCGTAGGTATTCTTTCGGCCCATGCAGAAGGTGGCAACCGCCTTACCGCGGTTGAGCGTCTTCTTACTGTTGGTGATCACGCCGCGCTTCATCAAATCAACGAGGCCGTCACTGATCAACTCGGTGTGCACACCAAGATGCTCCTTCTCGTACAGATTTGCGAGAATCGCGTTAGGGATGCTGCCATAACCGACCTGAATCGTATCGCCGTTCTGGATGAGCCGTGCAACGTACTTACCGAGTCGCTGGGCAACGTCACCTTCAGGCTCAGCAGTGTATTCCAGCAAGGGCTCGTCGTGCGGCACGATAAAATCGACATTGTCTATGTGAATGAAGCTATCGCCGTGCACCCGGGGCATGTAGGAATTAACCTGCGCGATCACCAACCCTGCCACCTCGGTCGCGGCCTTCACGATATCCACACTTACGCCAAAGCTCATGTAGCCGTGCTCATCCGGTGGCGAGGTCTGCACGAGCGCGACATCTACCGGCACGATCCGGCGAGCGAACAAATCAGGCACCTCAGAGAGGAAAATCGGCGTGTAATCTGCCAGACCGCGGTTGATCGCCTCACGA
This sequence comes from Candidatus Methanospirareceae archaeon, assembly GCA_049975405.1. Lineage (GTDB taxonomy): Archaea > Halobacteriota > Syntropharchaeia > Alkanophagales > Methanospirareceae > JACGMN01. Next base: position 9,354 of record JBNGDK010000009.1, read on the forward strand.
GTATTGTTACCAATAAAGAATGAGTTATGCCGGAAATTCTGCTTGAATTTCGCGTCCGTATAGGGTGCGACCCCGAGCGTCCAGACGTGAAAGACCTCCGCATCATAGATCGCCGTCGGATGCGATTCGGCATACCGAATGAGCGCACCCACAAGGTACTGCGGCTCACCACAGCCCGTCCCAATGAAAATGCGCGCACCACGATGGATCTGCCCGAATATCCGCTCCTCGGACGCAACTTTCTCTGGATAGCGCGCCTTCATCCCGTTCAGCACATGAGATGATCGCTTACCTAACGGCATCTACGATTGCGCTCCCACGCAGGTGGATAGATAAATAGATAAATAAATGGATAAATAGATAGCGCCCATGTGGATAAAAATTCCGCTGCGCGCTGACCAGACTGCGTTATGGATGCGGCCCTCACGCGCGGTGGAGAAGCCAGCCAGCATCGCAGCATAAAAGGATATGAGGCCGGGCTTAGTTATTGCGCCCGGTCCAGTTCCTCAACGGCTTCAGGGTTGGCAAGCGTCGAGATGTCGCCCACCGGCTCTCCTCGCGCTTTCGCCTTGATCACCCGGCGCATGATCTTCCCACTTCGGGTCTTCGGCAGATCCTCCACGAAATTGATCTCGTCCGGCACGGCGATCGGGCCAATCTCCTGTCGGACCCACTTCCGCAACGTATTCTTCAGCTCGGCGGAGGGTGCCGTGCCCTTCTTCAGGATTACGTACACACGCACTGACTCGCCCTTCAATTCGTGTGGGATACCCACAGCCGCGGCCTCGGCGACCGCCGGGTGACTGACGAGCGAGGATTCGATCTCCGCCGTACCGATCCGGTGCCCTGAGACGTTCACAACGTCATCTGATCGGCCCTGGATCCAGAAGTAGCCATCCTCGTCCTTACGGGCAACGTCACCCGCCAGATACACACCCGGGAACCTGCTCCAGTAGACGCTGATATACCGGTCCGGATCGCCGTAAAGCGTTCTGAGCATCGCGGGCCACGGTTTATTGATCACCAGATATCCGCCCTTGTTGGTCACTGATTCGCCGTCCTCATTGTAGATATCAGCTACAATGCCGGGCAGTGGCCGCGTTGCAGAGCCGGGCTTCAGCGGCGTTATTGGCAGCGGTGAGATCATGAACATGCCGGTCTCCGTCTGCCACCAGGTATCCATTATCTGGCACTGCTTGTTACCGATGAGATTATAGTACCACATCCACGCCTCGGGATTTATGGGCTCACCAACGGTGCCCAGTAACCGGAGCCCGTTGAGATTGTTCTTCTTCGGCCATTCGTCGCCGAGCCGCATATGCGCTCTGATCGCGGTGGGCGCGGTATAAAGCACGGTGATACCGTGCCGCTCGATCATCTCCCACCACCGGTTACCGTGCGGGAAGGCCGGCGCGCCCTCGTACATGAAGGAGGTCACTCCGAGCATCAATGGCGCATAGACGATGTACGAATGCCCGGTCACCCAGCCCACGTCAGCCGCGCACCACCAGATGTCCTCGTCCTTCAGATCGAAGACATACTTGAGGGTGCCGTAAATGCCAACGGCATACCCGCCGTGTATGTGCACGATTCCTTTGGGCTTACCCGTCGTCCCCGAGGTATACAGGATATACAGGATGTCCTCGGCGTCCATCTCCTCGGTCTTCGCATGCTTGGATTCGCCCTCGATGAGCTCATTCCAGTAGATGTCGCGATCCTCGAGCATTGCTACGTCCTCCCGGTTCATGCGATTGACCACCACCATGTTCTTGATCGTGGGCGCATCCAGCAGCGCTTCATCCGCGCTCTCCTTGGCATTGATGACGCTCCCCTTTCGGTAGAACCCATCCACCGTGATCAGCACCTTTGCTTTACAATCATTGATACGATCCCGCAACGCTTTCGCACTGAATCCCGAGAAGACGACCGAGTGGACCGCGCCAACCTTCGCGCAGGCGAGCATGGCCATTGGCAACTCCGGTATCATCGGCAGATAGATCGCTACCCGGTCACCTCGCCCCACGCCAAGGCTCTTTAAGCCGTTCGCAAAGCGATTCACCTCGTTATAGAGATCCCGGTACGTTAATTTCTTTACGTCGCCGTCCTCGCCCTCCCAGATGTACGCGACCTTGTTCTTATGGCTGGTCTCCATATGCCGGTCAAGGGCGTTATAGACGATATTCATCTTACCGTCAACGAACCACTTGAAGAACGGCGCGTCACGCTCGTCGAGCACCGTACTCCACGGTTTGTACCAATCGAGCTCCTTCGCCACCTCGCTCCAGTACCACTCTATGTTCTGGGCCTTGGAGAGCAACTCTTCATAGCTCCCGATGTTATGCTCGGCCATCCATTTCTTGATGTTGCTCTGCTCAACTAATTCAGGTGAGGGTCTAAAAATACGCTCCTCCTTCAGCAACACATCCAATTCTTTCGTTACCATCTTTTACCTCCCGCTTTCTGTACCGCAGCTACTCCCTTCTGTGCTGTGCAGGTGGGATCTGTTAAAAGCGCCATCAATAGATCGGCACTGTCATCTTACAAACCGCTTAACGCGATGAGTTCGCGATCGTCGTACTACTGTATTTCCGTGCGCTACTTCTCATGACGTTCTTTGCCGGACTATATAAAACCTACCACTTTTACTACACCCCAGAAATAATTTGGCGTACTGTAATGACCAACTGGTTCGCGGGAGAATCGAGCAGCGGAGACCGTAGAAACCTGTGCTCGTTAGGCTGTTCGCATCGCCATGAACTCCTTCACCACGCCTTCGATCGCTTCGACGCGCTCCAGGACGTGGATACCTTCCATTCGCCGGAGCCGCGCCACGTTCTCTACATCTGCTTTCCGCATACGCAGCTTCAGATCACGACCGTCGGGCAGCTTCGTGACAATCTCGCCCTCTTTCTGATCCACCGGGAAGATGTAGACCGGCACATACGCTTTCACCGCCTGTGCCGCGGAATTGGTGAGGAGCGAATCGGCGATGCCGTATGCGATCTTGGCGACGGTATTTGCCGTTGCGGGCGCGATCAACACAAAATCGTAGATGCCTAACTGGATCTTCCCGGAGAGGAATGGTGCATTCGGCCCCTTTTCGAGGCTCACCTTCGAGAATCGCTCCTTCACCGCGTTCAAGAGCTTGTAAAACTGCAAGACCACCTTCCCCTCTTTCGAGAGATACACGTGCACCTCAAGGTTGTGCTCACGGGTCAGGCGCTCCATGAGCTCGACCGTCTCGATGATCTTATCACCCGAGCCGGTAATCCCCCAGGCGATCCGGACGTGCTCCCTCATACGCGCGGCTCCTGCTCCTTCAGCATCTGGCACACCGTCATGAGCCGATTGACGGTCTTATGAAGACTGTTCAGACCGTCCTCATCTGCGGCAACACCCTCGGCACCCTTGTCCCGGGAGCAGAAGGTCCCACCGAGGTTGGCGCCGAACGCGCCCCCGCCAACGGGTATCATCTCGTTGATGAGGTAAAAGTCAGTGATGGCCCGGATCGCAATCTCCTGACCACCGATACGATCACCGCCGTCAGCAACCGCCGCGCCCACTTTGTTGCGGAGCCCCTGCGGGTTGCCTGCTGCGAATGCGCGCATGCGATCGAGCACCACCTTCGTCTGCCCGCTGAGCGTGCCCTGATACACCGGCGTTCCTATAAGCACCGCGTCAGCCCACGCGAAGCCCGCGTAGACCTCCTGCATCGCGTCATCATGTGTGCAACTCCCTTTGCGAATACAGTGGTCACAGTGGATGCAGAAATTGATCTTCATACCACGGACCGAGAAATACCGCGTTTCCGCATGCCAGTTCGCTTCGGCGTACCGTAACGCCTCTTGCATGATCCATTCGGTTGCCGCCTTGCGTGGACTGCCCGAAATACCAAAAAGGGTGACCATCGTGCACGACGGATTACCCGGCATCCAGCCGGAAGCCCTCTTTCATGTTGAACCAGCCTTCAGGATCTTCAAGGAACTCGCGATAGTCCCAGAGAGAGAGGTAATGGCCGCGTTCCTCGTGCTCCAGCGCGATAAAGAACCGCTTCTCAAACGGGTCGGTCGCCTTCTCTGCCAGCTCATGATAGAATTGCATGCTCCATTCCTCGCGTTCGATACCCAGCTTCAAGATCTCACGGCTCACGTCAAGATCCTGCGCTGCCGTCTCGATCGCGCCCACATCAGCCGGTATTACTGTCTTTACAGTAACGGTATCGCCAATCGCGGTTACCTGCTTCGGCCATGCGTGCTCTGTAGCGAGCCGATCATACACCGCCTTGACCGTTCGCAGATGCCGCTCCTCGTCTCGGGCAAGCGAGCGGAACATATTCTGTGCAAAGGCGTTTGTCATCTTCCGACTGGCGTCAAGGTAAAAGGCCTTTGCTTCCGCTTCACGCTCCATCGCGAGCTCAAGTGCCTTCAAACGCTCTTCCATTGCATTTCACCTGCTGAGTTATTGGTTGTACTCATTTAACTTTCTATCGCTCGTTGGTTCAGAAGCAAGCGATGCTTGCATCCGCTTCGAGATATCTCTCGAATCATGATAGTTACAGCCGAATAACTGATATCAGCCATCTTGCCGCTGACTGTTGAGGTCCACATACGGCGCTGTGGTAGCCAGAGATATGCCTATTTGATACGCTTCTGTCTGCTATGAGTTCAAAAACCACCGCCGTTAAATACGGTGTTAGTTCTTCTTTATTATTGGCAGGGCATAACGTAAGCAAGGAGTTTTTCCATCACTATTCTTTCAGAATGCGTCGAATTTCTTCTGTTGATATGTCTGCCTGGTCAAGCTTGGAATAGATAGTCACGAGAATGATATGTTTCGGTCTTGATATGGTAAATCATACGATAGCCTGACCGTTTACCCTTCTGGATATCGCTGTTTCGCACGCGTACCTTAAAGATAGCGTACTGAGTTCCTGGTACCTGAACGCCCATGACTTCGCCAGCTTCGAGCTTCTCAATCACTGGCTGGACATCAGACCGTATATGGCGGTACTTCTTAGCACGTGCTCGCAGAGGTTGCGTTTGAACTCAGGAGTATACTCAATATGCACCTGCTCAAAAGGCTCACTCAGCATCAATGTCCACCCATAGTTCGGACACGGGCATAGTATCTCCTGCTAATGCTTCTTCCCATCCTTTACGGAAGCTGGTTTCGGCGGGCTTTCTTTAATGCTACGCTCTCGCGGAACAAGCGAACAATCAGGAGTAGATTGGGCAAGTATTCCTCAGGCACACCCTTTATCTCCTGAACAATCTGCCCCTCAAAAACAGATACTTTAGCAGTCATAACACTTCTCCCTGCCGGTTAATATAGCTCACTTAATTTATTCTCTCTCCGCTATAAAAAGCCACCTTCGGTCATCTTGTTCTTGTCATTTGAGCCTTTTTTTACTGCAGATTACGTATGATGTTTCTTTGATGAAGCATTCTTTAAACCCTTTAACAAAGCGTTTACGGAAAAAGCTTCGCGGAAAGAAAGGTTTTACATTACCTTCTCCAAACTCATATCAAACATCTTCTTCGTCTCCTGCGCGAGCGCCTCGGGCAGGCCGGTGATGTCGACATTCAGAAAGCCGCGAATGATCACCGAGGTGGCTTCTTCCTCGCTCAATCCGCGTGCCATGAGATAATTGATCTCCTCTTCCGCGATCTTGCCAACCGCAGCCTCGTGCGAGAGTTCGAGATCCGTCCGTTTGGCTGTCAGTTCCGGCACCGACGCCACGCGCGCCGTGTCTGAGAGCATCAAGGCGCGGCACTCGAGATGGCCCTTCACCTTCTCCGTCTCGCCCACAATGTCACCCCGGGCAACGACGCTGGCGTTATCCTTCGCGATTACGCGTGAGATGAGCTCCGCCTTGCTCCCTTCACCCTGCAGCACCGCGCGCGCGCCCAAGTCGATATTCGCATCCTGCGTGGCATAGATGATTGATTGCGTTGTTGTCCGCGCGTTTCTGCCCACGCAGTAGGTGGTGGGGAACATCTGCAGCGATTTCACCGGTGTCATCAAGATATAGTTGCTGATGAACACACCATTATCTTCCACGCGCGCCGCGCTGCGCGGCCGCACCTCCATGCCACCGCTCCAGTTATGGACCATGGTAAAGGTGATCTTCGCGCCCGGCTTTACGTAGAACTCCGAGACGCCAAGGTGCAGTGCCCCGGTGACCGAATGGGAGACCGAGCAGCCGGTGATGATATGCAATTCCGAGTTCTCTTCGGCGATGATCACGTTATGCACGTTCTGTCTGACCTTATCAGCAGTGATAAAGAGACAGGACTGCACCGGCATGGTCACCTTTGCCCCCGGTTTCGCCCTGATAAAGTAACCATGACTTGTGGCCAACTCAACTTCCGCGGTGTATTTATCAGTATCAACAGGGATGAGCTGCCAGAGATAATCTGTGAGCCACTCGTGTTTTGCCTGTGCCTCTGTGGTGCTCATGACCTCAAGCCCGGGGTAGTGCACCTTCGAAAAGACGACCGAGCGGTCCCGCTGCAGAAAGGAGCCCGAGCGATCCTTCTCTGTGGGCTCAATACCGGCATGGAGCAGATCCTGCGTATATTCCGTATCGAGCTCACTCAGTGAGCCCAGTGCCTGGTGTTCCCCCGTTCGGGTCTCAAATTGCTCAATGTCTACATCCGCGCCCAATGCAGCCCGCTTCTCGCGAGCACGCTTCGCACGGTCCGTTATTTCTTCCTTGGTCGTCATTCCTCAGCACACACCTTCTGTCCACATAACTCCACACATTTCTCGAACCCGGACTCCATGATATGCTTGGTGACCTCATCGGGCATGCCCGAGCACGCGATCTGGCCGTTGAGCATCACGTGTGCGCGGTCTGCATTGATGTAGTGCATGACAAACCCACTATGGGTAATGATCAGACCCGCTCGCTCGCGTTCGCTCGGGCGCTTGTGCCGATCCAGCAGCTCACACATGACCTCGCCGATGAGCTCGATATTCTCGACGTCCACACCTGAATCGGGCTCGTCGAACATGATGAAGTCGGGCGCTTGTGCGAGCAGCTGCAAGATCTCCGAGCGCTTCACCTCGCCGCCTGAGAAGCCGAGGTTCACGTCGCGATTCAAGAACTCGGGCGAGATATTGATCCGTTGCGCGAGTGCGATGATCTGCTCGTCAATGACACCCTCTTTCCTGCCCAGAGCGATGTTGACCATGTCACCGAGTCGCACACCCCGAATCTCCGGCGGATGCTGGAACGAGACGCCCAACCCCAGTTTCACCCGCTCGTTCGTGGTTGATTCGGTAATGTCCACGCCTTTGAACATGATGCTGCCCTGGGTGACGGTATAGCTCGGGTAGCCAAGGATCGTCAATAACAGCGTCGTCTTGCCACAACCGTTCGGCCCAAAGAGCACGTGCACCTCACCCTTCTCGATCGTGAGATTCAAGCCCTTGAGTATACTCTTTCCTTCTACTTCCACCGTTAGATCTTTAATTTCGAGCATTATGTTCCATCCCGGAGCGCCATTGGCCCCTCTGTTTGTTATGTGTATGTCAAAAAGAAAAAGAAAAGAAGAAAAAAGTAAAAAAGAAATTATACTTTTTTCTTGCAGAGATACCAATCGATGCAATTGTAACCTTCAGTCACGCGCTTCTCCGCATCCTGCTGCGTCTTCGGCGCTGGGACCACGACTTCATCACCGGGTCGCCAGTTCGCCGGTGTCGCCACTTTGTACTTATCAGACGTCTGGAACGCATCAATCATCCGCACGATCTCGTCCATATTCCGACCGTTGGACAGCGGATAGTAGAGCATTGCACGCAGGATCCCTTCGGGATCGATGAAGAAGACGCAGCGGACCGTCGCGGTCGCGCTCTGTTTTGGATGCAGCATGCCGAACTTCGTGGCCACGTCCTTTGAGAGATCAGCGATGATCGGGAACGGGATCTTGACACTGACCTTCTCCTCGATGTTCCGTGCCCACGCGATATGTGACGAGGTGCTATCAACGCTCAAGCCGATGAGCTCCGTGTTCCGCTTCTTCAACTCATCGTGGATCTTCGCAAAGGCGATAAACTCGGTCGTGCAGACCGGTGTGAAATCGGCCGGATGCGAGAATAGGATCAACCATTTGCCCCGGTAATCGGACAGGCGTTTCTTCCCGAAGGTCGTCTCTGCCTCAAAATCAGGTGCAGGATCGCCGATCAGCGGCAAGGTTACTGGTTTTTCTTCTATTTCAGTAGCTTTTTCCATACTTTCACCTCCTAGGTTCGTTACTCATATCGTAGGATTTGGTATATAAAAAGAACTAAAAAAGTAAAAAAGTGGAAAAAGAAGGCGGGTCTCTGTAACCTGACCCGCCGCGACGAGCGAGGTTATTTCACCTCGATCTTCTTGACTTCCGCTTCCTTGAGCCGGGGCATCGAGATTCTGAGCACACCGTCTTTCACCTCTGCCTCCACCTTATCACGATCGACCTCAGCGGGCAGCGGTATCGAGCGGTAGAATTTCCGGTATCGCCGCTCGCGCCGGATATAGCCCTCTTCCTTCTCTTCCTGCTCCTCCTTCTTCTCCGCGCTGATCTCGAGCATATCGCCTTTCACCGAGATGTTGATGTCGCCCTTCTCAACGCCGGGTATATCCGCGTTCACGACGATATTCCCCTTCTCATCCTCCTTGATATCAATCGAGGGTGAGACGGTCAACGCCGCTCCTTCTTCACCTTCTGCTCCGGGTAGCGCCTTCCGCTCCATGTAGTAGGGCATCCAGGTTTCCCGGAACATACGGTCCATCCACTCTTCCATACGTCTCAGATCTTCCCACGGGTCTCGGAAATACCTTCTCCATGCCATGTGTATCACCTCCTGTGGGAATAGCCCACAATAGTGCGTATAGCACTAATCATATAAATACTTTGTGCGCAGGGCACCGGTTCACGGTGGCAAAACGACAGCTATTTAAGAACTGAGCCCCGGATAGATTATACACCTGATTTGTCACGCCCGTGTCGGTGCGAGGTGACGCCGCGCGGTGTGAATATGTGGAGGGAGATAAAAAAAAATGCTATCTGAGATACCGACGGATTTTGGCGAGGTAACTGAGGATGAGCGGGATAGAGAGATTGTGCGAGTAGGGATCATCGCGGAACTCGACGCGATCAATTTGTACGAGCAGCTCGCAGCACTGGCAACGCATGAAGGGCTCAAGAAGATCCTTCTCAATATAGCGAAAGAGGAGAAGACGCACGTGGGCGAATTCCAGACCTTGCTGCTCAAAATCGATCAGGAGCAAGCAGAGGAGCTGGAAGAGGGTCGAGAGGAAGTAGAGGAGTTGCTGGGGTGAAGGATTAGCGCAGTCGAAATACATGATAACCGAACGAATGGAAGCGGCGCTCAACGCGCAGATCAATAAGGAGATCTATTCCGCCTATCTGTATCTCTCGATGTCGGCGTACAGCACGTATACCGGGCTCAAGGGCTTCGCGAACTGGTTCATGGTGCAGTACCAGGAGGAGATGACGCACGCGATGAAGATCTACCAGTACGTCAACGAACAGGGCGGACGGGTGACGCTGAGAGCGATCGAGCAGCCGCCGACTGAATGGCAATCGCCGATGGATATGTTCGAGAAGACCCTGGCACATGAGCAGTTCGTGACGAAAAGCATCAACGAACTCGTGGATCTCGCGCTCGCGGAAAAGGATCATGCGACACAGATCTTCCTCCAGTGGTTTGTGACCGAGCAGATCGAGGAGGAGGGGAATGACAACGAGATCATCACGAAATTGAAGCTCATCGGCGAGGATGGCAAGGGTCTGCTCATGGTTGATAAGGAGCTGGAACTGCGGGCCTTTACGCCACCGGCTGCCGATGAGGCGTGTGTATAACGCAAGAAGGAGCACAAGCCCATGGCAGAAGAAGGGCCCGGTGCTCGCAGGCCGCCCCCCGGATTCGGCCCGGGTGGACCACCTGAGAAATGCGTGTGCCCGCGGTGCGGCTATGAGGCACCAAAACGACGCGGCGTTCCCTGCCGCACACTCACGTGCCCGCAGTGCGAGCTGCCGCTGGTAGGCGGATTATAACAAAAAATAGGGGACGTAAGGAAAAAATGGCTAAAAAAGCATTGTTAGTCTACGATACGAACCTCGGCTACACCGAGCGCATGGCGAAGGTGATAGAAACGGCGATGAAAGCGGAAGGTATTGACGTGGTGACCAAGTTTGCGACGAAAGCAGAGCCCGATGATCTTGAGGGCGTTGATGCGGTCGTGCTCGGCTGCCCGACGTACTTTGAGGACGTCTCGACCACCATCAAGCTCTTCATGATCAAGATGAAGCAGGCGGACATGAAGGGCAAGGTAGGCGCGGCCTTTGGCTCTTATGGCTGGGGCGGCGAGTCGATCCAGATCATGAACGACACGATGAAGCGCATGATCGGGATGAAGATGGTGGAGCCGGGCTTGAAGGTGAAGACCTCGCAGCTGATGACCGGCGAGGGCGATCAGCTCTGCACTGCATTCGGAAAGAGTATTGCTGAGAAGCTGCTCAGCACGTAAATGGCGTGAGTGCTTGCTTCGCAGAAGAAAGAAGCTAGAAGGAGCGTAAAAGATATGGAACCGGTAGAGATCAAGCCAGGAATTTATTGGGTCGGCGGGATCGACTGGGAACTACAGAACTTTCACGGCTATCTGACGCAGCGTGGCACGACGTACAACGCGTACCTCATCGTGGATGAGCAGGTGGTGCTCGTGGATACCGTGAAGCACTACCTCTTTGATGAGCTGCGCGCACGGATCTCCAAGGTGGTTGATCCTGCTCAGATTGATTTTCTGGTCGCGAACCACGTGGAGATGGATCATTCAGGCAGTCTCCCAAAGATGGTTGAACTCGCCCCCAACGCCACGATCATCGCCTCGCCAAAAGGTGAACAGGGGCTGCGGCGGCACTACAAGGCAGAGTGGCCTTTTACGGTCGTTAAATCGGGCGATAGCATGCGTATCGGCAAACGGACGCTGCAGTTCTTCCTCACCCCGATGGTTCACTGGCCGGATAACATGGTCACGTATATCCCGGAGGAGAAGCTCCTGCTGCCCAACGACGCCTTCGGTCAGCATATCGCCTCGCCTGAGCGCTATGACGATGAGATTGGCTGGGCGATCCTGCAGGAAGAGGCAGCGAAGTACTATGCCAACATCGTCATGCCCTATGGTGAGCAGGTAAAGAAGGCCCTGACCGCACTCTCGGGACTCGAGATCGAGATGATCGCACCGAGCCACGGGATCATCTGGCGTAGCTATCTCCCGCAGATCCTGGAAGCATATCAGCACTGGGCCGCCAATGAGACTGAGTCGAGAGCGCTTATCGTGTATGATACCATGTGGGGCTCGACCGGGAAGATGGCGCAGAGCCTGCGTGAAGGCCTGGAGCAGGCGGGTGTGTCCGTGACGATGCGTGACCTGAAAACGACGCACATCTCAGATGTGCTTACGGACGTTATTCGGTCAAAGGCGATCCTGATCGGCTCACCCACCTTGAATATGGGGGTACTGCCCACAATTGGCGCTTTCCTCACGTATATAGAAGGGCTCCGGCCTAAGAACCGAATCGGCTTCGCCTTTGGCTCCTACGGGTGGGGCGAGCAGTCCGTGAAGAAGATCGAGGCCGTGATGACCGCCCTCGGCTGGGAGATGCCGATCGCTGGCGTGAAAGCGCAGTACATACCGGATCAGGATGAATTGGCCCGCATACAGCAGACGGGTGCGGCATTGGGCGCGGTAATCAAGGGAAGCGAATAGCCCGAGCTGTTCGTGTGCTTGCAGTAGTGCGTGCAGGGCTAAAGCTTATTAAACATAGAGGACGAGTAGATACTGAGATACGTAGAGTGGTTTACGATGGGTGAGCTAAGAGACCTGTTACGAAAATCCGGCTACTCGGAAAGGGCGGCGGATTTCTATCTGAACCGCGTGAACGTCGGTGAGTTGAGCGATGCAAATGCATACGCGATCTATACCGGCCCCTGCGGGGATACGATGGAGTTCTTCTTGAAGATTGATGATGGCACGATAGGGGATGCGAGCTTCCAGGCGATTGGCTGTGCAGGTTCGTTCGCTGCCGGCGCGGCGTTCGTGGAGCTCATCAGAGGGAAGACGCTGGAAGAGGCGGAGACCGTGGAGGAAGACAAGGTTGTTGAGTTCCTCGGCACGATCCCCGTGCAGAAGATTCACTGCGCTTGCCTGGCGAAACGGACCTTGCGCAAAGCGCTCGCCGCTTACAAAGGTGAGCCCTTTCAGATACCTGAATGTAAGACGTTAGAAGAGGTCTGGAAGCGAGAGAGTTGAGGTAAAAAAAGAGGTTGGATGATAGATAATGAGTGCTGAAGAGACCGAAAAGCTGCCGGTAACGGAGATCGAAGGTAAGAAAGTCCCCTGGGATCCCACGCAGCTGAGAAAGATCCAGGAGCATCCCTGCTTCAGCAAGCAGGCCTGCCACTTTTTTGGTCGCATGCATCTTGCCGTCGCGCCCAAATGTAATATCCAGTGCAACTATTGTATCCGCAAATTCGATTGCGTGAACGAGTCGCGACCCGGAGTTACCAGCATGGTGCTCACCCCGCAGGAGGCGCTGGAGCGGGTCAAGGAGGTTCTTGCGAAGGTGCACTATATCAAGGTGGTTGCCGTTGCGGGCCCCGGCGAGCCGCTGTACAACGAGGAGACGTTCGAGACCTTCCGACTCGTTAAGGACGCGTTCCCGCATCTGATGCGCTGCTTGAGCACGAATGGCTTGCTCTTGTCCGATCGTATAGATGATATCGCAGAGCTGGGGATCGGAACCGTAACGGTAACGCTGAACGCTGTGGATCCCGATATCGGTAAAGAGATCTACTCTTTTGTGAACTACCAGGGTACGAAATACACGGGCCGGGAAGCGGCTGAATTGCTGCTCACCAACCAGCTGGACGGAATTCGGGAGGCAGTGAAACGGAAGATTCTGATCAAGGTCAATACGGTGCTTATCCCAACGGTGAACGACACGCATGTCATTGAGATTGCGAAGACCGTACGCGAGCTGGGCGTCTATATCCAGAATATCATGCCGATCATCCCACAGTATAAGTTTGAGCACATAACCCCGCCAACGCCGCAGGAGAAGAAGGCGGTTCAGGACGCGTGCAGTAACTATATCATGCAAATGACGCACTGCCGCCAGTGCCGATCCGATGCGATTGGCCGTTTGGGAAAGGATATTCAAGACCAGTTCGAGAAGAAATAGCATAACCATGATAGTTCCTCCACGATAGCTCTCGCCGGTGGGACAGGACGGCAATTTCGAGATGCTCGCTCTCTCTTAGTCACGGCAGTTCGAAGACCTGTGGACTTATCTGCATTTGGTCTCGAGTAATAACCGTGGACTAATATGAATAAGAACGTGGTATTTGCTGCGGGGCTGTTCCTCGGCATCGTGCTCATCGTGGCACTCGCCGTCTTCCTTGCACCTTCAGTCTCGGACCAGAACGAGTATAACAAGACCATCGAGGTGCGCGGCAGTGGCCTGGTGAAGGCCACACCTGATGAGGCACACGTGTTGATTGCCGTAGTGAGCGAGGCGGAAACCGCGCAGGAAGCAGCAACGCTGAATGCCGCAAACATGACGCGAATCTTTGAGGCGCTGGAAAACGCGGGCATTACGGACGTGAAGACCCGGCAGTACGCCATTACACCCGTTTATACGTGGATCGAAGTGGAAACGCTCAGAGGAAAGGAGCAGAAGAGCGAGATCGTCGGCTATCGTGCGACCAATCTGATCGAAGCGACTTGCGCGCCGGACGATGCGGGTACGGCCATTGATGCCGCGGTGCGCGGCGGCGCGAACCGAATAGACGCTATCTCCTTCCAGCTCTCCGAGCCGCTCCAGGAACGCGTATACGAAGAGGCGTTACACAAGGCAGTGAGCAACGCCAGGAGCAAAGCGGACGTGGTAGCTACGAATATGGGTATCGATCGCATCTCACCCGTCAGGATAGTGGTGGAAGATTATTACTACCCCATCGTTCGCGAAGCGCTTCCGGTACCTTCACCCGTACCCGAAGGGGGCGTCTCCACACCTATTACGCCCTCTGAGGTCGAAGTGCGCGCACAGGTCAGCATTGTTTATGCCTTCTAACCCCTGTTTGGGCGAGCGTCGGTGATCCTGTAGACGGCAGGTAGGTGCAGGTGCCGTGCGGTGAGCATACCCTACTGGAAATACGTACCGTAGTAGAGGAACAGCAGCACAGCGAGGATGCTGACGGCGCTACCAAAGAGGAAGGTCAACTCGTGTGCGGGTGTGATCTCCCATAAGAGCCCGGCGATAAGGCTCGCTGGTAATTTCGCAAGACCGATCATCGTGTGGAATGTGCCGAGCGCCGTAGCCCGCAACCCCTCCACTGACCAGTCACTGGCAAACGCACGTTGATTCCCTTCGATCATCGCATAGACCAGCCCGTACAGGGGAAAGAGCACCAGGAAGGCGGATAGCGACTCGGAGAAGGCGAAGCCGAGGCACGTAACAGAAAAGAGTGCGTAGCCGCCGATGAGTACGGACCGTTTACCGATACGATCGGAGAGCGTGCCGAAGGGAAGCGCGAAGAGCGCATAGAAGATATTGAAGAGCACATACAGGGAGATTGTCAGCGCAATTGACTGCAGGTGGCCACTAGGTGCAAAGGACTCCAGTGCCTTCAGGATGAAGAACATATAGGTGAAATTGGCCAGTGCAAAGACTGTTGCGACGATAATGAATAATTTGAGCGGCTTATGCAGCCGTCGCAAGCTGATCTGCAAACTGCGTACCTGCGGCGCTCGCTTCGGCTCCCGTACCACATAAAGTGGTAGCAGGGAGACGAACGCGATAACCGCAGCGATAAGGATGACCTGCTGGTAAAATGCGAGCGGATCATGCTCACGCCAGAGCACATACAGTAACAGGAGCACAGTTATCGAGCCGCAGATGGCGCCGAGCGTATCGAGCGCGCGATGAATCCCAAAGCCCCGCCCGCGCGCATTGGGCATTGAATCAGCAATGATCGCGTCTCGTGGCGCTGTTCGCACGCCTTTGCCCACGCGCTCGAAACTGGCGAAGAAGACGATATGCTGCCAGATTACGGCGAAGGCGAGCAGGAGCTTGAAGCAGGCAGAGGCAAAATAGCCACCGAACACCAGTATCTTCCGTTTACCGAGCCGGTCAGACCAATAGCCTGAAAAGACCTCGAAGATACTCGCGATACTCTCCTGCAAGCCACCGATAAGTCCCACGATCAGACCGGTACCACCGACCGCGATAACGAACAACGGGAGGATCGGGTGGATCATCTCACTGCTCACATCGTTCAGGAAACTGACGATGCCCAGCAGCAGGACGTTTGTCGATAACGTGGCCTTATTTTCCTGTTTCATCGTACTCACTCACGCGCCACTGCGTGAAAGAAAACCGGTGCCGAAAGAACCGTGCAGGCCTGTCTCCGGTCAGTCAGGAAAGCAGCCACGGGAGTGTCGTGGGCCCGTATCATGTAGCGAACCCTACGGGGCGCTGCTTGCCGTAACGATGACTGAAAGCTCTGCGCCGGTTGAAAAATATATAAGTATCATGCGGTAATAACTATGCGGTGCGCCGATGGTCTAGTGGCATGACTTTGGCCTTCCAAGCCAACTGCCCGGGTTCAAATCCCGGTCGGCGCATTACTTTTGCGCGCTTGGGATAACGCCTTTCGGGATCGCGAGGAAGACTTTCTTACCGTATTTGCTCAGTACCCGCATGCCACGAGCTTCACTGATCGCGGAAAAAATCGCCGCGCGGTACTCCGGCCGCCAGAGTGAGCCTGCAAGTTGCGTCACCTTCGTATCGCGAAACGCCTCGGGATACAGTGGTGTGCTCGTGCCGACAAGGATAATCTCGCGCGCGTTTGTTGCCTGCTGCAGGATAAGATCGAGGGACCGATTCAATAGTGTGGTGCCCGTAACCAGCAGGATATCACACTGTGGCAAGAGTTCACGCTGCCGTGATTCCGGGTACACGTCACCAAACGGTTCCCTGCTCCGATCGAAGATGATCAGCTCCTTCGCGGTCCATGACTTCAGGAACTGCGCCATCGGCTCGATGTAACCGATCATGCCGATTTGATCGTCCGTGTGGATCAGCTCAGCGAGCGTATCACGGGAGCATCGCTCGATCGCTACGGGGTCAACAGCACTGTTGAGAACGGCCACACCGAGTGACGATAGCAATGGATTGCGACCTTTAAACGCCCACACGGCCATCTCACTCGCCTCCACACCGCTAAGTGGTGTATCCGCCGGGATGACCGTACAGCCGGGCGGTAGTTCGTCTCGCAGTACGTAAGAGACCGCAAGGGAACCATCGTCAAGCTCGACGGCCAACAACCCCAACCCGATCCTGACTTCCCTGACTCGCTTCCCTTCCAGTGCCGGTAACGCCTGCTGGTAAATCCGTTCCAGGAGTTGCATGGACATCACGTTCCGTCGAATAGGAAATCCCGCTGCCGTGTGTGCGGAATAATACTACATTTAAATAGCCGCTGAGATACATAGTTATACAACTGGTGAGTTATCATGGCAGAAGACAACGTGATCTATATCGGGAATAAGTCGGTAATGAGTTATGTCCTGGCAGTGGTGACGCAACTCAATAGCGGGTCAGACGAGATAGTGATCAAGGCACGAGGCCGAGCGATTTCGCGGGCGGTGGATACCGCAGAAGTGGTACGAACGAAGTTCATGCCAGGTGTCGAGTTGAAGGAGATTAAGATCGGCACCGAGCAGCTCACGGGAGATCAGGGCGAAAAAGCGAACGTCTCTTCGATCGAGATAACGTTAAAAGCAAAAGCGTGAATTGGGGCTTCTTCACCGGAACGAACCAGTCCTCAATTTTTGCTCATTGATTTTGATCGTGTGAGTGTACCTTTTTGACACCTTTTTTTTACGCTGTAGTCCTGCGTCTCCCGCGTTTGCAGCCGTTCGTTCAATCACGCTACGCGAGGCGCGGGGGCAAAGCGCGGTCTCGCTCGCTCAACCGAAAACAATAACAGCGATACCGTAAAAGAGAGTACTGAGAAGAGAATCAATGTTCACCTATCGAGACGAGCGATTAGCGCGCGAGATCAAAGCCAAGCTGAAGGCCCTGGAACTCAAGCTGCGGCTGATGCACGTCTGTGGCACGCATCAAGATACCCTGGTGCGATATGGATTGGATTCACTGCTGCGTGAGGCGGGTATAGAGATCCGCGCGGGTCCTGGCTGCCCGGTCTGTGTGACGACGGCGCGCGAGATCGAGGAGGCGATCGCGCTCGCCCGCGCGGGCCATGTGATCGCGACCTTTGGCGATATGTTCCGGGTGCCGGGCGAGGAGCAGTCCCTGGCAGACGTTAAGGCAGAGGGCCACGACGTTCGTATGGTCTACAGCATCACTGACTGTATCGCACTCGCGCAGCGAACTGATAAGGAGGTTATCTTCTTCTCCATCGGGTTTGAGACGACCGCACCCACGCCTGCCTCGGTCATCCTGAGCAAGCCGCCGGAGAATTTCTCCATTCTTTCCGCGCATCGGCTCATACCACCGGCGATGGAGGCGCTGCTGCAGATGGGTGAGCTGCGTATTGACGGCTTTATTGACCCCGGGCATGTCTCCGCGATCATTGGCGCTACACCCTACGAGTTCATCTCGAGCAGGTACAGCATTCCGCAGGTGATTGCGGGCTTCGAGCCGCTCGATCTGCTCGTGGCTACGTACATGCTCGCCCTGCAGAACCAGCGGGGCGAGGCAAAGGTCGAGAACGAGTATACCCGTGTGGTGAAGCGTGAGGGCAATGAGAAGGCACAGCAGATACTCGCGACGGTTTTTGAGCCGTGCGACGTCGGTTGGCGCGGCTTCCCCCTTATACCCGGTAGCGGGCTCACTCTGCGTGCCGAATTCATGCAGTACGATGCACGGACGCGGTATGAGGACGAATTAGGCGCGTTGAGCAGCGCGTACCAGGAGCCAGAAGGCTGTCGCTGCGGCGAGATCCTGCGGGGCATCGTGGAGCCTGCCGAATGCCCTCTGTTCGGCACGGCCTGCACACCAAAGCATCCGATTGGGCCCTGCATGGTCTCACATGAGGGAAGTTGTAACATCATATTCCGCTACGGTAGGCCGACGGCACAGAAACCGTAAAGTAACGGTGCGGTTCTGCGCAGAGCAGCACTGCCTATTTTATAACCCTTCGGTCGCTTATCTTCACACCATGGAGCTTGCGTACGCCGTCTCGGTCTTTGTAGCGATCTTAGCCATTGCGAATCCCATCGGGATCATCCCCTTCTTTACAGCGATAACCGGTGATTACTCACTGGCTGAGCAGCGACAGGTGGCGAAGAAGGCCGTTATGATGGCCACCTGCACGCTGATCACGTTCGCACTCGTCGGACGGTACATTTTCCTCTTCTTCAGCATAACGATTCCCGCGTTTCGGATCGCCGGCGGCATACTCCTGTTCAGCGTGGCGTTTACGATGCTCTTCGGCGCGATGCCGGGTACGAAGACCACCGAGGCCGAGAAACGTGAATCTATAGGACGAGAGGACGTAGGGATAACCCCCATGGGCATCCCCATGATCGCGGGCCCGGGCACCATCTCGACCGTAATGCTCTTCATTTCACGGGGCGATCTCGGGGTCACGCTGGCGGTGCTGGGATCGGTGCTGATCATCATGGGTCTCACGTACGTTTGCCTCGCGAACGCGGATAGGATCTTCGCTCGTATGGGCAAGGTGGGTGCACTGGCGATCTCCCGTATCATGGGTTTGATCCTGGCCACCGTGGCCATACAATTCCTCATCAACGGCGCGCATGAGATTGCGCTTGAGTGGTTGACCGAGCTGCAAGCGGCTGGGCTGTGAGTCTGCAGGTCACTAACTCTGCTCTGCGATGCTCGACCGATAGGATAGCTACTAACGAGACCTGAGAAAACCTGCCAACCCTAACGAATCCTCCTGAACAAACTACTCCTTCCTGATCACCAAAACCGCTCCTTCCCGCTCTATAGCAAATGCAACCTCCAGAAACTGCTGTGTGATGTACATATTCGTCTCGAGATGTTTTGTCAGCGCTCGCACGCGCAGTTCGGATGGCCCATCTGCTCGTGCACTATACGGAACGAGCTGATCCGCAAGGTGGACGTCAATTGTTGCACGGGATTGCAACTCGGTGGTAAGAGTTCGAGCCGCCTCTTCACCCACCACCTCCGCCCGCTTACCGCGTTCGCCCAGTGCGCTCCCGCTCTTGTACCCGCACCAGAGCGTGATCCCACTGCCTGTCGTCCAGCTGCTTTTCTCGACGATGTCCGTTTTTATCGCTGACTGGAAACCCGCAGCTCGCAATAGCCGGTTAGCTGCGTTCGCCTGCCGCTCGGCCACGTGCGCGGGCAGCCCACAGGAATGTGAGATGCCCCGTATCACGTCCACGGGCTCGGATGCCTGAGCCATAAACCCGTGCAACTGCTTCACCGGTGTTACCGTAACGTCAACCACACCGCCGCCCTTGGGATAGTACCCCCGCTGCCGCACATCGAGCTGGACCGCACAGCCCATCTCCCGCAACGCGGGAAGGAAGACCTGCGTGTAAAAATCAATTGGTGGTGACCATGCCACATCGGTCCCGCCAGTTATTCTCACGTGAGTAGCGCGATCCGCGCAGAGTGCAACGGGAATGAGGCATTGTAGCAGTAACGTGATGCTGCCAGCCGTGCCGATATCAATGGTACCCGCGAACCCTTTGAGCGGGCCTGGTGTAAAGGTCAAGCGCGTGGAGTGCAGCGCCAGTCCTTCGGTATGGCCGCCGGTCATGCGCTCAACGGCCTTCACGGCCTGCAGGTGCTGTGCTGACAGCCCGGGCTTCGGGCGGTTCGCACGGATATTCGTGATCTCGACCTCGGTGCTGGTAATAGCCGCCAATGCGATAGCAGTACGAATGATCTGCCCGCCACCTTCGCCCACAGAGCCGTTGATATGAAGCATGCGCCTTTTTCGCTTGCTTGCTGGGTCGTACCACGCACGCGTGTGGCGCGGTAGTTATTGTGTCGTCACCTCGCACCCGTCCCTCGTCACGATGACGGTATGCTCGGCCTGCGAGACCATGCCACCGCCCTCCTCACGCAGCACCGGATACTCACGTAACGAGCCTGTGGTACTCAGAGTCCGCAATGCGAGATCGAGCCGTTCACGCGGCAGCCACCGCTTCGCAAACGGCAGTCCGTGATACTGCTCTAAAATCTTCAGCAGTTGCTTCGCCTCGCGCACACGAACCGGTCGTGCTCGTATCAGGCCATAGATCTCCAGGAGGCCGCCTTCCGTCACCTTCCCCACTCCGTCGGTCGCAAACGGTTCGATCGCCACGACATCGTGCTCCTTCAGCACGGGCCCGTGCTCAAACCGCGTGTTCGGGATCGTGGGGCGAACGTGCGCATCATAGCGTGCGAGCCCATGCCCTGAGAGATTGACCACCGGGCGATACCCGCGTTCCCGAATAGCGTTCTCAATGACCTCGCCGATCTCACCCGTGCTCACGCCGTCGTGGACGACCCTGATACCCGCAGCTAACGCAGCCTCAGCCGCTTCCACCAGATCGGCATGCTCACCGCTCAGATCCACGGTCACCGCGCTGTCCGCAATGTACCCGTCTACATGCACCCCGATATCAAGCTTCACGAGATCCTCACCCAAGACCGTCTCGTCATTGATCGCGGGCGTTGCATGCGCCGCCTCCTCGTTCCGCGAGATGTTACAGGGGAATGCAGGCTCACCGCCCTTCTCGCGCGCCAGCTCCTCCACGAACTCCGCGAGCTCCAGCAGTAACGCGCCTTCCTTCACCCGTGCTACCGCTGCCGCTTTGACCTCCGCGAGTATCTTCCCCGCTGCTCTATACTTCCCTAATACGATTTCTATCTCCTCTTCGCCCATGTTCGGGCTCCCCCCTCTCTCCACGTATGAATACGCAATTCAGCGTGATAATCGTGACTGCGTAGCCTCATGCCTCCGCCAGCTTCTTCCGCACCTCCGCAGCTACATCAAGATCCTCAAAGATCACCAGTCGCTGCACATACCACGCACAGGGTACCTCCCTCCGCTTCAACTCCGATTCCGCGAGTTTTATCCTGACCATCGTGAGCCTGGCCGTCTCCTCGTCCGCCTCCTCCGCTTCCGTCTCTTCTGCTGCGCTCACCCAGAGATCGAAGCGCTCGTAGCGTTTGGATGCGATGAGGAGCATGAAATAATGCTTGTAATTATGCAGCTCCCACTCCTCTACCGTAATGCCCAACCGCACGAAATTCGCGGGATGATGCAACTGCAACTCTTCCGGCGTCACCACCGGCTCGTACGTGATCTTCGTTCTGAGCACCCCGCCGGTATCGCGCGCTGTTACCGCATACCGTTTCGGCATGCCGTCGTACCGGATACGTGCCGCATAATACGGCTCGTTCGTAGCAGAGCCTCTGAAGTTCGTGACCACGTCGAACGGTATAGTCTCACGCGAGATGAGTCCCGTCTCGGTAAGCAGCCGGTGCAGCATGTCCGGGCTTTCTGAGACACGAAGCTCCAGTTCCACACCGATCGTATAGAGCGGATTCAGCAGCGAGCCGAAGTTCGAGCGTTCCGTTACGCGGACGCTCCAGTCGTGCACCCTGCACGTCAGCTCATGCATTGCTCCAGGGCCTCCTCCTTTAACTTCACTGCGCGTTTCGCACCCACGCCGGGTGCCTGCTCCAGCTGCCGCAGATCGGCCGTTGCCACTTCATGTGGCGTTCGCAGCCCTCGCGCGTATAACCCGCGGGCGATCACCCGTCCCACACCCTTTATCGCGACCAGCCCGAGCAATTCCGATTTCACACCGTGCTTTATACGGTCGTGCAGGAGTCGTAACCGCGCACTCAGGTGGTCCTCTTTGAGGTAGTCGGCGATTCGTGATGCGGCATACGCCATCCATCCGAGATTAAAGATCGTGTTGTGAATCTCACCCGGGTACGCATTGAACGTCTCCTTCAACTCGGCGTACGTGTGCTCCTCGATCCACGCCTGCGCCACGATCGCACTGCCCAGCGCGTGCCCGGCATAATAGACCCACTCGAGGTTCTCGCTCAAATTCGTCGCGATCTCAAACGCGTGCTTCACGGTCAGCGGGATAATCTCGTCGCATCTGCAGAGCAGGATCAGGAGGTCAAAATCTGATAGGGACAGTGTACCGGCCCTGTCAGACTCGCCCAGGGTCTGGATACCCTCACGCAGCTCCAGCGCCGAGTGCACGGACAGATAGAGTCGTGAGGCGAGCGCGCCGAACGGCGTGGGCCGCAGTCGGTCACTGTCAAGTTCGATGAAACCCTTTCGCGACAGCTCAAGCAGGATACTGTCAAGATCTGTCAGGAGTGCTTCCAGCTCCGTGCTATGCTGGAATGCGTAGAAGGTGCTGTTGAGGAACTCGAGAACCTGCTCGATCCGCTGTGCGCCGCCGACGATCGTGGCGAGGATCTGCTCAGTCATCGTCTCTAGCGAGAACCGGGACTCGATCCGCTCCAGCGCGCCGTCAATGTACACGCTCTGGATCTCCTCAACGGATTCTTCGTCACGCGCAACGATCACGCCCGTGCCGTACGCATCGTGCTCAGGTCGCCCCGCACGCCCAAAGACCTGCTTTACCCAGAAGACCGGCATCGGCTCGAGACCGCGCCCGAGCGTATAGAATTTGTAGTTCCGGATCAGCACCAGCTTCGCTGGTAGTGAGACTCCCATAGCGAGCGTGGGCGTGCAGCAGATCACCTTCAAGTCACGAGCACGAAAGCTGTCCTCGATCGCCCGCCGCTGTTCTGGATGCAGCCATGAATTATGATACGCAACGCCAGAGCGCGCGATCTCTGGTAGGTCGTCCACGCCGATATCCACCTTCTCCGCGAGCGTATCCAGCGCGTCAGTTCGCAATCGCACCTCCGCAGCGACCTTCCGTGCAAACGATGCTGCACCGCGTTTCGTATTCACGAAGACGAGTACCTGCGCGCCACGGGCCACCTCCGAATCGACGCGCTCGATGATCTCCCGGTCACTCTTCGCCAGCAAGATCTCTTCCTTGAGCGGCACCGGTCGCCAGTCCGATTGGACGACGCGCGCATCAAGCCAGCCCCCGAACTCCGCAACGTTCGCGATGGTCGCGGACAAGCCGATGACACGTGCAGCGGGATTGAAGCTCATAAACCGCGCCATTGCACCTTCTAACCGTGGCCCGCGCTTGTCCTCGCCCAGCACGTGCACCTCGTCCACGACGACCACGGAGATGCTCCGCAGCCATGCGGGTTTCAATCGCGTGAGCGAGTCAAGCTTCTCTAAGGTGAGAATCGTGATCTCGTTACGTTCCAGGTACCGTGATGAGCTCTCATAATCGCCGGTCGAGATCCCGACCTTTACTGCTGCACCGTATCGCTCCTTGAAGTTCTGGTACTTCTCGTACGCCAATGCGTTGAGAGGCACGACGTAGAGGCACTTTCCCGAACCGGTCAGGATAGCCTGAAGCATAGCCAGCTCGGCCAGGAAGGTCTTGCCGCTCGCGGTCGGCGTGGCAATGATGAAATTGCGCTCTGAATCGAGCAACCCGGCTCGTATCGCCTCTTCCTGCGGCGGATATAGCTCGTTTATTGCGCTTTGGGTAAGAAGAGCTTCCAGGCGCTTATCCAACGACAGATCAGATAGTTTCATGGCGCACTGCCAGCTTCAGTTTCCTGACGAGCCAGCATTCGTATCGCTAAACTATATATTAGTTCGTTCTTTTCTTTTTCCTAGAGATAAGGTTTACGCGGGCAACGAAGATGGCACGGAAGCAGAAAGGAAAGAAGGGTAAGAAGACGAAATCCGCCGGCAGGTTCGGCGTTCGGTACGGTCGTAAGATCAGGCGAGCGATTACCTCGATCGAATCGCGAACTAAAGCTGCGCATGTGTGCCCGAGCTGTGAGCACCCGTCAGTACGACGGATCGGAACGGGCATCTGGCAGTGCAGAAAATGCGGCTATACCTTCACCGGTGGGACGTACATCCCTCATACTGCATTGGGCATTTCCGCACAGCGTACTGTGAGTCGAATTCTGGAACGTGGTGCGCCAGAGCTCGCCGGAGAGCGCGAGGCTGAGTCAGGGGGCGAGTAAATCATGGGCTACTACTGCTTGCGCTGCAAGCGTGAGGTTGAGATACATGAGGAGAACTATCAGGGCGTCCGCTGCCCTTACTGCGGCTTTCGCGCGCTGGAGAAAGAGCGCCCCACCGTCGTTGTGAAGAAGTTAAAAGCGATCTGAATTACCGTGCAGTGCGCAGAAAGCAAAGCAAAGCGCCCGCGAGGTGTATCCATATCCACTACACTACGCTACACTACCAGCTCGTGAGGTCAGTCTAGATGCAGATCAGTGCGGAATTCGCGTTCGAAGCAGATGCAGTAACCGTGCAGACGATCTACCGGTCGATCAAGGAGGAGGAGCAGGAGCAGGGAGATGCGACGAGACGGACAGCTGTGGAGCTCGAGCTCCAGGGGCAGCGGTTGCATCTGTCCCTCAGAGAGAACGACCCCACGAGGTTGCGAGCCGTGGCGAATACCTGGCTCAGGTTGGTAAAGGTGGCATATGAAATGGTAGAGGTGATCGGCGAATGCGGCCACACTCCCGGTCAGTAGGCGGGATACCAGCACTGGTGGCCGTCCTGGTGGTCATTCTCTTTATCCTGGCCATCGTCTGGCTGCTCATCAAGTTACTGCCGTACATCATCCTCGCGCTCGGCATCCTGATCCTTATCCTGGTGGTGGTTTACCTGCTGTCCCGGCTGTTTGGCCCTTCCGCATACTGAGTCTGAGCCATAAGCAGGTGTGTGTCAGTTACTGCCCGACCGCGTGCAGGATATACCGTATTTGTTTATCACGCGTTCCTTTTTCTGCCTCGGGAACACCTAGGGTATAGTGGTATGAAGGAATCCATGAGCAGTGTGGACGTTGCAGCCGTGGTGATGGAGCTTCAGGAGCTGGTGGGCGCGCGTCTCGTGAAGGCCTATCAGCACGGTAGGGACGAGATACGGCTGAAACTGCACCAGAAAGACCGGGGCTCGCTCGATTTGATCATCGAGGCGGGTAAACGAATCCATCTCACCAGATACAAGCGCCCCACGCCGAGATTGCCCTCGAGCTTCGCCATGTACATCCGCAAACATCTTGGCGGCGGTCGAATCGCAGCAATCCAGCAGCTCGAGTTTGACCGGATCGTGGCGTTAACGATCGAGCGCTGGGATAAGAAGACCACAGTAATCGCGGAATTACTACCCCGGGGTAATCTCGTACTCGTAGACGAGGATGAGCAGATCATGCTGCCGTTGCGGCGAAAAAGCTTCGCCACACGTGAGATAAAGGTACGCACGAAATACGAGCGTCCGCCATCGCGCGTGAATCCGTTGACCGTGCCCGTGGAGGACCTGAAAGCGCTCTGCGAGCAGCAGGATAAGGACGTGGTACGGGTGCTGGCCGCAGAGCTGAGCCTGGGCGGGTTATATGCCGAGGAGCTCTGCACGCTCAGCGGCATCGAGAAGAGCAAACCGGCAAACGAGCTCACCGCGATTGACATTTCCACGCTTGTTGACGCGCTGCAGACGCTCTTCAAGCCGCTGCTCACCCGGGACAAGACACTACTGAGACCGCATATCGTGCTCGACGCACCGGAGCAGCTGGACGTGCTTCCACTCGAGCTGCGGGTTTATAGCGAGCAGGAGAAGCGGTTCTTTGACTCGTTCAATGAGGCGGTAGACGAGTTCTTCACCCTGCAACTCGCCGAAGCGGTTGAGGAGCAGGTGAAGGTTGAGCAGGAGAAGGGTATCAGCAAGCACGAGCACGTGCTGACCGAGCAGCTCGCAGCGCTCCAGAAATTCGAGCGCAAGGAAGCGGACTGCATACAGAAGGGCGAGCTGATCTATGCGCGGTATACCGAGCTCGAAGCGCTGCTGAAAGAACAGCCGAAGGGTGGTCGAAAGACAATTACCGTTACGTTACCCGGGAGTGATCTCCCGCTTGAACTTGACACGTCGCTCTCACTACACCAGAATGCCGGTGCATATTATGAACGCGCAAAGACGTTCAGAAAGAAGCGCGAGGGTGTGGAGCGCGCGATCGAGGAGATGAAAGCGCGAATAGCGGCTGAGAAGGCACAGGAGGCAGAACGTGAAGAAGCGTTCGTCCCTGAGAAGAAAGCGGTTAGGCCAATACGTGCGGAATGGTACGAGAAGTTCAGGTGGTTCGAGACCTCAGACGGCTTCCTTGTCATCGGCGGCAGAGACGCGACCACCAACGAGCTCGTGGTGAAGAAGCATATGGCGTCCAACGACCTGTTCTGCCATACGCAGGCCGAAGGCGCGCCGGTCGTGATCACGAAGACCGGTGGTAAGGATATATCGGAAGAGGGCTTGCGAGAGATCGCGCAGTTCGCCACCTCATATTCAAGCCTGTGGAAGTACGGGTTCTACGAGGGCGAGTGCTACTGCGTGCCCGGCGAGCAGGTGAGCAAGACGCCGCCATCGGGCGAATACATCAAGAAAGGGAGCTTCGTTGTGCGGGGCAAGCGCCGTTACTTCAAAGCGCCGCTCGGACTCAGCATCGGCATGAAGAACGGTAAGCTGGTGGTCGTGCCGGCAACAGAAGCGCAGCACGATCAGCTGGAGCTCTACGTGGAACTCGCACCGGAAGGCGAGCTGGAGAAGAGCGAGCTGGCTAAACAAATCGTCACGATCTTTCTCGAGCGCGCGAACCACGAGAAAAAGGAGGCAATCGAGCACCAGGTAACGTTAGAGAAAGTGCAGCGGTATCTGCCGCCCGGGAAGTCACGGATTAAAGCAGTACATCCAACGGCGTAACGTTCAATCGAGTCCTTAATAACCGCTCTGCACCGCTTTTAGTTTCTGCTCGATGCTCCCCGCCTTGTCCCGCCGCTCGTCTATTTTTAGCGTGGTCACGACCCGCAACGCGCCCTGCTCGAAGACCGTCTCATGCACCTTCCGGACTGCATCAAGAATCAGGGACAGCTCGGCCGCCTCAATGATCGTGCCCATCGCCGTCAGTTGTGGCTCCAGGCCCATTTTCTTTAGCTCGGCGACCGCTTGCGCCACGTACCTGCTCACGCTTGGCGTTCCTGTGCCCAGTGGCACAACCGTGAGTTCTGCAATGATCATCTCCCGATACCTTCCCGTACACTATAAGTGCTCCCGCATAACATATATACAAAATACCTGACTCACCCTGCAGAGTCGCGAACGGGAGAGGTGCTAACAAACGATGCCACCGGCAGAGGCGCAACGTGAGATCACGATCCTGCATGTTGATGACGAGCCGGAGTTCCTTGCGCTGACCAAAGCCTTCCTGGAACGCGAGCGTGAGCAGTTCGTGGTGGATACTGCAACCTCGGTGGAGGAAGCGCTCAAGCGGCTGGATGAGCGTTCTTATGAGGTCATTGTCTCAGATTGCCAGATGCCCGGACTGGACGGCTTGACGTTCCTGCAGCACGTGCGCGAGCGCAGCAGCACCGTACCGTTCATCGTGTTTACGGGTAAGAGTCGTGAAGAGGTCGCGATTGCGGCACTGAACCGGGGTGCGAACCACTACCTCCAGAAAGGGAGAGATATCGCGAGCATGTACGGCACCTTGATCTACGCGATCGAGGAAGTCGTGTCGAAGCATTGGGCACTGGAGGCGCTGCGGGAGAGCCAGGCGCGCTATAAGGAGCTGGCGGATTCCTTGCCCCAGGTGGTCTTTGAACTCGACGATCGCGGTACGCTTACGTTCGTGAATCGAAACGCCTTTGATGTGTTCGGGTATACCGAAGCAGAGTTTGCCCGCGGCTTGAACGCGCTACAAATGATCGCCTCTGAGGACCGGGACCGAGCCGCGCGGAATATACAGCGGGTACTCCAGGGTGAGTCGCTCGGCGGTCTTGAGTACACAGCGTTACGGAAAGATGGATCCACGTTCCCCGTCTCTGTCCATACATGCTGTATATTCCATGATGGTAAGCCGGTAGGCATGCGCGGTGTTTTAATAGATCAGACAGCGCGTAAGCAGGTAGAAGACGCACTGCGCACGAGTGAAGAGCTCTACCGTCTGCTCACTGAGGAATCACCCTTCGGGGTCGCTATTATATATCCGGATGGCCGGTACTGCTATGTGAATAGCACGTTCGTCAAGCTCTTTGGGTATACGCTGGAAGACATACCCACGGGGCGTGCGTGGTTCACGAAAGCGTTCCCCGATGTGTCGGTCCGTGAAGTCGCACGCTCGGCATGGATTGCGGATCTCAAGGCTTCACAACCCGGGCAATTCCGACCGCGATCGTTCACCGTCACCTGCAAGGACGGCACGCGGAAGGCGATTTGTTTCCGCTCGGTCACTCTCTCGACGGGCGAGCACCTCGTTCTGTATGAGGATAACACTGCCCAGCGGCGAGCGGAAGCAGAGCGTGCGGCGATCCTCAAGGAGCTCTCGGCCAAGAACCGGGAGCTGGCGCGGTTCACGTACACCGTCTCCCACGATTTGCGCTCGCCGCTCGTGACCATTGAAGGCTTCACTGATCTGCTGCAGAAGGATTTAGAGCAGGATAACCACAAGCGGATGCTGCGCGATTTACGGTATATAGCGACCGCCGCGGCCAGGATGGACGAGCTCTTAAGCGCGACGCTGAAGCTCTCGCGTATCGGACGAATGACGAACCCGCCCGAGGACGTCCCCTTTGGCATGCTCATCCAGGATGCGGTGGCGCAAACAGCCGGCGAGATACAGGCGAGCGGCGTTGAACTCGCACTTGCTGACCAGTTCCCGACCGTCCATGTGGATCGTTTGGGGGTTATCGAGCTGCTCGTGAATTTGATCAGCAACAGTATCAAATATCGAGGCGATCGCCCGGATCCCAGAATAGAGCTGGGGCATCGTATGGACGGAGCTGAGACGGTATTCTTCGTGAAGGACAATGGGATCGGCATTGATACGGTTGAGCAGGAGAAGGTCTTTGAGATCTTTTACCAGGTGGACCGGCGGAGCGAAGGCACGGGCGCCGGGTTGGCGATCGTACGCCGGATCATTGAGCTGCACGGCGGTCGCATCTGGATCGAATCGGAGCTAGGTACAGGCTGCACGGTCTGTTTCACGCTGCCCGTGGCAAGAGCAGCCTGTTAGGTAGGATCAGTCCGTCGCCTGTTGTAAGAGCGTGAAGAAGTTCTTTATCTGTGCCGCTACCTCGATATTCCTGAAATGACGCTGGTCCAGTGCGCCGGTCGGGCACGCGGCAACGCAGGTGCCACAGCCCTTACAGAGCGCCTCGATCACTTCCAGCTGCTCATCCAGCCGTAACGCGCCGTAGGGGCAGGTATTCACGCAGATCCCGCACTTCACGCAGGCATACTGGTCAACCACGGGCGTGATCGCCTCGGGCACGACGTACCCACGCGCCATGGGGATCGAGGCTCGTGATGACGCACCCAGCGCCTGCGCTATGCATTCAGGGACATCGCGGGGGCCGTGCGCCGTGCCGCAGAGATAAATGCCATCGGTAGCGAAATCCAGCGGCCGGAGCTTCACATGCGCCTCGTAGAAGAACCCGTCTGGCCCCATCGGCACCTTCAGCATCTTCGAGAGCCGCTCGGTATCTGCTGCGCTGACCAGCGGTGTGGAGAGCACCACCAGATCAGCCTTCAAGACGAGCTCTTTGCGGATATTAGCATGATAGACGGTGACAGCCGTTCCCTCAACGATCGGCTCGCTTCCGGGCTCAAACCGCACGAATCGTACACCCCGCTCACGCGCCTCAAAGAGCATGCGCTCATATTCACCGTAGACGTTGATCCCTTCATTCAGGATATAGATCTCAGCATCGGGCACCTGCGCTTTTAGCACCAGCGCGTTCTTCACAGCGGTGGTGCAGCAGATCTTCGAGCAGTACGAGACCTTCCGGCCGCGAGCGCCAACGCACTGGATCATGACGATCCGGTGGCCAAGCGTGCTGAAATCGGCTGTTTCTGCGCACGCTCGCAGCCGCTCCTCCAATTCCAGCTGCGTGATCACGCGTTTCCCGTCGTATGAGAAGAGCCCTTCAGGTTTGAGCTCTTCCGCACCGATCGCCACAATGATCGTGCCAATTTTGAGGTTCTGCGTTGCTGTGCCATTCGCGGAAATAGTTACGGTGAAATTTCCGACATAGCCCTCCACCTCGTCCACTGAGGACGAGGTCCACACGGTTATCTTCTCCTCCGCTTGCACGTCCCGCACGATGGCACGCATGAACTCGCGCGCGTCGGTGAAGGTGGGATAGAGCTTATAGAGCCATCTGAGCAGCCCACCCAGCTCCTGCTCCTTCTCTACGAGGTGCACTTCGAAGCCCTGCCGTGCGAGATTCAACGCCGCGGTCATGCCACTGATCCCACCGCCGATCACGAGCGATTTCGGCTCGACCCGCACCCGCTCCTCCGCCTGCGGCTCCAGCAAGGCGGCTTTGGCCACCGCCATGCGCACCAGGTCCTTCGCCTTCGCCGTTGCCTTCTCAGGCTCGTGCATGTGGATCCAGGAGCACTGGTCGCGGATGTTCGCGAACTCAAAGAGGTACTTGTTGAGCCCCGCAGCTTCACATGCTGTCCTGAAGAGCGACTCGTGCGTTCGCGGCGTGCAGGCAGCCACGACCACGCGGTTCAGCCCTTTCTCCGCGATCGCCTGCTTTATCGAGTCCACGCCGTCCGATGAGCAGGTGTACAGATTCCGCTCAGCATGTACGACGTGTGGCAGCGTCTTCGCGTATTCTGTTACTGCAGGCACATCCACCACACCACCGATGTTCGTGCCGCAATGGCAGATGAATACCCCGATCCGAATCTCCTGGTCACGCTCAGCCATGCTGCCCACGCCCTTTTCGTGCGATAATCTCAGAGGCCGCAGCCGCGGCAGCACTTGCCTGGGCCACGCTTTCCGGGATGTCCTTCGGGCCCTGCGCGTAGCCAATGAGAAAGATCCCCTCCTTGGTCGTCTCTATCGGTGCGCCGAGCTGATCTCGGGGCGTGAAGAACCCGTACGTATCAACCGGAATACCGAGCACCGCCGCGAGCTCCTTTGCGCTCTTGCTCGGTATCGGTGCGGTGTTCAGCACGACCAGCTCGGCCTCGATGCGCTCCAGTTCTCCCGTAGCCATGTTTTCGTATTTGATGATCAGATTCTTTGTCACGTTATCCTCAATAATCTCGCCCGGACGGCCCCGTACGTACGTAATCTTGTATTCCGATGCTCCACGATCTATGTACTCCTGCGAGCGCTTACCAACAGCCCGCAATTCAGAGTACATGATGTAGGTCTTCGTGTCCGGGTAATGCTCCCGGGTGAGTATCGCACCCTTGGTAGCATTTAAACAGCAGACACTGCAGCAATACGGGTAGTTGTTCCGATCGCGCAGCCCGACACATTGGATAAAGACGACTGTCCGCGGCACGTTACTGTCAGACGGCCGTTGTAAGTGCCCTTCCGTGGGGCCGCTGGCACAGATCAGCCGCTCAAATTCCAGTGCCGTGAGCACATTCGGATAGACGCCGTAGCCGTACTCTTTGAACTGTGTGGGATCGGCGAAATCATAGCCCGTTGCCACGATGATTACATCCACGTCGAGCTCGAGTTCTTCCGGCTGCTGCTCAAAATCGATCGCATCCGGCCCACAGGCTTCGACACAGGGCGGTGATTTACCGCATTTACCCTTCGTGAGCATGAGGCAGTGCTCGTCGTCAATAATCGCAACGCGGGGCACTGCCTGTATGAAATAGAGCGATATAGCAGGCCGTTTGCCCAGGTCCATATTGAATTCGTCCGGATACCGCATTTTGAGCCGACAGGCCAGCACACAGCGTCCACAGCCGGTACATTTGTGCTCATCCACGTACCGCGGCTTCTTCACGATACGAACGGTAAAGTCACCGGCCGCGCCCTCCAAGCCCGTTACTTCCGCGTTCGTTATGACCGTTACGTTCGGATGCCCGAAGCATTCGAGCATCTTGGGAGCGAGGATGCAGATGGAGCAGTCGTTCGTGGGGAAGGTCTTGTCAAGTTGCGCCATCCGGCCGCCGATGGAGGGCTTCTTCTCCACCAGATAGACTTCGTGTCCGCGATCGCCGAGATCCAGCGCGGCCTGTATCCCTGCGATACCGCCTCCGATTACCACCACGCGTCCCATATCACTGCACCCCCCTGACCACTTCAGCGAGCACGGTAACGATATCCTTAATCTCGATCTTCACATTACGGCCCTGCGGGAGCTCACCCAGTTGCGCACATCGCAGGTGCGCCTGACATTTCGGGCATGCAGTCACGAGCAGTTCGCTACCGGTTGCCGTCGCCTCTTCCAACCGTGTCAGCTGCATCCGCCGATGCGCACTACCGCAGCCCACCCACGCGTTCGGACCACCACAGCAGTTCGCGATCTCCCGTGCATGCACCATCTCATTGACCGTAAATCCAGCTTCGCGGAGCAGGTATCGGGGAGCGTCATATACGCCGAGCATTTTACCTAACCTGCAGGGATCCTGATACGTGACACATATTCGCTGCTCGCTGTCCGCCGACCCTGAGCCGAGTTGCAGGTCACCATGCTCCACCAGCTCTTGCAAGAACTCGGAGATGTGCAGGACCTCAAACTCGAACTTCACAAATTCCGGATATTTCTGCTTCAGTATCCAGTAGCCCTCGGGGCATGAGCAGACCACGCGCTTCGCGCCCGTCTCCTTCAGCAGTGCGGCATTGTACCGGGCAAGCGCCCGGAAGGTCTCGTCATCGCCGATCCAGTAAAGATCGTGCCCACAGCATTTTTCACGCGCTGCAATTGCGGGCGTTACGCCTGCACGATTCATCAAGAAGACTGCATCGCGCGGTATGCTCGCTATTTCCGCGCCAATATACTCAAAGGGTAGATCCACCGCGCAGCCAATGTCTTTGAAGAGGAATTGATAGAGCGGTGCGCAGCCGGTGAAGTATACCAGCTCACCCTGTGCCTTTGTTTTGAGGTCTTTAAACAGAGCGCGTCTCATTTCGCCATCCACCTCGGTCTGCGCCATGATACGTGCGGATGACACGAAGAGGTTGCCATGGCTCGGGTTTGGCTCGTAACCCTCAAAGAGCAGCCGGCGCCGCACGCGCCGTATGAATTCAGGAAAATCAACCACCGCGGGACAGATATCCCCACAGCGATCGCAGGTGAGGCAATCGAAGGCTACCTGCTCGACGTCGTCGGTGAACCCGAAGAGGGCGCGGCCGACCGTAACCCGTGGCGAGAAGGGTTTTGCTTCTGAAACGGGACAGATAGAGGTGCATTTGCCACATTCTGCGCAGTAATATACCGCGGTATCAGCGATGATGCTCTCTAAGTCCTCGGGCTCGCCTTTGGGCCGTTCAACCCGCACGTCATTCTTGCCCAGGTTCCGCACCTCGTTCACGAACTCCGTAATACGGTGCGCGAACTTCCCGCCCTCGACTGAGGCGAAATACTCAAGGTGCAACCGTCTCTGGTCGATCCCGATGGCACCCAGCAAATCTTTAAGCATCAGGACACGCTGCGCTGCCTTTTCGTTACCCGAGAGGTAACTACAGTCATCGGGATGACAGGCCGCGATCAGAACCCCGTCAAACCCGCGTTCAAATGCACGGAGCACAAAGTAGGGATCTACGCGGCCCGCGCAGAGCACGCGCACGATTCGCACCCCGGGAGGATACTGGAGCTTCGTGGCTCCTGACAGGTCCGCGCTCGCATACGCGCATCCGGTACAGCAAAATACCACAATTCGCGGCTCAAAGTCCTCTTCGGTCATGAATGTATGAACTCCTCTCCTCCTAGGCGATCGCCTCGATCATGGCGGTGAGCTGTTCTAACGTGGACGTGCGATATTTGATAGCTCGGGCGGGACAGGCAACGGCACAGGCACCACAACCCTGGCAGATCGCCTCTTTAACAGTCGCGATTGGGAGCCCGTCTGATTCCTGCAGTCTGATCGCATTGTACCCACAGACCTGCGCACAGAGTCCGCAGCCGCGGCAGAGCGTCTCGTCTATACGCACGATCAAGGGATCACTGGTGAGATACTCGTGTGCGAGGATCATGCTACACGCCCGTGAGGCCGCTGCATCCGCCTGCACCACGCACTCCTCCAGCGAGGTGGGAAACAGCGCAGAGCCGCAGACGAAGACGCCCCTGGTTGGCGTGTCAACCGGCGTGAAATTCATCCGTGGCCGTTCTCGTGCTTCCATGAAGAAACCGTGCTCGTTCACGGGAATGCCGAGCAGCTCATGCAGGTGCTCATGCCCTGCTGAAGGCACCATCGGCGTGCTGAGCACGATCAGGTCAGGCTTTATCAGGAGTTCTTCTCCCAGCACCATGTCAAAGACCGAGATAATCCCGGCGTTCAACTCCGGCGGGCGTTCCCGTGTGTACCGGACGAAGATGACCCCTTTTTCGCGCGCTTCCTTGTACTTCAATTCCGCTGTTCCGTAGGTCTTCATCTCCTGATAGAGCACGAAGATCTGCGCGTCGGGATTGCAGTCCTTCGCCCGTACCGCATTGGTGACCAGCTCGATACTGCTGTATTTCGGGTACACGCCTTCGTTCTGCACCGCATCCAGCAGCATAACGATCGTGTTCGCGACCGCTGAACTGACCAGCAGTGCAGCAAACTCGGGCTGCGTGACCACGTTTTTAGCCGCTCCATAGCCAAACCACCCGCGAGGACTAACTAATTGTGACCCTATGGCGACAACGACGGCACCGCACCCGAGTTCCACGTCATTGCCTGCGGTACGTATCCTCACCGTGAATGCGCCTGGCTGTCCCCACCAATCGGTCAATTCAGCGTTCGTATAAACGGTTACCCGCTCGTTCCTGGTCACCTCCACTTTGAGTTGGGCATAAATATCAGATGCCCGTTCACCTGTTGGAAAGGCATCAACCGTGTGCAGGGCGCCGCCCAGTTCAGGCGCGTTTTCTATCAGCGTTACTTCGTATCCCGCAGTAGCGATATCCAGCGCTGCGGTCATGCCGGATACGCCGCCACCGATAACGAGCGCTCGCGGGATCACCGGGTACCGTTCTATCGCCTCTTCGGGCTGAAGCCGCACCCGCTCGATAGCCATCATGATGAGCTCGCCCGCTACCTCGGTCGCATCCTCGCGGGTATGTACCCAGGCACACTGCTCCCGTATGTTCGCAATTCCGAGCGAGTACGGGGTTAGTCCTGCGTTCGCACACGCGGTACTCAGGAACGATTCACTAGCCCGGGGACTGCATCCGGCAAAGACGACCCTGTTCAGCTGATGGTCACGTACACCGCGCGTTATCTTCTCCTTTGCCGTTTCACACGTTGTCAACTCAGTGTCAACGTGCACCACGTTATCATGACTCCGCACGCGCTCCGCGAGCGCGGCGATATCAATGGTAGTGCTGATCTCGCCCTCACAGCCGCAGATAAAGACGCCGATTCGCGGCGGTTCGCCCACCGATGCACGCTCTTCTGGCGTTTCAGCGTGCTGATCACTGCGCTTCTTCACGAACCGCGCGGCCTTCATCGCTGCCGCACTGCCCTGCGCGATGCTGTCATGAACTTTCATGGGGCCAGTAGCACAGCCACAGACAAAAATCCCGGGCACATTCGTCTCCACGGGATTTGTAGCACTCGTTGCCGGGTAGCCGAATGGATCCTGTGTGACACCGAGGATCGCGGTAAGCTCGTTCAGCGTCTTCGCAGGCAGCAGGCCAACAGCAATCACCACCAGATCGAATGCCTGCTGCTCGATCGTCCCCGCAGCAAAGTTCTCATACTTGAGGAGCAATGGCTCGCCGCTCGATATATCCCCGTGAACTGTGCTACCGCACGGAATGACTTCAGGCACGCGCGACTTAATGTAGCGCACACCAGGGTCGCTCTTGAGCTCATCAACCAGCTGCTCATCCCGGCCAAAGACCCGCAGATCAAGGTAAAAGAGTGCGACCTCAGTCCCGGGGAACCGCTGCCTGACAACTTTCGCACCACGCGCGGTACAAGCACAGCAAACGGTGGAGCAGAGCTCATTCTCCGTGCAGCGCGAGCCCACGCACTGTATGAACCCGATTTTACGAACAGGCCGGCCATTAGAAGGCCGAGTCAGCTCCCCGGTCTTCGTTGCGACCCGCAGCATTCGTTCAAAATCCAGTGTGGTAACGATATCTGGATGGTCAAGTTTATAACTCGCGGAGACGTTCTCAAAGATCTCATAGCCCACTGCCAGGATAATACTGGCAACCGCAAGTACACGGCCTGAGACGGTCAAATGGAAATCGCCCGCGGTACCCGAAAGGGCTTCTACAGTGCCGCCGCGTAAGAGCTCTATGTTTGGATGGTTCTCAACCTCAGCGAGCCACGGCGCTAACCCGATTTTGCATTCTGCGAGTTCAGCCACCTTTCCACCGAGCGTCTGACGCTGCTCGATGAGATATACCTTGAACCCGGCATGAGCGAGATCGAGCGCCGCTGCAATACCTGAAACGCCGCCACCAATGACCGCGACTCCCATGGGCACTTCTTTCTCGGCCATCATTACAGATATTCCTTTCTGTTTTTGCCGCACTTAGATAGATGACACTCACTTCTTCTGCTCGCCGATGAGGGCATCGAGCATCATGATGAATTGCTCCTCCTTGCCATCCGGGATGGACGCGCCCGCAGCCACCGGGTGTCCGCCACCGAAGCCGCCGACTTCTTTCGCTGCTTGTTCCATCGCTGTGGCGAGATTGATACCCGTTGCGTTTGCGAGGAGCGCATTGTGACAGCGTCCGGAGATCTTGGTCTCGAGCTGCTTGCCCTCCTCTACCCGGTCCTTTTTATTGAACCCGATCACGGGCTTATCAGTGCAGAGATAATCGGCCACGATACCCACCAGGGTGCCGGTAACGCCGCCTTCCTGCACATAGAAGTAGTAAAGATTGGCGAGTCTTTTGATCGCGCCCTCACCGGACTCCAAACGATTCAACTCAGCGACGAGTTTTGCCTGGATAGTAGCAGAGAGCATGGTCGCTTCTTCTCGCAACCGCGCCACGCGCAGGCAGAGCCCGATCCCGAGCCCTGATTTACCCAGGCGCCCGCAGGCGTCAATCACCCGCATCAAATCATAGGCATTCGGGATCACTTCGTAGTGGAGGCGGTACGTCGCTCCAACCAGCGCGTCTTCGCGAATCTCAGCGTGCTGTGATTCCCGCACGAACGACAGGAGCGCTGCAGTCAGCCTCGCTTCCTCGTCGTCCGTCAGATCGGTCACTTCTCGCGTGCCCTCGATCTTGACCCGATTCAATAATGCAGAAACCCATTCAGGCTTGCCAGCAAGAGGTGTATAGGGGTCGGTGGACGCGAGTATCAGCTCCTGGACCTTCCCATCGCCGAACTTCAGCCCCGTTTTGACTGAAACGACACCTTCACGAAGCGCTTCATCCACAAT
Source organism: Candidatus Methanospirareceae archaeon (assembly GCA_049975405.1). Taxonomy (GTDB): domain Archaea; phylum Halobacteriota; class Syntropharchaeia; order Alkanophagales; family Methanospirareceae; genus JACGMN01. The sequence continues at coordinate 46,879 of JBNGDK010000009.1, forward strand.
TAATTTGTTCACACCGGAGCTGAGGTCGAGCTTGTCACCCATAGTGCCGGCAATCGCCAGTCCCGCAAGGTCGATATTTCCCCGTTTCGCTCCTGAGAGCCGCCGTGCCACGAGATACGAGAGCCCTGCAGCGCATATGGTGCTCCCGCGTTCATTGACCAGGTCGTGGGCGTCTGCAGCGCTGAGACAGCAGGGATTGATGAGGACTGAAGAGGAGGTATTCAATACAGGAACGGTTGTCGACGGTGCGTGATGATCAATAACGACTACTGCACGCTCCTTGAGATGCGCCGCGAGCATATCGGACTGCGCCGTGCCCATATCACAAATCAGTATCAGATCCTCGTCCAGGGTCTGAAGGAACGCGTCTTCCAATTTAGTAACGATCGTTAGATGAAACTGAATGTCGTGCCGCAACAGCGCAATACACAGGATACTCGCGGCTGTAATGCCATCGGCATCGTAATGCGAGATAACCCGTGCATAATCGTGTTGGGCGATAATCCTCGCTGCGGTTTCCACGCTCTTCTGTAGTGTTGCCATATGAACTGAACGAACAACGTGCCGAGCGCACTCTAAACAATTCGAAAAGAGGAAGCTTTTTCATAAATAACCCCCTCTTTATTCTCGGTCGTTCAGGGTCACGGGGCGTGTGGCCTAGCAAGGATATGGCGGCAGCCTCCTAAGCTGCAAATCACGGGTTCGAATCCCGTCACGCCCGTACACGAATCTTCTGCGTGTCCACCACGATGACGTCCTTCACCGCGCTCACCGCATCAAACGGGATGAAGACGTAACCGTCCTCCTCCTTGAACTTGCTCGTATCCAGCTCATCCGACGGTCTGACCACGAGCTCACTCAGCAACCCGGTGTTCGCTTCAGCCACGATATTGTGCAGAATGCCCATTTCACTGCCGTCTGAATCCACCACACGCTTATTACTCAGCTTCAGTACCGATATCTTACCCATTTTCGGTTCTCCTCTCCTCTACACACATTTACCTTCAACCTATATCAATCTTCTTATGCTATCTCCCGCGCATCCTCAACCCGTAATTTATGCCGGAGTTTCAAGAAGTGTTTATCCCCCCGTTTGACGAAAAAGGCCGGTTCACCTCTCGTAACGTTTATGCGCTCCTCTTTGCTAATTGCGCGGTAAAACTGCCCATCGATGACGAGCTCGGCCGCCTTCTCCTCCAGCAGTTGGAACCCGATCTTGCTCTCGATATCAACGACCGTGGGACGTGCGGAGAGCTTAAAGGGCGCGATGGGCACGATAATCGTCGCATTCACGCCGGGATCAACGATCGGGCCGCCGGCACTCATGGCATACGCGGTACTCCCGGTGGGCGTCGCGAAGATCACGCCGTCCGCGCGCAGCCGCTCCAGCTCCTCACCATCGACGAAGATACCGAAGTGGAGCAACTTACCGGGGCGCGAGGTAATCGCGACCACCTCGTTCATTGCGTAGGGCATCGTTTCCGCTTTGCCGCTGATGGTAACGGCAAGCCGTTCCCGGGGCCCGACCTCAAACCCCTGCACCAAGCTCGTGAGCGTCGCCACACTGGCTTCGGGCTGCACCTCGGCCAAGAACCCGATAGCACCCGTGTTAATACCGACCACCGGTGTGGTGCTCTTCACCGCATGCAGTGACCGGAGAATCGTCCCGTCGCCACCGACACAGACGAGCAGATCAACGTCCATCTCAGCTATACGCGTTCCGTGCTGCAGGAGCTTTGCCGCCGTCGTCTCGTCGAGGACGATCGCGATCTGGTCTTCGAGCGCGGCCACGAGTTGCCGTACCACTGCAAGATCCTCAGGTCGTCCTTTACAGGTTATTCCGATCCGTTTCGGCAGAATAACAGTGTTCGTCATCCCTCAGCGAGCCGGAAAATCGCCTCTGCCAGATCGCCGTTCGTCTCCGTTAACGCCGCGCGCGCATCCTCCTCGCTGCAGCCTGCCTTCTCCATGACGATTGCCACATCCTCCGCGGAGATGCTCAGCACGGGCGCGGCTTCTGCCTCAGCCTCTGCTCGCGAACGTTTAACCGGCGTGCCGGTGATCTGGTACATCTTCGAGCCCTGCGTGTCCATCACCGTAACGGCAGCATCCTCGAAGACGAGATCATAGTCTGCAGTTCGAATAAGCACCTGCTCGACGTCGGTCAGCTCTTCGAGACTGATGCCCAGCTGCTTCATCTGCTGGCTTAAGAGCTTCGGATTCAAGCCGCCAACACCCTTACGAAATCCGCCGCGCATGTTTCGTTCACCTTTTTATGCTGATGAGCAGTACCAGTATGTGTATATCTATAGTAGGTAAAGCATAAAGCACGTTACGGTATCTTTGTTTGTGCTATTGGCTGCACGGAGCCGATGGATGAGCACGAGAAGCGTAAAGAGCGGGCCCGTGGTCTAGCTGGTTATGACGTCGCCTTTACGAGGCGAAGGTCATGCGTTCGAATCGCATCGGGCCCATACAACATTTTCTTTCTACAAGAAAGAAAACGTACTAAGAAAGAGCCCGTTTCCAGATGTAAACGGGCGATAAGGTGGTGCTGCTGGTTTTAATGCTCGTCGTCTTAGCGGCGATGTTGCGAACTGCCATTGAAGGAGTTGGATGGAGATGGGTATCGAGGAGTATATTGACGGTTTTACCTGCTCATAGCTACACGAAAGAGGATCATTAGACCCGTCCGCACGTTTTATATTATATACCCGTGAAGAGCATAGGAGGTTTATGCATACGCCCGTCTCGTTGCTTTTCTCATCACCGGTTGCTTTAGTGCTTCCGGACAAGTCCAGAAAGGGAACGTGGCGATGGCTGTAGTATCTGAACGAGCGTTGCACTGGGCGGTATTGTAACATGCGAAGTATCAGATAAGCGTCGAAACATGAACATCGGCATTATCGGCAGCGGCTACGTCGGTACGGTAACCGGAGCGGGGTTAGCGGACCTGGGCAACGAGGTATTCTTTATGGATTTTGACTCAGGATAAGGTCGAAGCGCTGAATGGGGTGAACTCGCCGATCTTCGAACCTGGGCTGGACGAACTTCTTGCTAAAAACAGGGGCCGGTATCACGCAACGAGAGATTTCGAGCGGGGGAGAGAAACTTTTGAGGATTTTGATTTAGCCCTTTTCAACACCCACCTATTTTTACTCTCGCTTCCTT
>JBNGDK010000010.1:0-46981 GCA_049975405.1 Candidatus Methanospirareceae archaeon
ACTAGTAGCATTAGTTATCCTCCCAGCGTTGATCACAATCGGTGCAGCGCATTCCATTACCAACATTAAGTTAACTCCATCATCGCCAGCATGCTTGGAGTTTCGAGAATTCGTCGAGGTTACATTTGACTATTCCACGAACGATACAAGCGGGATAGATATCTATTCCCAACCTTTAACTGGTGGATCGGACACTCCAAACTATGCAGTGCGCCATCCTGGAAACTTTCCCGTTGGGAATGGCAGTGGAAATGGAAGTTTCACCGTAACGAGGGATGAAGTCACAGTTGATCAGCTCAGATTACAAATGTATTCGTGGCATGATCGTGATAGGCTGTTGCACGAAGTAATCATCCCCGTGGAGTATCATTTTGCTACTGAATGCCCAGAAGCAACAGAAGCTTCAATACTCACACCCATCGGCTTCATCGCACTCGTCAGCCTGCTATCGGCAATCGCTGCTGTTGCAATCGTAGGAAAGAGACGTTAAGGTCTCTTTCATCTTTCCGTGACCTTATCGGTCACCCTCTACACTCTGAACGTTTTTAAATTTTTTTTGCTCCTGCGGTAATTGCTTCTTCAACGGCAGCCATATCCTTCATAACAAATATTCGCAGGTTGTCTTTAACATCATTATCAATCGAATTCCTCAATATAGTGGCATATTTCTTAAATACATCTAGTGTAACGGTATATTCTGATGGATCCTCAATAAGCGCGAATTCAAATCCTTTTCTATCGAGATATTTCATGATCTTATTCCTTTCTCCAACTGTTGGTAGTTCAAACCTGTATTTATCTTGATTGTAGTATTCGTAGAGTTCCCTGAATATTTCCTTGTCGTTGAAGAAATGCTTAAAGCACCAGAGTCGGCCTAGTTTGAACAGGTTAATCTTATCCCGTTTTAATGGGCCGGTACCAACGGTGGGATCATTCATGGTATTCTGTTTTATTGCCATGCTAAAGGCGTTCATAGATAAGTAAGTATACCTCTCACCGCTTCTCCGCTTTTGGTGTTGGGTTCCATGTCTACTTTTAGCGAACCCGCGTTCGCGTAATGTTGCTCGAGATGCGCTACATCCTATCGTGAAACCCAAGCACGGAGGAGATGATAGCCCGAGGAGGCATGCGCCACCACACGCAGTTTTGTTGGCTTTGGCACCCCTCTACGATTTTTCCCTGGGAGCCTTGGTTACGGCCCCGCTATCATTTTTTAGTGGTGGAAATGACTGTTGTGCTTACTTAAGGTTCTATCGCGGGATGCAGTACCTCTATAACGGTAGGTATAGATCAAGAAACATAAAAAGCTCGTTTCGTTATCGCTGGCAATTCGCCTCATAGGTTCAGCAGGTTCGGGAGCCTATAGCTGCTAATTTACTCAAAGCTCCTTCTTAAGTTCGGCCTTTACATCCGCGACCTTATCGGTAGCCCTATACACCCTCAGTGCCGTTACTCTCTGATCCATCAGAATGAAGATTCCGTACTCGGTCTTCACGAATCCGCGCTCTTGGAGTGTATCGAGATGATACGCTCAGAACCCACCAAAAGTCATAAGAATGGGCCCGATGCGATTCGAACGCATGACCTTCGCCTCGTCAAGGCGACGTCATAACCAGCTAGACCACGGGCCCCTGTATCGGCAAAGCCGCTTTTAATATCAACATCCTGCGTTTATAAAACTACGTGATATAGTGAAGAATCAGATACGTTCGGTATCACTGGATGGATGCGGGTGGGGGTCCGCGATCATGACAACTGGTGAAGACTATTACGACTTAATCGTGGTTGGTGCGGGGCCTGCAGGCTTGACTGCTGGTATATTCGGTGCGCGAAGCGGTCTGAAGACGCTCGTGCTTGACCGGGGTATCTGTGGCGGGTTGACCAACGAGGCCACGCTGATCGATAATTACCCCGGGTTCAGGCGCATTGAGGGTATGGCGCTGATTGAGAAGATCAAGGCGCAAACAGCAGACTACGCGGAGATCAAGGAGCTGGAAGGCGTCGAAACGATTGAGCATGAAGAGCACGCGGAAACACTGCGTATCGTTACGGAAAAGGGCGCGTATCGGACGCGCGCGATCATTCTCGCGACCGGCACGAAGAAGCGAAAACTGGGTGTGACGGGCGAAGCTGAATTCCTTGGTCGCGGCGTTTCTTACTGCGCGACCTGCGACGGGTTCTTCTTTAAAAATAAAGTGGTTATGGTCGTCGGTGGCGGCGACTCGGCGGCGAGAGGCGCGTTGTATCTCCAGAACCTCGGCGCCACGGTCTCTCTTATCCACCGCCGTGAGGAGCTCAGGGCTGAGCAGTATTTACAAACTGCGCTGAAGAAAGCGGGAGTGCGTATCTACTGGAATTCTGTCGTGAAGGAGATACGCGGCGAGAGCGTCGTGCAGAGCGTGCTTCGGTACGATAAAGTGCGCGATAAGGAAGAGGAAGTACCGGTAGACGGGGTCTTTATTTACGTCGGTGAGGAACCAGCGAACGCTTTGGCTCAGCAACTGCAGATAACGCTCGATGATTCTGGCTACATCAGCACCGATAGCGGGCAGCGGACGAGCAGGGCAGGCGTCTATGCTGCCGGCGACATCACGGGCGGTGTGCGGCAGATCGTAGTGGCGTGTGCCGAGGGCGCGGTTGCTGCCTCTTCTGCCCATGACGACCTTATCGGATGACGGTCGCGAGCGACGGGCGGCATCAAAATGCAATTCCGGAATCGAAAGGTACGTGAGATCGGAATCGACGAGGCGGGTAAAGGCCCGGTTATTGGCTCGATGTTCGTCGCAGGCGTCCAGCAGTTTGACGGGCTCGAAGCGCTTGGCGTGCGCGATTCGAAGCGGTTAAGTCCTGCCAGGCGAGAAGCGCTTGCCGCACAGATCGAGGCCGCGACCGAGGTGTTTGTGGTGGAAATGCGCGCGAATGCGATCGACGAGCGGCGCAGAGCGCGGACGATGAATGAGATCATGATCGAGCGGTTTACAGACGTGCTTCTGCATTTTCTTTCTGATCGAGCGATCGTAGATGCCGCGGATGTGAAGCCCGAGCGTTTCGCTGCGAATCTGAGTGCATGTTACCGGACTCTATGCGGTGGTGAGATCGCGCTCATCTCAGAGAACAAGGCGGATGAGCAGTATCCACTCGTCAGTGCAGCTTCGATTGTTGCCAAGGTGCATCGGGATCGCTCGATACGTGCGCTCGAAGCGGAACTCTGCTGCACGATCGGGAGCGGCTATCCGTCTGATCCAAAAACCGTTCAGTTTCTGAAAAAACTACAAAAAGACCATGATTTTGAAGACCTGCCACCCTACGTGCGCAGATCGTGGCGGACGGTTCGGGATTTATATACTCACACCGGCTTTTTAGAATGCAATGGTGGCCCCTAAGACGGATACGGAAGAGGGGAAGCATCACGAAGCGAAAGAAGAAAACGATGCAGATAATTTTAACGAGACGGTCAAGATCTGTCCTGAATGTGGCTCTAAGAATCTTATACGGGACTATGGCAGGGCGGAACTCTTTTGTGCTCAGTGCGGCCTTGTAGTCGCGGAGAATATCGTTGATCTCGGGCCTGAGTGGCGTGCCTTTGATTTCGAGCAGATCTCAAAACGCGCGCGCGTAGGTGCGCCAATGACCTATCGAATTCACGATAAGGGGTTGAGCACACTGGTTACCTGGTCGCCGACTGGTCAGGGCCAGTACAAATTAAAGAAATGGCAGCAACGCACGCACATCGCGAATACGACCGAACGGAGTTTCATCTTCGCGCTCTCGGAGATCGATCGAATGGCCTGCGCGCTCAAACTGCCCATGAACATCAGAGAAGCGGCTTCGATGCTCTATCGGAAGGCGATGCGGAAACGGCTCATTCGCGGGCGGAGCATTGAGGGTATCGCAACGGCGATCCTGTATATCACCTGCCGGCAGTACGGTGTACCGCGCACGCTGGAGGAGGTCAGGGACATCTCACGCGTTGGTCAGAAGGAGATTAGCCGGGCATATCGGTTCCTTTTGCGCGAGCTCGATCTGAAGGTTTCGCCCGCATCTCCAGTCGATTTCGTGCCTCGATTCTGCTCATTGCTCGATTTGAGCGGCGATATCCGGTCCAAAGCGATCGAGATCATCAAGCGCGCGTCAGAGGAGGAGTTGACCAACGGACGAGGCCCCATCGGCATTGCCGCGGCTGCTATTTACATCGCAGCGATACTCGGCGGCGAGCACCGCACCCAGAAGGAGGTCTCTGATGTTACCGGTGTGACTGAAGTGACGATCCGGAACAGATATAAGGAATTGTCAGAGCAGTTGGACATCGATGTGCTGCTATAATAATACGCCAACCGCACCACTACCATACTAAACGGAAGCGCTTCCCTCATACAGTATCATCACTGGTAAGGAGCGCTCGTGCGGCGAGCTTCGCAACCCGCAGAGGCTCGGGTATTCTACCGTGGGTGGTGAATCGTTTGAGGAGTCGCACGGCATCGGCCTTCTCCAGACCCAGAAACCGTATTAGATCCTCGTATTCGTCATGTATGCACACGGGGATTCGCGCGCCCAGTCGCTGATAGGCAGCGAGTCGTACGTCCCGATCCGCATCGTCGAAGTGCCTGGCGATATGCGCTTCCAAGCCCGCCGATTCCTCATAGGTCACGCAAATGAGCGGAATGTGCAGCTGCCCGTAGACCTTCGTTATATCAATGATATTGAACCAGCTGATAACGCAGCCGTTGAGCATGAGCACATTGATGTCGGCCCGCTTGAGCGAAGCAATGAGGCGTAATACCCCCTCGGTCGCGTCCATGCCCCCGACGGTGATGCGCGTGAAGCCCACGCCGTCAATGACCAGATCGGATCGCATCACGATGCCGGCGAGCACCGACTGCTCACGGTCGCGCCGGAAGCTCTCGGCAACACCCAGTACACGAATTCCTTTCTTTTCTGGATGGAGTACCATTACACGTATGGAATGCGCTCCCGCTCTTTCTGCTCACGGTACCGCCGCCTGAAGTCCGGCTCGGCTTGCAACCGCTCGAGCTCGAGATCCAGTTTCTCATCCAGTCGCGCCTGCTCACCCGAGATATATTCTTTGCAGAGTTTGTGCGTGGTATCCGAGGAGTACTGCTGCACACCAGCCATAATAATGGCCAGATCCGCTTTCTGAGGCGCGATCAATCCGAACGGCACGGGCGAGCCCCGGCCCATGAGCGCTTTGAGATCCTCATCGAGCGTACCGACGTCCAGGCCAAACCCAATTGCCTCGCTGCTGCCGGTCTGCTCGAACTTGAGCTGCCAGATGTGGTTCGAGTTGGAGACGAACATGTCATGTCGCCCCTTTGGATTACGGCCGCTGAGCACGCGCCAATCCGCTCTCTGCTTGCTCTTGTCCCATTGCTCTTTCAATACTCGTGTGATCTCCGCAGACGTTTGTATTCCCATGTTACGTTACGTGCCTCATTTGTTAAAGAGCACCACAAGCACATATAATCTCTCGTCAGAAACGATCTTCTTCTCTTACCGCGCGTAAAGAATAGAACTATGCTTGCGATCATCCTTGCGGGCGGCCAGGGCAGCAGATTACGCGCCGTGGCGCGCGAAAAAGCGCTTATCACCTTCAACAGTAGCAGCGGAACGGAGCGCAAACTCATCGATATCGTTGTGAACAGTGTCCAGAGCTCGAGGGTAGACGAATTCTGCGTGGCAGTCACCAGAAATACGCCAGAAACCATGAAATACTGTAAGACCCGGGGTTATACAACATTCGAGACACCAGGTGAGGGCTATATTGAAGATGTGTGGTTCCTGCTCCGCAGCTATCCTGAATTTATCTCCATCACCTGTGATCTCCCGTTTCTGCGGCCCGTACATATTAACGCGCTCATCGAGGCGTATGCTGTGCATCAGAGCAGTATCACCGGTGCCGTTCCGGTGGCCTTGTTTCCTGAAGGCATAACGCCCAGCCATACGTTCACCCACAATGGCAGGCAGCTCGTGCCCTGCGGGCTCAACGTAGTAACGAGCTCGCATGAGTCAGTACCGTACGTCTTCGACGAGCCGCTGCTTGCCGTCAATGTGAACACCAGGGATGAGCTGGCGATGGCGAGGCGACTGGTGAGACGAAACTGCTAAACCACGGTTCATTATCCGTGTTTCCTGGTGACGTTAACGGATTGTTTGCCGCTTAACCATCACGCAAACACCATATACGAATTTGATACCGTGCCGTTTGCAGAAGGCAATTGCCTGCCTGGACTCAGAACCCGGTTGCATCCACACCTTATCAATCCCCAGTGCCGCGCATTCTCGCACGACCTTCTCCGTTACCGCGGGCGGAACAACGGTATCAACAACATCGGGCTTGCCGGGTAGATCGCGGAGTGAACGATAGCACCGATCGCCCAATATCTCATCAAGATTCGGGTTCACGGGATAAACGGTAAGGCCCGCATCCTTCAGGTCTTTGTAGACTTTATGGCCATACTTCTCCGGATTGCGGGAAACGCCGACAACGGCGAAGACATTCTCTTCCCGAAGGAATTCCGTGACAAGCTCTGAGTTCATCCAGTCTCCTTCAGTGATTACGGTCTACGGTTTTGATAGATCTTACCGTCGTGTACCACCGCCCGGATATCGTTCCGCGTCGCCCGCCGCACGACTCCTTTCACCGGATCCCGTACATGCCGCATATTCGCCGTTTCGGTACTGATCACCACGAGATTTGCCCTCTTGCCTTCCTCCAGTGAGCCTATCGATTCAGCTTCATGTAATACACTGGCAGCGTTGAGTGTGCACATCCTCAACACCTCCAGGTCCTCGAGCCGAAAGAGCTTCGCGATGAACTCTATCTCCGTCAGCATATCGGGTGTATTGAGCATGACGTTATCCGTGCCGAGAGCAACCGTTAATCCCGCAGCAAGCATCTGCTTCACCGGCGGTAGACCCAACCCATTGACCAGGTTAGCTCGAACACAGACCACGGCAGCTATACCCTTCTCCTGCATCCTCTTGAAATCCTGCGACGAGGCTTTCGTTAAATGCACGATATAATTCGGCTCGAGCTCGAGTGCACCTTCAATATCCGCACTGGTTCGTTCACCAGCGTGCAGCGCGAACAACTTACCCCGACCCTTCGCTTCCGCAGCGAGCGTCCGCATATCCCCAGGATCATGGTCTGCAACACTCGACATACCAAGACCATCAACCAGCGTGAAAAGCGCATCGAGTTCCTCATTATCAACACCATTAGCAGGTCTGCCCAATATCTTGGCATCCGGGGTAACACCTACTTCATCGAGCGTTAAAGCCGCTCGTAGCGCATTCACGCCACGAATGCCGCCTTCACGAAAGTCCGCGAATAGCTGCGTGCCCGTCGCGATCATATCCGCAATGGTCTCGCGCATCGCGGTAACCAGCTCAGGGTAGGGCGTCTCCGCCAGTATTCGATGTTTGAGCCCTCCGGGGCCCACGAGCTGCTCCAGCGGCAGAGCCGGTGGTTCTTTCACTACGCTGTCACCGATGTGCGTGTGCGCGTTGACGAACGCAGGCACGATAATACCCTCGAGTTCCGCTTCTAATCTCTCCTCGCTAAGTTCTTTGATAATACCCTGCTCTACCACAATGGAGCCCTCTACCGCATCAAAATCATGGCCACGTACCACAATGCCCGAAAGTATCAGCTCACCTCGCTGCATCCAGCACAACCACACCAAGTGTTGAAAGAACCGCAATGACAAATACTTTCTGCTCTGTCCCCTTCATGTGCTTCGCCCGGCTATAGGTTTAAAATCAGTATTCCCGCGTTATCCTTAGATCCAAAACGACATGATATTTCCGCGGGCCGACCGAGCGAACAATCCGCTGTTCCTTTACAGTTACTCGCAGGTGGGTACCGAAAGAATCGGCGATGAGTTCTTTTGCGCGCGTAAAGGGGACCGTAAACAAATCCCGCTTGCTTCGGCCCCACGATACAGCATAATAGTGGATCATCCCCGCTTTGCTGGCTTTATCCTCCCGTCCTCCTCCCAGTCGTAACGCACGTACCGCGGCAGGTAAGAACTCATGAGCGTTTTCCGGCAACGGCATGAGCACACGGTCCACCCACCCCTGCAACTCCGCAGCCACGTCCCCGGCATCGCCCAAAATAGGGATCACACGTCCTTCGACCCGATTCAATGCTACGTTCTCTTGCATGTACGCAAACGCATGTGAATTCACATCGACGGAATAGATTGTCGCGTGCGGTTGCAGCTTCGCGATCAGAATAGAGAAGCACCCGACCCCGGCAAACATGTTGAGTACCGTTTCACCGGGCGCGACCTTCTGAGCAATACGCATTCGTTCGTACGAGAGCCGCGGCGATAAAAAGACCTGCTTCAGGTCTGCCGTAAAGCGGCAACCGCTCTCACAGTACGTGGTCTCCAGACTCGGGTCACCCCAGATCACCGTGAGGTCCCGTGTCCGATAGCGTTCATCAGTTCGTGCGTGGAGTGGCACGGCCGCGATGGTGCGAACCTTTGGATAGAGCATATGAAGCGCTTCCGCGATCTGCACCTGCTCAGCCTCCTGCATGTCCTGTGGGATCCGAATGACGATGACCTCACCAATACGGTCGAACGAGGTGACCAGCTTATCAATCGTACGCTCATCGAGAATTTCTGCTAACGCGTTCTTTAATTTCATCAACCGGTGCGCTCTGCGCGGCACGCGTCGCGAGCAACTGATCCTAAGGTAAGCCGTCAAGTTATATAAGATTGGACAGAATTGTATTGTTTATCTTGTTATTACTTACTGTAAAGAAATGGCAGAAGAGTATTTTGGAATTCCACGCGATATACAGACGTTCTTCGAGGACGCGTACGGGAAGACGCTGCTGATCAAAGGTCCGCCGGGGACGGGCAAGACGGCCTTTGCACTTACCCTGCTCAGCATGCTCAGGGGAAATGGTGCGTACCTCTCTACACGCGTTGACCCCGAGACCTTATACCTGCAGCATCCCTGGATCAGGGATAAAATCGCCGCGGAAAACATCGTCGATACCACCCAGTCAGAGCGTGAGCGCGCGATAAAATCACCAGGAGTAACGATCAAGCCGCTCAAGTACACCAACGTCCCCGATTTCCTCAAAGCAGTCTATACGCGGACGGAAAACATGGAGAGCCCGGTGATTATCATTGACTCGTGGGATGCGGTCGCTTCCTACACCGGGTACTATGAACCGCGGGAACGTGAGAAATTGGAGCATAACCTCTGCGACTTCTCGCGGAAGACACGGACGAAGATCATTCTACTCGCTGAATATACCGGTCAGACCGCACTCGACTACCTGGTTGATGGCGTCGTGCTCGTTGAGAGCGATATGAACAACGAGCGTCGTCTGCGACGGATGGTGATGCAGAAGCTCCGGGGGGTTCAAATTACCAATCCCGTTCGCCTGTTTACGCTCGATCAGGGTGTGTTCAAAGCGTTTGCGGAGTTCACAGGGGACAGTCCGGTGGGCTTCGAGAATCCTGCGGTCCCTGAACCGCTACCAGATCTCACTGAGCAGCGGATCTCAACAGGGATACCGAATCTTGACCAGATGCTCGGCGGTTATGGGAGTTTCAATCTCTTTGAAGGTGACTATGTGCCCTATGACCTTCTGGCACGTGCAGTCTCTATCAACGCGCTCAACCTCGGCCGGAACCTTTTGCTCACCTCACACAAGCAGTTCGAATTCGTCGCCAGGATTGAGCCCTTTATCCAGCCCGCCTATAGAGAGAAGATAAAGCTCGTTAATGATCTGCAGGATTTGCTGGTTAAGATCGAAGGCGAACGAGCCCTCGTTCTGCTCAATCTTGAGGGGGTTGCGGACGTCGATCAGGCGGTGCGTGCGGTGCTCACGCCGATAAGGGAGCGGCGGTGCGTGGTACTCTGCTATGGCAGCAAAGAAGGAAACCGGGGGGAAGATCTGAGTTCCATCACGTCGACCCATCTCAACACCCAGTTCATTTCCGGCGTGCCCTGCCTCTTTGGTGTGCTGCCTCGGACCGAATATTTTGGCCTGGAGCTTACGCCTACGGCCCAACAGCCCGGCTTTCCATCCATCTCGATCACGCCAATTGTATGATACAGACAGAGCTTTTCAGTGTGTGCTTCTGCGCGGCTATTCTCTTTTACGCCTGCTACTCTGATCTTAAGACGAGAACGGTTACCAATAAGCTCTGGCTGCTCATGCTCGCGGTGGGTCTCCCGCTTGCTCTCTATAACTGGCATCTGAGCGGTATGCCGTTCCTGATTACGCTCGGGTACTCCGTCGGGTTCACCTTTTTCCTCGCCTATCTCTTCTTCCACCTGAACCTCTTTGGGGGTGCGGATGCAAAAGCCCTCATTGGCATCGCTCTGCTCATCCCCACGAATCCCCTTTTCGCTGCTCCGATCCCTGACCCCTTTCCTTTTGCCATTACCACCCTGTTCAACGGCGCAATTATCTCCGTGCTGGTTTTTCCACTCATGTTTCTCTATAACGCGGTGAAGCTACGACCAGTAGAGCTCAAAGCGCAACTCGGCCTGGCATTCGTGGGGTATAAAAGGAGCATTGATACGCTCGCGAGTGCACAGCGCACCTTCCAACGGCTACTCCACTCGTATGAGCTGGAGGGAGAAACGGGTGGAGAAATGGTAAGAAGGGCACTCGTCTTTGGCGGACGAGAGATCGATGATGACGTGATAAATGAGCTCAAAACGTATCATGAGCAGGGGAAAATCGGGGACACTGTATGGGTCACTCCGGGATTGCCGTACATGCTTTTCATCATGGCGGGGTTCTTCATCGCACTCCTCGCAGGCAATCTACCGTTCAGAATTATTCTGGCGCTCCTTTCAGTATAGCGATGCGAGCACAGCGAGGAGCGCACTGAACGGCTCGTTGAGCTACTTCTTTGGAAGCGTGAAGTAAACGGCAGTGGCTACTTCATCCTCGTTCCCAGTCCAGATCGTACCGCCCAATTTATCCAGAATTTTCTTGCACAGGCTCAAGCGAAAATTGGTGTCTTCATAATCATACGGGTGAAATTGCTTGGGGGCGGTGAAAATACCGCTCAAATCTGTTTCCTTGAGACTGCTCCCGTTATTCCGTACGGAGAAGAGATAATCTCTCTCTTGTTCCCGAGTTTCGATGATGACACGCGGTCGCGCGGCGATGCTGAGTTTCAACCCGTTTTCAATGAGATTGATGAACAGTTCTTTAACCCACACGCGCTGCGTGGAGATCATGGGTAACGCCCCTGCCACGATTTCACCGCCCCGTGCCTCGATGAGCGCTCCGAGATCAGCTGCGATCTCTTCCAGCAGCTCGTTCAGGTCAACCTTTTCAGACTCAAGGGATCGGCGACCAACTCTGGTCAACATGAGCAGGTCTTCCGTCAACGTGACCATTCGCTCTGTCGCCTTCTGGATGCTGACCAGGTACTCGCGACCGACCTCATCGAATCGCTCGTTGTACGTGCCCAGAAGGAGTGTAGAGGCGTCCAACTCCCGTGTTACACGTTCGAGCTCGCGCATGTAGACCTCCACTTCGTCCTCCAGTCGTTTCCGCCGCGTTAAAATCTTCCATTCGCGAATTGCTCGTTCCGCGCGCCAGGGCAGCTCGCGGAGCTCTACCGGGCTCTTCACCATATAATCCATGGCGCCCGATTTGATCGCGTGCACCGCCAGTTGCTCAGAACCCACGTCTGTAATGATAATGAGCGGGAAGCCTACTTCTTCAGGACTCAGTGCACCCCTTATCAAATCCAGACCTGTTCCATCGGGCAGGAGATAATCCGCGATAACGAGTGTGGGCGATTCAGACCTCTCCAGCCAGGCAAAGGCATCACCGAGATCCTGAACGTGCTGCACCTCCCAGAGCGCGCGGATATCCTCGAATGCCCGGCAGATCAGCTCGGCATGCGAATCGTCATCCTCAACCAGCAAGATCGTCTTCCGCGTCGCGCACTTTTCCGCATCCTTCGCACCCGTCACGATACCGCACTTATCAGAATTCTTTTCACGCGCTTCTCCGACTAGATATTCAACATTCATCGCGACCCCGAATCGCTCCCAGGAGAGTAGAGGGCGGATATATATAAAATACTTTCGCAGCACGTATCTGAACAGCTCGAATAATCCTGAAGGCGAGACTCTTGAGGCGGGATTTTCGTGAATAGCACAGCATATTCAGAAATGATTCTCGGCTATTCCTGAAAGGGGAATCGGTGGTATGAAAAACGTCGAATCGGCAAAGCGAAATAATAATCGTACTCTACATGAAGCCGGAAAAACCGGAAGACTTTTATGGTGGAATACCAAAAGACAGTAAAGGATAATACGTATTACCATGCACGATCTGCTACGTCTCGTGGCCTGTTCCAATCTGCGCAAAAATCTGCTACTCTCGTTGCGAGGAGGGGCGAAACCGCTGAGTGAATTTCGCGACGAAATCAATGTGAGTTCGACTACGGCGATCCATGCATTGAGAGACCTTGAACGGGGCCATCTCATCTTTCAGGACGAGGCACGAAACTACGCATTAACGAAAATTGGCGAGATCATGGCCCTGAAATTGGATGATCTTTTGTGTGCCGTCGAGGTGCTTCAGAAACATGAGCGGTTCTGGCAAGAGCACGATCTCAGTGATATACCTCAACCATTGCTCGAGAAGATCGGCGATCTGCGTAAGTCCATGCCGCTTTTAGGCACGACAACCGACCTCTTCAAATTGCACGCCACCTTCATTCAAGTGCTCGAAACGGCAAATGAGGTGAAAGGGATCTATCCCATCTTTGACCTTGACTATCTCACCACGATTCATGACCTGGTGAAGCGGGAGGGGGTCGAGGTCAATCTCATCGTCACAACTGAGGTTTTGGAGAGCATAGGTGGCGTGATCGAGACGGAGGAGCTCTTCCACGATTTCCTTGATGAGCCGAATCTCACGCTCTTCGCCACCGAGCAACCTCTAAAATTCACGCTCACCCTCACGGATCGTGTCTTCTATCTCGGCTTATTCGCCCCCGATGGGCTTTATGATTACAATCGAGCGTTGATTAGTGACGATGCCCGGGCGCTCGGATGGGGGCGGGCATTACATGAGCATTACCAACAACGCTCCAAACTGGTGACGGGATAAGTGCCTGGGGAAGCGCTCTTTTAGCGTAAGTGCCAGAATCAGGCAATATTGCCGGGAAATAGCTTTAAAAGCGCCTCTTTTGAAATATATTATCCTCCCCTCCCTCTTCCTTATCATTCTTCGGGGTAACAATCATGAATGCCGTGGTAGCATTCTGGAGTAGCAGCTTTTCCGCCTTAGTTTCTCCACTCTTCATTATTGGGTCGTTTGCTACGATTGGGTTCGGGTTGAAGTATATCGACGATGCCTTTGATGAAGACCGATTTAGTAAGCTGACTGCAAAACTCTTGGCACCAATTCTCGTCCTGCTCTGGATTAGCGTCTCGCTGCTCGATTCCGTCTCCGCAACAGTCTTATTCGCGATTCTCAGTGCAGTCCTGCTCTCGGGAAAGGTGGATAATCGGATATTCAAGCTCAGTGCCCTCGCGCTCATCACGGTGGTCGTGCTCACGCAATATGCGTACTTCTCGTGGGTGCCGCTGGCCGTTCTCACTATTATGGGCGTTACGGACGAGAAGGGGAATGATTATGTCGATGCGCACGAAACCCGAGGAATTCGGAAGTTCTTCTTTGCGCATCGCTGTGGCATGAAGGTGGGCGCCCTGAGCCTTTGCTTCGCATCATGTCTCCCCTGGCTCTATCTCGCTGCGTTTCTCGCCTTCGATACTGCGTACGAATTCGTCAACCTCCTTGATTATCTCCGCGTGCCCACCATTGGCAATAAACGGCGGCGATTGCCGCTTGCCGTGATCATCTTGAGCAAAATCAAGTGATTTTAAGACGCCGTGCGTGGCTCATGCATGCTGTGAGGTGGATTTTCTTGAATGTTATACCCGGTCGTTAGTCCAAACGAAGAACGCGTTTGCTCGGTGTCCCCTGGTATAACTTCTCTATATGCACGACGCTCTCCTTCTCAACGCCCGATAACATGAGGATATTTTCAAAATTCTTTTCCACTTCATCCCTCCCCACTTTCTTCAGTAAGTGGGAATGCGGATCAAGAACGATTACCGTTGTGCAGTTCCACCGCTTCAAACCCTCAAGTTGATTTTGTAGGAGCTTATGTGTCTCCTCTGGTTGGTAATATCGTGCAAAATCATCATATACATCAATAATAACGATTCGTGGTTGATTTCTTGATTGGCTCTTGATCACCTTGACCAGGCTCCGTTGAAATAGGATTTTATTGAGGGGCACCAGTATATGATGCTCATACTCGATCAATTCTGAGATGCCCTTCTCTTCATAGAGCGGCTCATAGAGATCGAGAATCGTGGCGCGATCCACCGAACCAAGCTCCATGAGGAGCTCACCCTGTATCTGCCGGTACGGGCGCTTCGAAGTAGCATAGATGATACTCGTCCCCTCGAGGAGGTTCCGTTTCATGAGCGCTTGTATCAGCTTCTGTTTTGCTTTCGTCTCTTCGGTGAAGAGCAGCGTACTACTCCCTTTCACCAACCCTCCGGCCATGACCAGGTTAAGTTCTTTGATCCCAGTGGAGATAATGTCAAAGACCTCGCTGGCCGCAAATGGACCATGAGCACTTATCTCGTCTTTCACCAACCCCCTGAGGAGACAACGCTTGAACGGGAACTTCTCACCGATCGCTTCGAGATATAATTTGAACAGTTCGAGGAATGTATCTCGACCGAACCGTGTCCCCTCTTTCACGCGAATCTCTTCCGCTTCAAACTCAATACAGGCGAAGCATTCGTCACGTCTCTTCAAGCCATCGAGGATCAGTTGCTGCTCGCTCGCGGGAATAAAGGTGCTGAGGTGTCCGAAGAGATCATTAATGGATTTTTCGAGGAGTAAGGGATAGTAGAGCTCTTCATCGAATTCTGATCTTAATCCTTCAGGCAACTCCAAAATCTTTTCCTTTAGGATCTTCACAATCTCTTCTTTTATTTCCGCGAGGGATGTACGCTGCAGTGATATCCGCTCCTCAACATCTAACCGATACATCTGTAACAGCATATTTACGGCGACAGTCACGCGCGTCGCTTCATCTAATACAGTAAGATCAAATGCACGACGTGCTGGATCAAATTTGATTTTTGATCGCTCTTCCTCACCAACAAAGTGGGTGATAGTTCGTTCCCAGAGATCTTCTAAATAATCTGTTCTTAGAAATGATTGTGCATGCTGATTCAAGAGATCAACACTGTCTACTTTTTCTTTTTCCCATAATTTGGTCTTCTCTGCTAATGTCCACGTAGATACTATCTCGATTATCAGGACGATAAAATAACCGACGAACGCAATGTTGTGATACTGGAATTGCTGCATCTGCGTGCCTGCAGCAGAGTATATGAGGTAAACCAGGAGAAAAACAATAAATGCTAAGATATAAGATAGCTCACTCCATACATTTTTCTTCATGATCTCTTCAAATCCTTTATGTGTAACGCTCAAATACGTCCCAAATGAGATAAGGAAAAAGGCCACGAAGAAGAGCAAGATCGGATTGGGGAGTATCTCAGACGTGGTAAAGGAAGGGTCACCCTTATAGATAAACGAAACACCGAAGAATATAATGAATAAACACGAGTAAAAGGCGATAACAGTATGAGCCATGTCAACCTTGTTAAGAATAAGCTTTATTTTCTGTTCTACGAGTATCGTTCGTAAATCAAGGGCAAAAAAAAGGTAAAAAAGGAATGATACACCGCCAAATAGCATGCCTAAAATCTTCGTGCCACTACTGGTCGTGTTCCATAAAAGGATAATAAGGCTATAAATGTAGAACGTTACGGCTAAGTGGACAAACAGGCCAAATCTTATGAATCGCCAATATATCAGTTTTGTTCTGGCAAAAAGCTGCCTCATAAAACTAATGATGAAAATAATCACAACTGCTATGGGCAGCGACAAAATGGGGACAATGTAATAGGGTATAGCTTGATACATAACGAAATTTGGATGCACACTCGAGCTGAGGTATATTGATATGGATAGGAAGAGTACGGTAGCGATTGCGGTCACTTTCGAGATGTTAAACGGCATTAAAACTTTCCATCGGGGTTCGAGAAGGGCGGGAAACTCGACAATAAATTTTATATGGTATATAAAAGAAAACAATGAAGATGCGAAATAAAAAGATATAAGGTAATACAAAACAGAAAGGTCCTCGGGCGGAGCGAATTTAAAGCAATAATATACGATTAAAATAAATGCTAAGGCGTAGGTGCTTCCACCAATGCCGCCGAACAGGAAGGGTTCACGAACAAAGCCAATTTTTGCATACTCATTAGAAATAGAAAATATAATTACACAGAAATAAACAATTGCACCAAAGGAGAATACTGCGTATGCATAAAAAAATGAGAAATTAGGAGAAGCGGGGAAGGATGACAGTGTGCCTAAACTGGTTGCTGTGTATAAAATAACCACGGAAATCAGATAAATTGCCAAAAACCGAATATTGAATAGATCCAATCTTTTTCTAGCTATTGGTTTTATCAAATAATATAGCACTAAATATATAAAAATATGCGTCAAAATATAAAAAGAGGCGGATAGAACGAGGTAATGATGCACCGAAGATGGGATGTTTTGATTGAAATATAATTTAACAATTAAAATCGCTTGGCTTAAAACCATCAAAAAACAAAAAAAGTTACCAACTAATAGATAATCCCACATTTTTGAATATGCAATTTTTTTAATTTCTAAAATCATTACAATATCCAACGAAATCAAAAAACACATTATAATGATAAAAAGTTTTATAAATAACGGAATTTGTATCGAATTCAAACTATCTAAGGGTAAAGGGATATAAGCTTCCTGTCTTCCTGCCGATAGTAACACTAGTAGGGTTATTGGAATGGTGATATCAATACCTAACCGGGATTTATACAGCGTTCTATTTGGTTCAGAGTACCTTATTTTCACTGCCCAATTTTTTGGGGCGCCTTTCCTATTTATACTGGGCATTTAACGTAAAAGTTATTACCAATTTTATCCTAACTAGGAAAGTGAACATGCTTACCTGTGCAGAGGAATGCTTTCTTTTCAGATAAGATTGTAAATGATTGTTTAATTTTACTATTGGTCCAGTCAACTAACTTTTGTCTAACAGTCTCATAGTCCCTCTTTTTGAGCTTTTCAATTTTTTGAGAAGAAAACACGTTACTGTTTAAACCAAGCAACAGCAGTTTATCCTTTGGATCTTCTGATTTCAGCAGATCGTAAGCTACAGTAAGAAATGCATTCGATTCGTTGAAAAAAATACCTAATTTATTATCAATATCGTACGGATAGTCGCTCAAATTTCCGTTTTTTGTCAAATATTTTATCGCCCGTTTCCCAGCTATATCTCCACATATAATTGCAGGGAGGAATCCTTCCACCAATGGTTTAATATTTTGATTCGCGGCATCCCCCACCAATAAAACGTTACCGTATACCTTTTTATCAGTGAGATGACCGATGGGAACACGGCCACTTTTCTCTTCCAGCGCGTGGGCATTTCTAAGTTGCCGTTTTACTACCGGCACTTCAAGAAACTCAGCAAAACAGTGGTCTAAATTCTTTTTAGGGAATAAAAATCCAGTACCAACGTTGGCGGTCGTTCTGGATTTTGGAAAAATATACCCATAAGCGCCAGGTGCAAAATCCCCAAGAAATATCTGGTCGTCATACGGTTTATCGAGGTGTAAATTATGCATTTCATAGCTTTTTATTTCGCCAACAAGCCCCGTAGAATTTTTTTTCACCTGTAATAACTCCAGAACAGTGGAATCCGCGCCATCCGCAGCAATAACAATAGTGGGTTCGATTTCAAGTTGGTCATGCCCGGTCTTGACGATGGCTTTTGTAACATGGTACTCTTCGTTGAACTCCATAGCCATCAATTCAGTTTCAAGCTGAAGTTTTGCACCGGCGTTCACTGCACGGGTGGCGAGCCAGGTATCAAAGTTGGCTCTGTTTATTGCATAGCCCGACCAAAATCCACCGCATCGCTCGATCGTTAAACTCTCGGCCCAGAAGGATATTCCTTTAATTTCCCAAACTAATTGATTTTCTGGTATACGGAAGGGTAAGAAAGGGAATAGATACGTTCCAATACCTTCAGCACACTGCACGGGGCGACCAATTTCTTCTTTCTTATCGATGCATATCGTGCTAGCACCAGCTTCTGCGGCCGCGCGCGCGGCACTGCTCCCTGCGGGGCCTGCACCCACAACTAAGACATCGCACTTGATTACCATCTGCCCTGCATCTGTGAATTGGTGATCTTAAATGCTTAATGAACAGAGATTCTATTTAAATTTTTCACATTCAATCATTTGTGTTACGGCTCGTGCTACCTCTCGAAGGCCCTTTCGTCTCTTTGGCCTGCCGCCAGTTGTTTTTGCAAGGTCAATGAGTTCTGACTTACCTTTGGCTACGTTCGTCTTCTTATCGGGTAATAACAACTCAACTGCAGAATGGGTTTGCCGCATAAATAAGAACGAACTAAACAGCAATCCTTCATAGTACCTAGCTCATCAACTATCTACAAGGCAAAGCAATTTATCAATATCAGTTTTGCTTTGCAACTCGTTCAGGAGATCAATAATCAATTCGAACTCACCATTGTCCAGAGTATCAAACACCTTACGATAAAGGTGCGATACTCTTTTCGGGAACTGGTGCCTGATAAAAGTATCATAGTCCTGCAAAATTTGAAAATCATCCGTTTTTATAGCATCTCTGGAATATTTACTGGCGTAGTAAGCGCTTACGATTGCAGGCATCATCCCATACCCAAATAGCGGGTCAATTAGCCCAGCGGCATCACCAACGAAGAGGCAGTTTTTGGTGCGATACGCCGCTAAATCGAAAATTTCACCACTCCCTTCATAATTATTGAGAATAGAAGTTAGTCTCTGAGCTATTTTTGGATTTCGGGTAAGAAAACTATTGAAATAACTATGTGCTGACCGTTGCATCTTGAGCGAGTCCACCACAATCCCTGCTGATGAAAGCCCACCTGGAGAAGTGACGATGTAAAAATAACCGCCAGGAGCTAAGGAGGCATCGAAAGAAATCTCGGAGGTATCAGGGTGCCCAAAATCTTTCCCGGTTACGCCAAACGCTACTCGAGTGCTGATAAGCGTTTTATTCAAATAGGCGTGAAAGAGCGAGTGACCACCATCTGCAGCAATGAGTAGCTTAGGGGTAATCACAATAACTTCATTATCTCGCAAAAGAGTCACTTGATCAAACCGTTCACCAGCTTCATGTAGGTTTTTAACTTTCACACCGTCCAGCAACATACAACCAAATTTTATCGCTTTACGAACCGTAGAGCACTCGAATGAATCGGGATCAGGGCCTCGTTTGAAATAATATTCACCTTTCTTGGAATGCAGTGTAAATGAGCTCCCACTGGGGGAATACCACGTCGAGGTAAACACTCGGTTCTCTGTTTTCAAGTCGAGTTCTTTGAGTATCTTCGTCAGTCCCGCTTCTGGCGAGGAATCGATCCGGGGCCTCATATGTTGACCTATCCCTCTAGTTTTCTCGATCAGAATCGTCTTCAATCCATGTCTCGAGCAGTAGAGCGCGGCAACAGAGCCCGCAGGACCGGCACCCACCACCAACACGTCACAATTGATTACACTCATTTTCGCCGTTCCGGTTTTGCTTTTTGCTCGAACAGTGCTCGTTTATCTCGAACTCGACCCGCAATCACTTATACGTTTTGTCTGAAGATACAAAAAACCCATATATACGACCAGATCAGCCGCAAATCAAACAGATTTTGGGCACGCCACAAGCTCGATGAACGCAGGAACGCAACTTCCCTGCCGCAAGACAAGAATATCCTGCGAGCGTTTATAACCGCTGGGTCTTACCACGAGTAGCTCTCCGTTTCCGCAGTCCTCTTACCTACTATGCCCCGGTGGTGAGGTCCAGCTCCAGGCCCACGACGGGATGGTCGAGGCCGAAGTTGCCGATTACTTCTGGATGGAGCTCGCCGAAGACGCCAATACGCGCGCCATTCTTGATGATATCCGCTCTACGGCCGTACTCGAAGAACGCGCCATCGTGCGAATTCACGATCTCAGCATCGTCCAGGTCCAACTCCTTGAGCACCGCGTCTGCGACCGATCTAACCTCCGCGAAGTTCGCGGTGGCGTGCGTGGCGACAGCAGCAAGCATGAATCGCTCCTCGAAGTTACGGACGACCGGGCCGACCTCGAAGATCCGCTGCGGGAGGTCGCGATGCTTGTTAATCGCGAGTATCTCCAGCAAATTCGGGAGAATCGAGCACCGAAGCATCGTGTGCTCGATACTGATCGGAGCGGCAACTGGGACTCTCTCTGCTACTCGTTCCTCACGCCGCATCAAGGTAAACTGCTTCCGCTCGGAGGTCAACGTGAAGGTGACCACCTCAAAGTAGCCCAGGCCGATCATCAAGCTCCGCACCGCAGCGTTCTTCGCCTCTATTGGGTGCACCTCACCAATGGTGAGCGTAGCTGGCAGTTCAGGCGCGAGTTTGTTGTACCCGTAACCGATCGCGATATCTTCGATGATGTCCCAGGGATGCAGAATATCATAGCGATAGGGGGGGATGAGTACCTCGAGGAGATCAGCATTCTTGACCGCTGCGCCGAGACCCATGCGCTCGCAGCACGCCCTGCAGTCATCTGCGGTCAGATCCAGCCCGATGAGCGCGTTGGCCTCAGGTACCAAGACCTCCATTTTCACGGGCTCTAAATAAGGTGTCACGCACGTTCCGCGCTCATCGGGATATCGAACTACTACCGATTGGAGCTCACCGCCACGCTCAGCCAGTGCCGTTGCGATGATAGTGAGTGCGATCAATACGTGATCGGTCAGGCCCGTCACGTCAAGAAAGAGTTCCTCGGTCGTTTCGGTCACCCGGGTCAGCTCGCCATTGATAATCGGCGGAAAGGAGAGCACGTTCCCATCAGCATCGAGTATCAACGGATACCGATCCTTGCCCTCAAGGATATACCGATAACCGATCCCCTTCGGATGCCGCTCGAGGATCTCCGCCATCGTCATCTCCACGTCGTAATCAAGTGGCACAAACGAGAAGCTCGGATCTGCCGCGAGGTACGTAAACGGGGGCTTCACCCGGGACAAATCGTGCACACCGATCGAGACATTCTTACGATTACGACCCAGCCCGCGATGTAACTGCTCCTGCAGGAGCATTAATGACTCGATGCTGCGGGAATCAAAATGCAGATTTCTTACCACGCCACAAACAATAAGCGGTCGCACCGCGAGCACCGAAGGGTCAACGGTCAACTCGATGCCCGACGGCGTCACGGCATAATTCGCGAGGCCCGGCTCGAGCTCGAGGAATTGCCGGAGCGTGCGAGCTACACCCTCCACGCTGAAGAGGTCAGGGCGGTTGGGGAAGAACTCGACGTCCATATATTCCGACTCTATTCGCTCAACGTCCGCGCAGAGCAGCGGCAGATGCTCCTCAATTCGTGCGATGCTCACGCCGGTGAGCGCTTCCAAATCATCATAGTACAATCTAATGACCGGCATATCCTACTTCTCCTATTTCATAACGGTTCATAAAAAGAAGAGCTATCCATTTTCCACCGCGACGGTACGTTGTTGTACCTGATTTACGAAGCGAATCACGGGCCGGCTACAAAAGGAGATACATAGCGAAGAGGAGCGAGAAGACGCCGACAACATCGGTCAAACAGGTGATAAGCGGGATGGTATCGTTATCAGGATCCAGGCCGAACCGGAAGGAAAGAATGGCGATATAGTAGGACGCGAGATTGAGAAAGGTTGTGCAGAAGAGGCCGCCCAGGAGTGCGATAGCGAGCATCTTCGAGAACGATGGTGTAGCGAGCTGAAGATAAAGGCTTGCGGCATATGCGGTTCCTCCCACAACGAGGAAGACGATGAGGGCGAGGCAATAAATGACGATGAAATTCGCGGTGACGAGCCGATCAGGCAGTGATTTCGGCTCCACCGTCCCGATGTGGAGCATAGAGGAGAGTCGGGAGCTCAAAATGCCGCCTAGGGCGTTGCTCTCGCCCAGAAACGGTGGAATAACAATGAGCATCGCAGGCAGCGCGATGAGCTGTTCCAATCGGATATCGAGCGTAACACCGGCGAGCGTATCGATGAGCCCGCAAATGAAGAGCATCGGAATGCTCTCGATAAGGATGCGCCGCAACGCCCTATCCTCCGACCGCAAGCCTCGGAAAGCAGCAAGAACAGCCGCAGCAATAAAGAAGACCGATATCAGGCTTATCGGCGAAAACCATTCCCACCCGCCCCAGCTCCATGAATTCGCGAGCCGCTCCAGCTTCAACATCAGCAGGGCGGCGAGAAAGAGCGCAGGAATGGTGATTACGTCGCCCGCGGAGGTGATAATCGGCGAGGACATGTTGTCCAGATCCCAGTTGCGCTGATAGCCAATGACGGAGACGAGCAGTGCAATCGCAAGGAGGACGAGGCCTGAGATCAGTCCTGCAACGACCGAGATGAGCACGAACCCATGGAGTGAGATGTACACTCCGTTTGGTGTGCCCAGGGGATACACGATCATTTTAACTAGGAAACCGAGAATGACCGAGAGTACGAGCGTGAGTACGAGTGAGCTACTGGCGTTCTGGAATAAGATCCCACCCCGTTTCAGACTGGGCGAGTAAAGACCAAGATGCATCGAGGTGCCCAACCGCGAGACGAGTGCGCTGTAAATATTGCCGCGCATGCCGATGGCCGGGGGAATCAAGATGATAAGGCCTGGAAGCATCTGTAGCAGCCCGGACATGAAGCTCAAGCCAACACCGGCCAATAGTCCGGTAACGGAACAAAAGAGGAGCGAGAGGGGCGCTTGCCGGAAAAAATCAGAGAAATCGTGAAAGAAGGTGGAGACATGGCTGAGCGGTGTCCTCAAAACGTTTGATCCGGATGCTCTGCGTTCTTGGCTCATATGTACCGCTCTTCCTCACGCCATATTTCGCTCTTTCCTGCCCTTGCACGCGCTCATCCACCGTCTGTTTAGAAGCGACTCCAGGGCCGTTACTTCTGCCGTTACCCTGACAGATTATTCTTCGAGCGCTCAAGCTGCAACTACCAGGTGGCTTTGGGTCTGCTTCGCTTTCCTCTTCTCGTTGGTGCATGGACAATTACGCTCTTATCTTAACTGCACACCTTCTTTATGATGGCAGAATAAAAATGCCTGCGGGTAACGGGGAACTGGCAGAGATTCGGAAGCGAATCGATGAAATAGACGATATGATTGCCGATTTACTCGCCCAGCGGATGTACTATGCGGGCGAGGCGCGTGCTGAGAAAGTACGCATGAACCGGCCGATCGTGGACGAGCAGCGCCAGAACGAGGTCATCGTGAAATGGTGTGAGCGCGCACGGAAGCCTCGCGGGTCGAAGGCGTCGCCGTTGAGCGAGGAACTGCTGAGCAAGCTCGCTACACTTATTATTGAGTACACCGTAAAAGAGGAGCTGGAAGATCGGTGAAGTGAATACGGAATGGATATGAGAGTAACCACAGCGAAAGGTCTCACGGTAAGAGTGCGGCAGTTTGAGAAGGCAGACATCAACCGGGTGCTGGAGATAGAGGAGGCATCATTTCTGGAAGGTGATGCGCTGCTGTATCTGGAATTACACGACGAATGGCCGCGGGGCTTTCTGGTTGCAGAACACGAGGGCATAGTCATCGGTTTTATCGTGCTTATCCTGACCCCGGAGGGCGAGGGGCGCATCTTTGCCCTCGCCATTGATGCGCGATATCGCGGCAGGGGCGTCGGCCGGATACTCTTGAAAGCGGCGTTCAACATCCTGAGAAAACAGAAGATCGGGTATGTGCGGCTCGAGGTGCGTTTGAGCAATTACGTGGCTCAGCAGTTGTACCGCAGCACGGGCTTCATGGAGGTCGGGCTCGTGCCCTACTATTATAAGGACGGCGAGGCCGCGATCGTGATGCGAAAGGTCCTGTGAACGGCCCCGCACGCAGATGCGACGCGCTGTGTTGATAGAGACGATGAGGTCAGCAATTTTTTCAGACCAGCTTCGCAATGACCGTAAGAAACACAGGTCCGCGTATGTCTAGCTTCCGGTTCGTTGAGGTGATGTACCGCGCAGCCACGTCGTCAATTACAATATTGATGTCCGCACCGCTCCGGACAATCTTCACGTTTACCGTAACTGCTCCGTGCTTCGCCAGCTCACCGGTTCGAGCCGCGTCCTCGATCGTAGCTGCGGCGAGTGCGGCGAACGCGTCAAGGAACCGTATATTCGTCGGTACGCCCTCTTCAAACTGCTTCGCCCATTTCTCAGTACGCGGAAGACCCTGTACCGAACCATCGAAGACCACGAGCTCGTTCTGCGTTGCGGGTCCGCAGAGCCGGGTGTTCTCCTCGGGCTCGATCACCTTCACCACAACCTGCTTCCCGCAGATTGGCCCCGTGTACGCGAGGAATTCGCACGGCGATTCCGCGCTACCGTGGTCGTCGCAGACCTGGACGATGCTCTTCTCAATGGCCGCGCCTTCTGGCGTTTGCGGCGTCTTCTCCAGTCTGATGAGTTCCGCGAGCTCGAGATCGCTCAGCACAGCGGGCGCGTTAAATTGCGGGAAGACCAATGCCCGAACGTCATCCGACTCGTGCACGATCATCGCCAATCGCTCGACGCCCAGCCCGAGATTCATGATCGGATAAGGAATGTCATACTGTGCCAGTGCGGTGGGCGAATAGATCCCGAAGGTAGCCAGCTCGACCCAGCCAAGTCGCGGATGGTGACAGAAGACCTCCGTTTGGGTGTCTGGCATGTAATACTTCGACCGTTTCTCATCCGGTCGGAACCTGATCTTACGAAAGCCAAACTGCAGGAGCAGCCCGGTAGCCACTTCTTTGCCGTCGTCAAGGCTCACCTGGCCGTCTTCGTTGCTGAGGACGCAGGAGGCAGAATGATAGCTTCGCAGCCGTATCTCATCCTCGCGTTGCTCGCGGCGAAAGCAGCGATCAACGGAGAAGAGTCTGATCGGTAACGGTTTGGTATGCACGAGCTCGGCGAGCGTCAAGAACCAGCCGGAGGTCATGTGACTCCGCAGCGTCGCGTTCGACGCGACCGGCGCGATCTCCCGCAACTCGGGGAAGACGGTATCCAGCACCTTCGTCACCTGCATGTCCTCAACGCTCAAGCTCTGCGCCAATTCGTACACGAGATCGTCGCCTCCGATTTCGCCCCGCTTATACCGGTGTAACGTCTCGCGCAGTTCAGCGATCTCCGCTTTCGAGAGCTCCTTCTCAAACTGGGCATTCATCTGCTGTATGCGCTCATCGGAGATGCCAATGTCCGGCCGCGGCAGCCCGGCAAGATAATAGCAGCGGTCCAGAACGGCCAGTGCCTCCTTGCCGAATTGGCGCTTCACATCTTCCGCATCGATGATCACAGGGTTGATCATCTCCTCAAACCCGAGCCGCAGATAAGCCTCACGCAGCGCCTGAATGGTCTCGAGCACTGGATGGGGCTTGCCCCAGCGTACCTGTCGTAACGAACGTGGATAGCCTTCGTTCAGTCCTCGCTTGCTCGCATACTGGACGCCGCGCATCCATGCGCTTTCAAAATCCGCGCTCGTCTCCGCCCGGACATCCTTGGGATCGAATTTCATTGCTCCTTCCTGTACCGCTCATTAACTCCTTAATCTCTCCGAATATACCTTTGTATGTAAATAAGGAGCGGATTAGAGCGGACAATGCCGAGCGATTTTGCGGGTGTTCTGGAGATACTCTGGGTGATTCTTACGGCCATGACCCCCATTAGCGAGCTCCGGGGGGCTATTCCACTCGCGCTCTTCGAGCTCGGTATGTCACCGGTTCAAGCGTATGTATATTCGGTCATCGGGAACATGCTGCCCGTCATTCCGCTGCTCCTTTTTCTCGAACCCGTCTCGAACTGGCTGCGGCGGTACCGGAGCTTCGACCGATTTTTCGACTGGCTATTCGCGCGCACACGTCGCTATAACGATCGCATGGAGAAATACGGTGCGCTCGGGCTTGCATCATTCGTGGCCATTCCGCTTCCCGTGACCGGCGCGTGGACCGGCTGTGCTGTCGCCTTCGTCTTCGGCATTCGCTTCAAATACGCGTTCCCCACGATCTTTGCGGGCGTGCTGGTCGCCGGAGTGATCGTCACGCTCTGGTACATGGGTGTGCTGGTGATTTTGTAGCTCGCGGCAGAAACGTGGTTTGATCGCGAGAAGCTCAAGTTTTTAACACCCCGAGCCCTTGTTTCTGTAAGATAAAGAATGGAGCTCGAGTTCGAAGAAGGGAAACGAATACGGTTCGCGCGCGAGCTCTCTGAGCTGGATAAGTTCGTTTTTGAGTTCGTCCGCATTCTTCAAAGACTGGGGATACGGTACGTGGTGGTGAGCGGTTATATCACCATCCTTTTCGGACGGACGCGAACAACAGAGGACATCGATGTTCTCAGTGAAAAACTCTCATTCGATGAGTTCAATAACCTATGGGTTATCCTCGCAGAAAAATATGAGTGCTTAAATACTGCGGATATTACTGATGCTTATTCTAATTATCTGCTAAATAAAACAGCAGTGAGATTCGCCAAAAAAGAGCAATTCATTCCGAATATCGCGTTCAAATTTGTCAAAGATGATGTTGATTATTACAGTCTTACCGAAGCGATTGAGGTTAGGGTAGGTGATAACACGCTTAACATCTCTCCGTTGGAACTGCAGATTGCGTACAAGATGTTCCTGGGCTCGGAGAAGGATCTGGAGGACGCTGCGTTTTTGTTTACGCTCTTTAAGGAGCATCTTGATTTTCAAAAACTTATCAAGTTCCTGAACAGTTTCGGGATTGATGATACGATTGTCAAGGAATATCTGAAAGGCGTGCAATGAACATTGATCTAAAAGAGTTGGAAGAGAAGAAGGAGCGAAACAGGAAGGAGCGCTTGAAGTTCATCGAGCTGCAGGTGGAATGGCTGAAACGCACGCCAAATGCGGTTTGGTCAAAGCAACAGGCGGCGTTTATCAATGCGGTCCTCGCGAGCGCTCAGCGCTCAGGAACGGGGAAAGAGCGCGGGAAAGAGGTCTAGTTCCTGGGTGCCGACTGACGCTGGCAGCGAAAACCGCCTTCTGTACTATCAACCAGAAATTTGCGGCAAAAAAACGTCGCGGAAGGCTTTTATACCTGAGCCCACAAGAGATGAACGAGCGCGCATGAATCGGGCAATAAATCTCATACTCAGGATCGTCGTGTCTCTTGCGATCTTTATCGCCGTCATGTTCTTCGTCGCCTGGTTGCTCGAAGATATTATTTACTTCTCGCTCTTCATCGGCATCCCTGCGGGTCTCTTCAGCGCACTGATCGCCTTCGTGGTGCTTACCCTCTATCACGGCAAAGCATAAAACAGGTGATGTGGAGTCGAAACGGCTACGCTACCCGGTCGAACTCATCGTATTTAGTGAGCAGCTCGTCCCAGACTTTCAGCGTCTCCTGCGCCTCTTCCTCGTCGATCGTCTCGATCGCGAAGCCCGCATGGACTATCACGTAATCGCCTACCTCGACGTTAACGAGCGTTATATCAATCTCGCGTGAAACGCCGCCGAAGTCCGCCTTCGCACGTCGCTGCAGACCGCTTTCTTCGCGTTCACCGAGTTCCACGATCTTCGCCGGTATCCCCAGGCACATGATAATCAACCTTTACGTTTGTTCCTTAAATGTCCTACCGACTATCACGTTCTGGCCGACCGAGATGCCGCCGTCTCCGTTCGGTATCCGATCATGCGTCAGGAACGTAAAGCCCTTCTCCCTCACCATTCGCTCGGCCATGCTGACGATCGGGAGATCATAGGAGACCCCGCCGGTTATTCCGATAGCCTGGACTCCCGTGCTCTCACAGACGTCCGCAGCGATCTCCACCAGCTCCTTTAGTAGTGTTTGCACGAATGAGTATGCGATGTCCGCTTTCTCTCGCTCCGTGCTGATTCGGTAGTCGGCCAACTGGTCGAAGAGCGGCAGCGTTCGCACGGTCTTCCGATCCGCACATTCGACCGTCGTCTCGAACGCATATGTGGGTTCACCGAACGCTAAATACCGCTCGAGCTTCATCGCCGGCTCGCCATCGTAGGTCATCCGCTGGCAGATGCCGAGATAGCAGGCGAGTGCATCAAGTACGCGCCCGAAACTGCTCGTCAGCGGTGCTGTCTTCATGAGCTTGGCCATGACGCCCGCCTCATGATCGCTCACCAATCGCCCAGCCTCGCGCTCGCGCCCCAGGAGTGAATAGACGGCGAACACGAGCCTGCGGGGGTCTCGTATTGCCATCTCGCCACCGATAAGCGGGATCTCTTCCAGCGAGCCCACGCGTTCGAAGGAATAGTAATTGGAGAAGAGGAGCTCGCCACCCCAGGCCTTTTTGTCAAGCCCATAGCCCGTGCCGTCCAGCGTCAGCGCCATCACTTCTTCCACCCCATTATCGAGCATCAACGCGGCCGCGTGTGCCCAGTGATGTTGCACCGGTACGAGCTCGATCGAGTATTCAT
Organism: Candidatus Methanospirareceae archaeon; assembly: GCA_049975405.1. Taxonomy (GTDB): domain Archaea; phylum Halobacteriota; class Syntropharchaeia; order Alkanophagales; family Methanospirareceae; genus JACGMN01. The sequence goes on from JBNGDK010000010.1 coordinate 28,668, forward strand.
CGGCCAGCGATTTCCCGTACCGTTTCGTTGCGTAGCCGGGATGTACGTCCACGCCGATCGCATCGATATCTTCCAGCGTGAGGCCCAGCAGTTTCAGCAACTGCTCCGTGCCCGCCTCGAGGAATTCCAGCGTCGGATAGTGGAACGTGCTGCCGATATACTGACTGGTATACAATTTGCTATCTTTCGTGATACTGGACGAGACGTTCTCCATCGCACCCAGTGACAGTATCCGTTCGGTATATGGGACGTTGAGCGCGGTCGGCACGAAGCCGCGCGATCGTCGCAGGAACTGGTTTCGCACGCCGTAGCATTTGATTACCGAGTCATCCAGCCGGTTCACGATCGCCCGGTTGTGAAGCAGGAAATAATCAGCGGTGAGGTTGAAAGCCGCCTCATTGCTGACCGTCATGGGCTCGCCCGGCACATTCGCCGAGGTCATCAGTATACCAGGGGCTTTCAGGTGATGAAAGAGCACGTGGTGCAGCCCGGAATACGGTATATATACGCCGATCGTGCTCAAGCCCGGAGAGATCCCTGCCAGCTCATCTGGGTCTGATATCGCTTTCTTCTCCAGCAGCACGATTGGCCGCTGTGGTGAGCGTAATAATCGCTCCTCGTGCTCAGTTAGATTCAGATAGTGCTTGATCGCCGTCACATCACGGAACATTACGGCTAAGGGCTTTGATGGGCGCCGGTAAAGCGCTCGCACGCGATCTGTCTGCTCGAACGTCCCGAGAAGATGCATGCCGCCCCAGCTCTTTGCGATCCCCAGTGCACCTTCGTCAATCAGTCGTGCAAAGGTTCCGATCGGATCTTTATCATCAATGACGCTCCGGTCCTTCTCGTACAGCGTGTATGTTGGACCGCAGTGTGGGCAGGAAGTTGTCTGCGCGTGAAAGCGGCGGTCCAGTGGATCCGCGTATTCAGCGAGGCAGTCCTCGCACATCTGGAATTCCTGCATTGAAGTATTGATCCGGTCGTAGGGGACGTTCTTGATAACCGAGAACCGCGCACCACAGGAAGTGCAGTTGATGAAGGGATAGAGATACCGACGATTCGAGGGATCGAAAAGCTCACGGATACACTCATCGCAGATCGCCGTGTCCACGGGCGTCATCGAGGTCTTGCGTCCCTCTGAGCTCGTGAGTATCCGAAAATCGTCATACCCTTTGACCGGCTCGTCCTTAACTTTGATATTCTCGATCGCAGCGAGTGGTGGCAGCATCTCACGGAGCAGATTCAGGAACTCGGCCACGCTATCGCCGTTTCCAGCGCCGTTTACAAGTCCTATCTCCACGTTCGAGCCTTTGTTCAGCACGTAGCCGTGTAATCCGAGCGTCTTCGCCACTCGGTACACCGTTGGCCGAAAGCCAACGCCCTGCACCGTGCCACTCACCATAATCTTCATTTTTGCCCACCAGATTCACGGTATTTTACCGGATCTTCTCGACGACCCGTCGCATCGCAATTACTGCGGGTGCATCATCGGGCAATTCCACCACGGGTCGTCCTTTCGTATCATATTCGGTGATCATCTGGTCAAACGGGACAATCTCGTCGATCTCGATTCCGTACGAGGAAGCAGTCGCACGAAGTTCATCAGCCGCGCCTTCTGGTATCTTGTTCGCCACGATGAGCATTTTCTTCACGTCAACATCAATCTCGCGCGCAATCTCCTGCAGTAGCAGAGCCGTCTTGATGCTCTTCCGCGTGGTATCGAGCACCACGAGCATGATATCCACGTCACGCGTGGTCCGTCGGCTCAGATGCTCCAGGCCTGCTTCGCAATCGATGATCGTGTAGTCGTAGTTCTGGGCGAGGGTGTCAATAATCATGCGAATAAGGTGATTCACCGAGCAGTAACAGCCCGGGCCTTCAGGACGCCCCATCACCAGCAGGTCATAGCGGTCTTCTTCTGCCATAATCGCCGAAATCTTGCCCTCAAACTGCGACCGCAAGTCCAGAGCGATGTTCCGCTGCTTCTCATCCAGGAGCTGCTCCCGGATGTCACCCAGGCTCTGTTCGCAGGTCACACCGAGCGCATCGGGCAGGTTCGAATCGGCATCCGCATCGATTGCTAAGATGCTGATATCCCCCTCTCCGTGCACGCTCAGGAGTTCCCGTAGCATCAGAGCAGCGATAGCCGTTTTACCCGTGCCTCCTTTTCCCGCTATCGCTATAACCTTGCCGTTTTTCATCGATCAGAATGAGTGAGTACGTAAGAGTAAACCCCAAAATGCTAGCGAGTGCGACGTGTGGACTTCATCCGCAAGTTGCCCGAGTTGCATTTCCGGCACCGCGTTGCTCTCATCGCGTTCCGTGCGTTACAATCCATACAAATCTTCATCCGAAAGAGCCGTGCCTCAGCCTCTGGAAAGCGTGCCATTACTGTTCTTCACCTCTTTTTATCGTTATTATAACTCAGTGCACTAACATTTAAATCTTTTTACGCGTTTTGAGTTATGGAAACTATGAGAAAACGAAAAGTGGGCGTTCTGGGTGCGACGGGTAGCGTTGGGCAGCGCTTCGTGCAGCTTCTTGAAGGCCATCCCTGGTTTGAGCTCGGGGCATTGTTTGCTTCTGAACGAAGCGCGGGTAAGCGGTACAAGGATGCAGCGCAGTGGTTCCTTCCCTCCGAGCTGCCCCAGAAGGCCGCGGAAATGGTCGTGCAGCCTATGGACGCCGTCGGTGCGTCCGCGAACGAAGAGCTAGCGATCATGTTCTCGGCACTCCCGGGCGAGATTGCGAGTACGGTGGAGCGCCGCTGCGCGGAATTGGGCTTCGCCGTCTCCAGTAACGTGGCAGTCCATCGTATGGAGCCCGACGTGCCACTCATCATACCTGAGATCAACGCGGACCACCTGGCACTGATCGAGTTGCAGCAGTCTAACCGTGGCTGGGATGGCTTTATCGTCACGAATCCGAACTGCTCTACAATCGTCATGGCCTTAAGTTTGAAGCCCGTGATGCCGCTGGGCATTCATACGGTTCACGTCGCCACGATGCAGGCTGTTTCGGGCGCTGGCTATACCGGCCTGGGCTCGATGGCAATATTAGACAATGTCATTCCTTACATCGGTAAGGAAGAAGGGAAGATGGAGCGCGAGACGCTCAAGATACTTGGCAGTCTCGCTGGCACTGGCGTGCAGAACGCGCCCATTACCGTTTGCGCTTCCTGCCATCGCGTGCCCGTATTGGACGGTCATACCATGGCGATCTGGGTGAACTTCAAGGATGCAGTAAGCGTTGATACGGTAAAGGAGGCTTTCCTGAACTTTGTCAACGAATTTAAGACGCCATTCGCGCCTGAAAAGCCCGTTATCGTCCGCGAGGAGCCAGACAGACCTCAGCCACGGTTGGATCGCGATGCGGGCAATGGCATGAGCGTTTCGGTCGGCCGCATCCGATCCGGTAACGTGGGAAACGAGATCAAATATATCGCTCAGGGCCATAATACCGTCCGGGGCGCGTCTGGCGCGTCAATACTGAATGCCGAAGTGCTCGTGGAGCGCGGCTATATTCACTAATCATCATCGCAAATCTGGTTCCTTTACGCAGTACGAACGGAACGATGCACCTGGAGAACGCACGAAAAGCGCAGTACAGGATCCTTGTGGGATCCGTCAGTATTTCATCGGTGAGCGAGTTCCTTGCTGCGCTGAAAGCGATCGCGGAGCAGCACGCCGTGACCGTACAGGCGCTGGATACCGATCTGGTGGTGAGTGAGGCGCATTTGCACTCCGCCGTCGAGAAGGCGCTGCGGGCGGTGAAGAAGGGCAGGAACATCACGAGCGATTTGGGCATGGAGATCCTGGTATATGCCGCGGGAAAGCGGCAGATTGGCCGGGCACTGGCGATGGGCGTTACTGAGGGCGAGAAGCGTATTGCCTGTATTATCGTTGCTACGACTGCTGAAACGGATTTGAATGCGGTTGTAGCGGCAATAAAAGCGAGCACGGGCCTCAGCGAGGAGCAAAATGCACTGCAAACCTCAGAATTAGTGTACGATGTCTCAAAGCGAGCCAGAGTAAAGCGTTTCTTCGGCATCACAGATCGTGAGCTGAGCGCGGTGGGCGAGGCGAAGTTGCCACAGCTCGTATTGGAGCGCGTGGCACTGTTAGACGTGCTGAAATGATCATAACAAAACAAATGGCGGTGGAGCGGAAAAATGCTTGAACTCGAACTGAGCATTTTGGGTGCGATACTCTTCTTTTTACTGAGCCATCTCGCTATGCTGACCTATTACAAAAAATACGATTACTGGTGGCATTATTATTGTGATCTCGGGTATACCCTCCCGAAAAATCGCATCTCAACGATTCTTTACCGGTCGGGATTGCTGCTCTTCGCAGTGTTGCAGCTACCTCTGTGGTTTAATATTGACTCGTATTTGACCGTAAACATCGTATTTATCAAAGTCGCGGGGCTAGTCGGCTGTATCTCCTTTATATTGATGATCATATTCCCGTACGAGCGTTCAAGAAGACTGCATTTCTTATCGCTGTTCTCTGCATTTACCGGGGTTAGTGCAGCTTTTATCATTGCGAACTATGAGCTCCAGCATGTTCTTCTGAATGTGTATTTATGGTGTTTCATCGTTTATATTTCAGTTGTTATTATAACTACCGCGCGGTACCGTAAAGAGATGAAGCGGGCGCATAAATATCAAGCACCGGTGCAAAAGACGTTCGTTATTCTCTTCCTGATAACGGTCATCTTCTTCTGCCTGAGCCTGGCGTCAGCTTAGTGCGTCGGTGTACGGTAACTTAGTGGACGTCCGCGACAAAATGGACTGGTAATGATTATCATACGGTGCAGCCGCTGCGGGCGGAAGGTGTTCAAGTACCAGAAACTCGGCACGGGGCGGTTGTGGCACTGCTGGAACGCTCGGATCGTTGAGGACTACAGTATCCGCGAGGACGCCGAGGTGAAATGCCCCTGCGGCGCTGTAATCGGGCTCGAGCGGGCGAAGTGGATAAAGCTGAAGCAGGGCGTATTCAGCTATTCGGGCGCCAGGATAAAGCGATAATACGTTTGTTGCGAGCGAAAAGCGGTCTGTTCTCCTTTTACCCGGCTGTTTACCCCACCTGCATATCTTCTCTCGTGATTGTGGAGTGCGAAAAGCATCTCTGTAACCACGTCGTTAAGCTCAGCGATACCGCTTCATTCATATCATCCAGAATTCGCGCTGTCCAGTGCTCGTCACTTTCCACGGCTACTATGGGCACGGCTGACCCGATTCAACCCGCTGGCGGTGGTCTGTTTACACGATAGCCGACTCTGTACGCAACGACTCTTTTGGTGCCATGACGCGAGCGCGTATGCCCCTCCCAATAGCCTGCATTGCGGCACTTGCAGCGTCATGGGGCAGGCCTCTCATCTTCCCGACACCGAGTCGAGTAACAAAGGTGATACTGCTGGAGAAGAGCCATTTCTTAACGCTAATGTTGTGAAAGAAGTCGTAGCCATAGGTCTCCAGATTGTAGCCAAACCACGTGATGGTATAGAAGATCACCTGGACATCGGTAACGATGATCCGACTTGGCCAGATCAAATTGTACCACCTCTTCTGTCTCGCGGTAAACAGCACGTTCTCGTCCTCTGCAATGATGCCCTTATTAATGAGCATCTTGATCACCTGATCCGCCTCCGCCGTCATGGCTTACCTCCACAATTCGGGCAGATTTTGTCATACCTGCTCCTCACCTCAGCTTTGCAGGATGCACGTTTCGCCCCTGCTATCCTTTTTTCTTCCATCTTCTCACCTCTTTTCTCTCTTTTTCTCTCACCTCACAGTAAATTGATCCATTTCACAAAGCTATACAGGAGTAAACCGCCAATCAGGAGTCCAGAAACGCTCAAAGAGAACATTCCGAGGCCGAATTGGAGCGTTAAAGGATCGGACAGGTTAAACGTGAAGGTCAGATAGGCAAAGCCAGCAACGACAAGGAGCAGCAGTGCCAGGAAGCGGTTCCATTCATAGATGACCGTGCCTTCCTCACCCACAAAAGGGAGCAAGGAATAAAACGTGGTCATCACCACGGTCGGGATGCCCACTCCTCCCACCCAGACCACCCACCACGCATCAGGATACCAGACGAAAACGAGATAGTAAAAGAAGGCAAGCAATGAGAAGAGACTCATGATGTTCCCGAGGCAGATGAATCCCTTTATCCGCGGGCTCAGATCTTCCCACAGCACGGCACGGATCGGGTAACCGAATGGATGGCCGAAGATAGCCGTTACCATCATCATGCCCGAAGCAGTCCGATCAACGATCGCGCCAACTTCGGCATTGAGGAGCAGCGCGAAGAAATACTGTGCCGCCTCACGAACCACGATGACCACGCCAATGAGCGCAACGATCAAGAGGAATATGTCCCACGCATTCGGTGCCAGACCCTTGAAAGTGGGCAGGAGGAAACGTCCCTGCTGCTCAGAGAAGGGCACATTAAAGAACACCGTTCGCATCGTGAGCGTGCACTGGAGCGTGTAGGCGATGGAGAGCGCGAGAATGCCGAACATGATCCGGACCAGATCGCCGGGGAAGGTGGTTCGATACTGAGCCGCCAGGATGCTCCGATGGAGCGAGAATTTGAGTTTCGGCCTGTGCAGACCCCGTATACCCGTACTATAGACGCCTGCAGCGGCAACGGCACCCGCAGAGATGCTCGCGATCAACATGGCAATGACGGTCAGGGGCGGCGCGGTTGGCTGCTTCACGTCCACGAGCACCGAGTCATTCGCCGTCTGGATCTCGGTGTGGTCAGCAAACCCCGTCGCTTCCAGCCGGTACAAGCCGCCAGCTACCGCGGGATCGCTCACATTCCATGCGAAGACGAACGGTCGTGTGGTATCCTCGAACTGCTCGCTCCATGTGGCGCCCTGAATAACGAGCGATACTCTGGTGATCTCCTCACTCGCTCGCACGTGGATGCTCGTGGCATTCTGCAGCACGATGCCGGAAGCGGGATCAGTAATCACAATCCACGGCTGAACCGGCCCGAGGGCCGAATGAGCTGTCTCGGGGATACGACTCGTGCCTTCAAAAGCCTCGGTATACTCGTCCGGGAATACAATGGTGGCAGTTGTGGGCACCATACTAACGGGTGCAAGCTCACCATCCGTTGCTTTATCGGTTGCAGCCTGAAACGCTCCTTCAAGTGCTTTCAAGTCCACTTCCGGCATGACGTACGTCGTGCCCACCGGCTCAATCAGGTCAGGAACGAGGAAGCTGGTCTCTCTACTTGAGATCTTGAGCAAGCGCACATCCCGCATCACGGTCTTTTCCAGTGCATTCTCGAGACTTTTGGCAAGTTCGAACCGGTGGGAGAGCCAGGCAGCCTCTTCGCGAACCGACGGCCTGAATGAGAATCGGAAGATGGCGTCGCCGTTGCTGCTCACGGAGACGTTGACATGTGACAGGTGGGATGCCGCTTCAGGTTCAACGTGATCAATTGCTTCTCCCGGGGGCACGGTGATCGTGACCGTCTGTGTGCTCAATACAGTGCCGTCGCCCACGACGTCGATCGCGAATGAATGGGTATCGCTCCGCGCGCCTTCAGGAACCCTTACGATGACGGAGAATGCCACCGTCTCGCCACCGGGGACCTCGGTATGTTGCTCAGGGGTGAAGGAAACCCACTCCTCGTACACGGGGGGTGAAGCCTGCAGGGTGAGCATGCTGATACGCTCCACTTCTGCCTGTACCAGGCTCGTGATCGCCCCGGGTATGCGTTCCGCCTCAGCATGAGCAAGCGGATAAAGGCTGCCGCCCGTTTCTTCGGTTACGTACTCCCAGGGCTGGAGATTGGCACCCGAATACAGCACTAATACCGTGATGCCGTACGATTGCAATCCGGAAACCACCTGGTCGAAGTAGAGGTCGTCAGCCGTACCCACCTCAGCGTCTCGTCCGGGATCCACACCGGTTTGGAAAGCAGGATCGTGAGGGATATCGTCCCCGAACAGAATAACGATCCTCTTCGCGCCTGATCGCCAGCCGACGTTGGGATCGGCGTAGGTTTCATAGAGCGCACGACTGTAAGATTCAGGATAATCCTGTCCGTCGCCCAGAGTCAACCCATTGATCGCCGCACGTACCAGCTCGGTATCGTCCGTGATTCCCCGATCCAGCGCCCACGGATAGTCGCTCACTGCGCCGTAAGTAGCGCTATAGTCCCGGACGGAGTAACTTCCCGAATAGTCCATAAAACTCGCCACACCAAAGGCGCTATCAGGGACGAGCTCACGCAGACGGTCCATGATGTGCCGTGACTCAGCCTGCATGATCTCGAGCTCCTCGTTCATACTCCCCGTCAGGTCAAAGCAGAAGAGCACATCGAGACGCGTAATCGGCTGGCCTTCTGCGGTGGTATAGCGTTTCGTCTCCGTGACCGATTCACCGTGTGCGAGTGTGGCACGCAATTCCAGCGGATCTACTGTCCCGACCGCGCCCAGATGGAGGGTCGGACTGGGCATGGGGGATAGCGTTGGGGTAGGAGCACGAGTAGGAGTGGGAGAAGGAGTGGGCGTAGGAGTAGGAGTAGGAGTAGGAGTAGGAGTAGGAGTAGGAGTAGGAGTAGACACGCCACGTGACGGCGTGGGCGAGGGAGAGGGTGTGGGCGTTACAGGAGGCGGAATAGAAACGCTCTGATAGAGCTCCTGTATCTCAGCGTCCGAGAGCGCGTAATTGTAGATTCGGACCTCGTCGATGGTGCCCGGGAAATAGGCGCCGAATGAGGGGTTCTTGCCGATAGTGAGATACTCCCAGCCGGATTCGAGGCTGCCCGCTTCCTCATAATGCATGTCATTCACGTAGAGTTCCACGGTGCCAGCGGGCTGGTCGTAAACCGCTGCGAGAAAGACCCATTCTCCTACCGTGACCGGATGATAGCCCAGAACAGCGCCGGTTCCACTGAAGGCCGACCAGCCTGTTCCACCACCACGATAATCAATATCGATACTGCGATCGTACCCCCCGTTGTCGTGTGAAATGATCGTTCCGGTAACAGCATCAGCACGAGCCCAGAGTGTGATGGTCATCTGCGGCATAACGGCCGGATTTAGATTCACGGGGGCGGAAACAAAGTCATTAACACCATCAAAACGCAACGCCTCGCCAACGACCCCTGAGACAAACGTTGCTCCATCGTTCGTGCCATCGTTTCCATGCCCTGAATGGTCTTCAGTGTCGCTATCAAACGGATAGTAGGCGACAAGCTCTCGAGACGGAGTTGGCGTCGGCGTTGAAGTAGGAGTGGGAGTTGGAGTAGGCGAAGGGCTCGGAGTGGGGGTAGGTGTGACTGTTGGGCTCGGTTCAGGCACTGCAGGCAAAATGGAAAAGCTTTCCAGGAGCATGGTTGCCGAAAGGTGATCATCAGTGCTGATATCAGTAGCGATCTCGACAAAGACATCATCCTTGATATACACCAGGTAGCGTGCGTAGCCCTCCGCGAAGTTTTCTTGAACATATCCCGCTGGTCGACCGTCGATGACCGTGACACCCGACTCGTCGGGCACGTAATAGGGATTACTTTCGGCAAACGCCTGTAAGGCGTCAGGATCGTCCTCCTGCCCTACAAGCTCGTCAGGTATCGTTGTCTCGTAGGCGATTTCGACAAACGATGTAAATTCCACCGTGCCGTACCACCAATAGCCCCACTCCTCTTCTTCCTCGGAATCGAGTAATTCCCAGCCGGGCGGCACGTCAATATCCAGCGTAATCTGGCCACCCGCGTGCCCGATCAACAGCACGAAGCATGCAGCAAGGAAGAGAAGCTGGGGGACTTTCATGGAAGTAGTGGCATAGCTATTCTTCACCACATTAAAAGTAGGTTTCGATTAAGTTTGGTGTTTTGTATGCAGCAGGCGGCTATCAAGCCCCTGCGACTGCCCCTTCACTACGATTGCAGGGGCGGTAAGCTAAAGAGGTCTGCACGTTATCCTTACCTAGCAGGAGGCGTCAATGTATACACGCAACCGCTCGGCGCGGCGTGGCGTAGACGGCTCTTAGCAGAGCTGCCTTTGCAGTGCAGTCATAAGGAGTGATTGACGAAATGGGTAAGGAAGTGACCGTATTCGATTACGAGGCGGAACGCATGCGGTTCACGTGGGATATGCCCAAGGATTACAATTTTGTGGAGGTGGTACGGCGGTGGGCCGAGGATCGAGCGAAGGTGCTGGCGATCACGGAGCATCCAGACGGCACGGTGGAGCGAGCAGGCTACCGTGAAGTGTGGGAGAATGCGCTGCGATTTGGCACGGTCTTGCGTGATTCAGGCATCCAGAAAGGTGATCGTGTCATGCTGCTCCTGCCGCGAGGCACGGATATTTATACAGCGAGCATTGGTATCTGGGCGATCGGCGCCGTTGCCGTTCCCTGCACCGTCATGCTCAGGCGCGCGGATATCGAATATCGTGTGGCGGATGCTGAGGTCAAAGCGCTGGTTACCAGTAATGCGACCGTCGCTGCTGAGGTGGATGCACTGGGGGACTCAATTTCACGTGAGAACTGCTTCTTCACGGGGCAGCGTGAGGGCTGGCGCGACTTCCGGCAGGAGGTCAGGTCGGCATCGGCATCACCCGATCTAGCGCTCGAAAAGCTCGCTGCAACTGATCTTCTGGTCATCAATTATACCTCAGGAACGACCGGTGCGCCAAAGGGCGTGCTCCATACCCATTCGGTGATGTACTGCTACGACCGGCTCAATCGCTATTACTGGTGGGATACCAAAAAGGACGAGCTCTGCTGGGGAACGACGGAACCCGGATGGACAAAGTGGTACTGGGCGCCCCTGGGCGCAGTGGTCAATGCGGGCGCGACGAACTTCCATTATACCGGCAGATTCGATCCTGAGAAGTTCTTTGCGCTGCTGGCCAAGTGGCGGATCAACAGGGCCTGCATGACCGCTACGGAGCTCAGAAGAATGGCGGCAATCGAGGACGCGAACGAGCGCTACGATCTGACTGCTTTGAAGGCAATTTTAACTGCGGGCGAGCCGTGCACACCGGGCATTATTCGCTATTTCGAGGAGAAGTTCGGCATAGCGGTTCGCGAGGGGTATGGTCAGACGGAGACCTGCGTGGTGGCCTGCAACATACCGGGTATGGAGATCAAGCCCGGGTCCATGGGACGGTTCACGCCGGGTGTTGAGGGTGCGATCGTGGATCCGGAGACCGGCGCACGTGTGCCGACAGGCGAGAAGGGCATGATCGCCATTGCGAAGGGACATCCGATGCTCTTCAAAGGCTATCATAACAAGCCAGCTAAGACGGAGGAGTGCTACGTCGGCCCGTGGTATCTTACCGGTGACCTCGCACGGATGGATGAGACGGGCTACATATGGTTCGAGTCACGCGCGGACGATGTCAGTATCAGCTCAGGCTACCGGATCGGCCCGTTTGAGGTTGAAAGCGCGGTCAACTCGCACGAGGCGGTGCTGGAATGCGCGATGGTGCCCAGCCCGGACCTGCGTCGGGGCGAGATAGTGAAGGTCTTTGTGGTGTTAAAGCAGGGCTACGAGCCATCAGAAGTACTTGCTCAGGATATTCAGCAGCACGTGAAACTGATAACCGCGCCCTATAAGTATCCGCGCGCGATCGAATTTGTGGACGAGCTTCCGAAGACGATCAGCGGTAAAATCAAGCGTAAAGATCTCAGAACACGGGAGTTCGAGCGAAAGAAAGAGATTATTGAGAAACTCAAGGAGAAAGGGATGTGGCAACGGGGGTAGTAGAACACCCTGCTTCCTACGCTCATTGCCGTCCAAATAGGTAACTTATTGGACCAAATGGCGAATAAACTTCATACGAACCCGGGTGCTGAGGAGAAGAGCGACCAGCGGCGATAGCTCATACAGCGCTTCAACCGATCTAAAGCGAGCTCTTCAGCCGCTTCACGCGGCATAATCCCTTGCGCCGCAGCTTCCCCGAGCACCAGCCGGGTATTCAGCAGCATCTTCTCCTCGATGGCCCGGAATGCGGCCGAAGGTGAAGCACCGCGGTACTCCATGGCCGCGCTGATCACGCCGCCTGCATTGGCGATAATATCAGGCACGCACAGCACGCCGTGCTCGTGCAGCCATTTCTCAGCGCCCCGCGTAATAGGGATGTTAGCACCTTCCATCACCAGCCTGGTCTTCAACCGGTTCACGTTCGTCTCGTTGATCACATCGGGCCGCGCTGCCGGGATCCAGATATCACACTCAAGCTCTATCACTGCGTTACAATCGAGCTTCTCGCCATCCGTATATTCGGACACGCTCTTGCCCGCGTCTTTTAATGCGATCAGGGCCTCGACGTTTAGCCCCCGGGGGTTGTAGATCGTGCCACGGGAATCCGCGGCACCCACGAGTACCGCGCCCTTCTCGGTAAGGAACCGTGCAGCGTGTTTGCCCACAGCGCCGAAGCCCTGGACGACGACCCGTGCGCCAGCAAGTTCGAAATCGCGGTATTCAAGCGCGACATCAGTAGCATGGCTGAGCCCCCAGGCGGTGGCTCCCAGCTCGTCGAGCGGGATACCCCCGAATTCGCACGGCAAGCCCACCGCACGCCCGATCTCATCTTTCACCCAGGCCATGCACTCTTCATCCGTGCCCATATCCGGCCCGAAGATATACTCCTGGATCTCCCGTAATGAGCTGGCAAATGCACGAATCATCTGTTCCTTCTTTTCCTTCGGCATCTTCGGATCGCCGTAGATCACCGACTTACCGCCCCCGTGCGGCAGATCAGCAGCCGAGTTCTTCAAGGTCATGGTTCGCGCGAGCCGGAAGCACTCCTCGGAACACACCTCCAGCCCTATTCGCAATCCCCCGATTGCCGGCCCTCTGGCCACATTATCCACCACCAGCACGCCCTTGAGCCTCACTGAGGGCTCGTACACGTGAATGACCTTGGCCGGCCCCAATTCATCTGCGAATCGAAATATATCCATTATTCATACCTCGCATATACGTTCTATTTCTTCTCCTCTTCTTCAGTGTTACGCTTTCGCTGCTCTGCTTCGATCGATCAGGTCTGCCCTATAGTGCGTGCGGAATCCAGTACCACCCGCGCATCCACAGCCACAGCTCCTGCTTCAGAAATAATAAGAGGATTGATCTCAAGCTCGCGTATCTCTTCCAGTGTCAGCAGGATATCCGAGAGCGCCATAACTGCGGACGCCAGTTGCTCCACGTCCACGGGCCTGGAACCCCGGAACCCGGTAAGGAGTGGATAGCTCTTTACCTCCTGCATCATCGTAAAGGCCTCCTCCCTGCTCACCGGAGCGAGCCGGAAGCTCACATCCTTGAGGAGCTCAACGGCAATCCCGCCGGTGCCGAACATCACGGCAGGCCCAAATTGCGGATCCCGCAGCCCACCTACGATCAACTCGATGCCCGGGGAGACCATCTCGACCAGCAGGAACCCTGTAATATGTGCTTCAGGCGCCGACCTCCTCAGATCCCGCGTCATCTCGTGAATCGCAGCGCTCACTTCTTCACTGTTCTGGAGACTCAGGATTACGCCACCGACGTCTCGCTTGTGCACGATGTCGGGCGAGACGACTTTGAGCACAAAGGGCGGATCAAGCTCCTTTGCCTTCTCCTGCAGGTCTTTCGGGCCGGTGATCAGGGCATACTTCGGGACCGGAATGCCCCATGCGGCTACGAGCGCTTTTGCCTCAGGCTCAAGGAGCATGTGCCGTCCCTGTGCCGCAGCCTCACGCACGAGCTTCGTTGCCTCTTCTTTATTCATCTTTCAGCTAGTGTTCTGACCTTACGTGCCGCTCACGACCCGCCAATACCGCAGCTGCCCTCGCTGCGCTTTCAGGTGTGAAGAATACCGGCATGCCACGCTCCTCGAACCGGGCGGCCATTCTTTGTGCAAACGTGCTGTTGGGGGTGCAGATAAGGAACGGTACGTTATGGCGATCCCGAGCTGCTTCTAAAGCCTCGATCAGGTTTTCGGTGATCTCCGGTGCGCCCCAGAGCACGGTAACGATCGCGAGGTCAAACTGCTCTTTCAAGCCTTCATCAAGGGCGTTGACGTAATCCGCGTCAATTGCGCTGCCGGTCAAATCGACCGGATTACCCGTTGCCGAGAACCCGATCAGGTGTGCGCTCAGCCGCTTTCGCGTCTCCTCGCTCAGCTCGCTCACCTCGAGGCCCTGATCCTCGCAGGCGTCCGCAATACTCACCCCGACACCACCGCCGTCAGTAACGATCAATACCCGCTTTCCCGCAACCAGCTCATAAGCGTTCAGGACCGTAATGGCATCTTTGAGCCCTTCATAGCCGTTCACCTCGATGACCCCGGCCTTCTTAAATGCGGCCTTGTAGATCTCGTATCGTCCGGATATTGCGCCTGTATGGGATCGTGCAGCATGCATACCCGCCTCTCGCTTGCCCACCTTCACGACCACCACCGGCTTTTTTCTGGTGCAGCGTGCGGCGACCTCAACGAACCGCTTCCCGTCGTCTACCGACTCCATATAGATGGCCACCACGCTCGTTGCCGCGTCGTTCGTCAGGAACTCGAGACAGTCTGACTCACCGACGTCAACCCGATTCCCGTAACTCACGATTCGTGCGACGCCGATCTCCTGTGAGGCCAGTTCAACCATGATCAGCTCGGCGAACGAGCCGCTCTGCGTGAGTATGGAGATGCCGCCCTTCATTGGCCTTCCCACTCGCTCCACCGGGGTGAAGAAGGTGTCAATCCGGGAGACCGCGTCGTAGATGCCCATGCAGTTCGGACCGATGATCCGTATCCCTTTTCGTGCGCCCAGCGCTCTGAGCTCGTCCTCCAGCTTCGTTCCCGCGGTTCCGGTCTCTTTGAATCCTGCGCTCACAATGATAGCACCTGTGATATTATCCGCGCGCTCCATGACCTTCATGACCAGCGATGCAGGCAGCGCAAAGATCGCCACATCGATCACCGTCTCAATTTCGCTCAACGAGCGGTAACACCTGACACCGTTGATGGATGCGTAGTTGGGATTGACAAGATAGACAGTCCCGGGGTACCTCATCCTGTGGAGGTTTTCCATGATGACATGAGACGGCTTGCCGGGTGTCGGGGATGCCCCGACGATGGCGATCGATTGCGGGTTAAAGAAGAAGCTGATGTCTCTTCCAGTACTCATTGACGATCTCCTGTATCGTCTTCAGTGTGTCTTCCTGTCGCACGGGTTTGAAGAGATGCGCGAACCGTTTCTGTTCTTTGAGATACTCTTCCACGGGCTTCAATTTACTCGGCACGACCGTATGTGTCACGTCACCATGAACCGCCTCCTTTAATGGCCAGACACCGGTATCAACTGCCAGTTTCGCCAGCTTAATGGAGCGGCAGGGCTCGATGCCCCAGCCGGGCGGGCAGGGCGAGAGCGCAATGAAGAGTTTCGGACCGCTGTACTGCTCGGCTCTCTTCAACTTGTTGTAGAGATCAACGGGATGTGAGGGCGAGATAGTGGCAAGATACGGTGGCCGGTGACTGTTCCAGATAGCGAAGAGGTCCTTCTTGGGTTTGCGGGCACCGACGCCGAGCGGTGTTGTTCCGGTACTGGAGGCGAACGGCGTCGCTCCGGACCACTGGAAGCCGGTATTGCCATACGCCTCGTTATCATAGCAGATATAATAGAAATCGAGGTTGCGATAGATCGCTCCGGAGCTCGAGGCGAGGCCTATATCATAAGCGGCGCCGTCACCGGTCAATACCACCACCTTCAAATTCTCTTCAGGCGTGAGTCTGCCGGTTTCTACTAACACGTCGAGGGCGTCTCGCACTCCCTGCGCAGCAGCAGGGGCACAGGCCATCGCGGTGTACAGCCAGGAGCTCTGGAACGGATTGTAGGGGTAGATGGGCAGGAGCGTGAAACAGCCTGCCGCGTTCACGATAACGATCTTCGTGCCCAGTGCTTTCATGCAATACCGCAGGGTTAAGATCCCTCCGCAGCCTGCGCAGGCAGGCGTGCCCGGAAAGAGTACCTCTTCACGTGGCAGCTGCTTGATCGATTTTATCTGTTCGGGCTCCATATCGTTCATCCCTTTTCTGCGATCTCCTTCAGTCGCTTCATCTCGTCCCATTCCTTTTCGGTGTACAGGAGGTAGGGAGTTGGCAGCACCTCGCCCGTATCGACGGCTTTACGCATCTTATCGAAGATGAACGCGAACTCATCTGGGCTGATGTTCTTGCCGCCCAGCCCGCCGACGAATGACAGTACGAGCGGACCCTGGCGCTCGTTACACAGACAGCTAGCAACTTCTGCATGCAGGACGCCGCCCTTGCCGACACTTATATTCTGGTCGATCACCGCCACGGCCTCACGATCCTTGAGTGCGTCCCTGATCACCGCATCGGGAAAGGGTCGCAGGAGTCGTATCCGCAAAAGCCCCGCCTTTATGCCCCTTTTGCGGGCCGCAGTGACCGCAGCTTTTCCGAGGGTGGAAAAGGAATTGATCATCACGAGCACGAACTCAGCATCATCCAGCAGATAGCCCTCGATGATGCTGTACGTACGCCCGAAGGTCGTTTCAAAGTCGGCACAGACCTCGCGATAGACCTCCAGCGCCTTCCTGCTCGCCAGATGCATCTGATATTTGAAATAGGAGTAATACGGTCCACCAAGAACCGCGACAGCCTGAGCCATCGGTTGACTCGCCCGGAAGAACGCATGTTTTGGTTGATAATGTGGGAGAAACGCATGTACCAGTTTGGCGTCCGGGATCTCGACGGGCTCACGGGTAAATGAGAGATAAAACCCGTCCAGATTGACGATGATCGGCAGCAGCACCCGCTCGTCCTCAGCTAACCGGTATGCCATAAGGATCGAGTCCAGCACTTCCTGACAGGTCTCGCAGTGTATCTGCAAGAACCCTGAATCGCGTGCGGCGAGGACGTCGTTATGGTCCGGCTCAAGCGTGATTGGCGCGGACAAGCCGCGTGAGACGTTGACCAGCACCAGGGGAACGCGCCAGCCAGCGAGAGCATAGAGCATCTCGAACCCGTAGAGCAGCCCCTGACTCGAAGTCGCGGTGAATGCGCGCACACCGGTCGCGGAGGCCGCGCCGACTGCGGCGATCATGGAATGCTCTGAGTCCATAATGACAAATCTGCTCGCCATCTGATCCTCTGCTATCCACGTTGCCAGGGTCTCGATGATCTCGGTCTGCGGGGTGATAGGGTACGCCGTGACGTAATCCACGTCAGCAAGCCTTACCGCCCAGGCAGCCGCGGCATCTCCGGTGAGCATCTCCCGTTTCATTGCTCAACCTCCTCTTCTTGCTCCTGCGCCTGCTCTTTCACCTGTGCGGCTAAGGACGCGGTATGATTCTCTCGTACCGCGGTAATACCCCCGCGGGGGCATTCCTCCACGCAGATCAAACAGCCTTTACAGTTCTCGTAATCAACCACCGGGTAGCCCTCTTCGTCGATGGAGATGCAGCATTCGGGGCATTTTTGTGCGCAGATCGTGCATTTTGTGCAGAGCTCACGATTCCAGACCGGTCTGAAGCAGCGCCAGTTGCCCGTTTTGCGGAGCGGGGTATTGCCGATGGCATTGATCGTAGGGCTGGAGACCAGCGCAGGTTCGTAGGGCAAGCTTGTGACAGCGCTCCCTTTTCGGAAGCCCTCGTGGGTCTTTATCTCCACCGGTGCCAGGGCGTTGAAGGAACGCCGTGCGGCTTCTTTATTCTTCTCGACCAGCGCACTGTCTGTTACGATCTTGGAGATCTCCTGCTCCACCGCGGTCAATAATGATGCTTCTTTGAGCCCGACGATCCGTGCGGCAACGGCACCGGCGAGCGTGCTGAGAATGGGCCTGCCGAGTATCTCGAGCCCGATCTTCGTGAGATCGAGCGTGATCACCTGTGCTGAGAGCTCGTATGTGCTCTGCGCTTCCTCGGAGCTACAGGAGGTGTTGATAAAGACAACGCCGCCTTTTTTCAGCCCGGATACCGGTTTCGCCCGGGGATCACGCATGAGCGTTTCGTCCATCACGATCACGACATCCGGGTCTGCGATGACCCCGCGTTCCATTATGGGCTTTTTTCCGATACGGGTGAAGGCCGCGATCGGTGCACCCCGGCGTTCAGCGCCGTAGAGTGGAAAATCCTGCGCATAGCAGCCCTCCAGAAATGCTGCTGTACCGAGTACCCGACTCGCTACTTTCGCACCCTGGCCGCCCCGACCATGGAACCTGAGCCTGAGCATATAGAACAGTCCCAATCACTTCTTATCACGCGTCTATTATAAATAAACTCTCCGCTCGTTGAGGCTTCATCCCAAAAAGATGGATGAAGAGATGTTCCCATTCATGTCCTTCCAAC
>JBNGDK010000011.1:0-46251 GCA_049975405.1 Candidatus Methanospirareceae archaeon
CCGCATCACCTCCTTGCATCACCCGCTTTGAGCGCTGGATCTTTACGACAAAGGGTGTTTAAACTCGCTTTTCCGATAAAACCCGATACAGGCACTGTTATTTGTTAGTTCACGTCCCTATAGCTCTTTGCCTTCAACTCGCTCGTCAACGATGAGCTCCAGGAATCGCACATCGCCGCGCACCAGCGAACTCAATTCAATGGTGCTAATCTCTCTGAGCGCGTTCGAGATAATTACAGAGCGATGACCCGGTCAGGTCGGGCAGTGTGGTTTCGGTAAGCGTTAAAAGATTCCTTGCTCTGAATGAACCGCAAACGATATTTTCCCTGGCAACGTTAGTAATAACTATTGTACGTACGTTACCTCCTCAGATACGTGATCATGCCATCGAAAACGGTGCTCGTGGGCGTGATTGTTGCAGTGGTCGTGCTCATCGCGCTATTACTCGCGGCCGTATCGCCACCTGAGCACCATGAGCCCGGAGCGAATGATGCACAAGAATTAAACGAGGCGTCGAACATGGAGTTTGGAAATCGGCTGAAACTGCCTGAACCGCGATATGCGAGTAACACCTCGGTTGAGGCGGCACTGGCCCAGCGAAGATCGGTACGGGCGTACTCGGGCGAGGCTCTAACACTTGAAGAGCTCTCGCAGCTCCTCTGGGCTGCGCAAGGGATAACGGACTCATGGGGCGGGCGAACCGCACCCTCTGCTGGCGCGCTCTATCCGCTCGAGCTCTACATCGTTGTTGGGACTGTCAGGGGCCTGGACACGGGCGTGTACCGGTACCGTCCAGCAACCCACGAATTAGAGAAGACAAAAGACAGGGACGTCCGTGCGGAGCTTGCTGATGCCGCACTGAACCAGGACTTTATTGGTGACGCGGCGATCGATCTGGTAATCTGTGGCGTCTTCAATCGCACGGCAGAAAAATACGGAGAGCGAGGAATTAGATACGTTTACATGGAAGCTGGTCATGCCGCGCAGAACGTGTATCTACAGGCAGAGTCACTCAATCTGGGTACGGTGGCCATCGGCGCATTTGATGACGTTGCGGTACAGCAGCTCGTGGGCGTTCAGGAGCAGGGGAGACCGCTCTACATCATGCCGGTAGGGCGAAAGGAGTAGATAGAACTGCCATGCTCGACCTCATCAGTTTCCTCACGCAGATACCTATAAAGAAGGCGGTACGGATAGATTCCGTCATCGAGCAGAGTTATCTCTTTCCCTTTGTCGCCGCTTTGATCGGGTTGGTGGTCGCCGGCATTGCCTTCATCACCTTTGGGGCATTAGCTGCGACGGCCGAGCTTGCCGCGGTGCTCACGGTGCTCGCGCTTTACCTGCTCACCGGCTTGCTGCATCTCGACGGCCTGGCGGATTTCTTTGACGGGCTCATGACGCCGGGCACCGTGGAGGATAAGCGTCGAGCAATGAAGGATAACCAGCTTGGGATAGGTGGGCTCTTTGCCGTGCTCGCGGTGCTCCTCGTAAGCATCTTCGCGATTGCGGTAATCGGTGCACGAATCTCTGGGACCGTTTTTGACCACCCACTTGCATCATATTACGCGCTTGCGGGGCTCTTCGTAGTTACAGAAGTCTCGGCGAAGTTGAGCATGCTCACGTGTATGGCGCTCGGGCGGAGCCGTGGCTTCGTGACCGTTGAGGGACTCGGCGCGCTCTTTGTGCGTGCACTCACCCCGCAGAAGTATCTCGCAGCGCTCATCTCTGCCGTTATTATCGCGATTATCTTCGTCACCTCTGTCTGGTGCGTCATGGTGCTAACGGGCATCGTCGTAGCGGTCGTCGTTGCGCAGGTAGCGCGGCTGAAATTTGGTGCAGTCAGTGGTGACGTCCTCGGAACGGCGAACGAACTCGCGCGATGCGTAACGCTCTTTCTATGGGCGCTCCTTTGGGTGGCCTGAAAATCAAGGTGAGGTAGCCTGGCCCGCTCCAGAGTTTGAGAAACGTGATTGATGACTGAACCGAGCTGAGCGTCGAGGCAGGGCGCCGAACCAAGGAGCGCACGCCAGGATCAGGATTCGAACCTGAGCGTCCCTAACGGGACAGTGACTCTCGAGGCCACCGCATTTGTCCACTCTGCCATCCTGGCCTCCTCGCTCTTCACGCTCACTGCTGATGTAAAGATACCGAATCCTACTTAATAAAAGCGCACACACAAGCAGATTCGGTTCGGTTAGAAGATGGACAGAGCGCCGAGATAAATGAGGGCGGCCAGCGTGGAGCGGATAAACGTACCAATGGTCACGGCAAGGAACGTCATGAGCGACGGCATGCCGATGAGCCGGCCGACAATGGAGCCAACGCCTGCACCGGTCCACTGGAGCGGGAAGATAACAAGCAGGACGACGCCGATGAAGCCGAGCCGGCTGGCCCATTTATACTTCTGGATTGCACGCTCGCCACTATCATTCACGCGCTCGACGAGCTTGCCCAGGCCCGGTATCTTCTTCGCATAATCGAAGTTCCAGACGAGAAACAGAGCAAGGATCGCGTCAGTCCAGATGATAAAGGCGATGAGCGGTACCGGGTATATGCCCAGCCGCAGACCTGTGGGAACTACTGAAAGGGTTCCGAACAGCGGAACAAACGAATAGACGCTGAAGACCGTCATATATTTCCCGAAATCATCAGGAAAGACGAGCCAGAGAAAGAGTCCCGTCGCCACACCGAGCGTCCAGGGGATGAGGAATTTGGCCAATTTAATCTTGTTCATGACCATAACCTCACGAATACTGCCCCGCACGTTCATCTCGATCTCTTTGATCATCTATCTATCTACTTGCTCCGGGCTCCGGCAAGCCGCACAATCTTTAATAGTGGAAGCTAGATATAAAGATGAGGAATGTGATATTGCGTATTGCATACGATAATGATGCGCAAACGGGTTTTGAAAGCGATTTTGGCTTCTCCTGTCTGATCGAGCTGGAGAGAAAGCGGAGCCTTCTGTTCGATACCGGTTCCTCGCGCGACATCCTGGCTTTTAATCTCCAGCAGTTGCACGTGAAGAGCGAGACAATCGATACCATTGTGCTCTCGCACGAGCACGGCGACCATACTGGCGGGCTCGAAGCGGTACTGCATCCCGGTGTGAGGGTATTCGTGCCCAGCTCGTTCTCCCGAAACTTAAAGCACGCAATTGCACAGATGGCTGATGTGGTTGAAGTCGTACTCCCTCAGGAGATTGTCCCGGGAGTGTACACGACCGGTGAACTCGGTGCATGGCA
The DNA here is from genome assembly GCA_049975405.1 of Candidatus Methanospirareceae archaeon. GTDB lineage: Archaea > Halobacteriota > Syntropharchaeia > Alkanophagales > Methanospirareceae > JACGMN01. The sequence goes on from JBNGDK010000011.1 coordinate 3,246, forward strand.
GAAGAAAGAGCAGTCGCTGGTGCTCAAAACGCCAAACGGCATGGTTGTGGTTACCGGTTGCGGGCATCCGGGTTTGGAGGCAATACTCGCGGCTGCTGCGACCTTCGGTCAGCTTTACGGTGTCATCGGCGGGTTCCATGGCTTCAACCGGCTGGAGCTCTTACGCGAGTTAGACCTGATCGTGCCCTGCCACTGTACAAGGTACAAGCGTGCAATTCTGGAGCGATATCCTGAGAAGACCAAATGGTGTGGAGCCGGTATGGTGCTGGAGCTGGGCTGAGATGCGGTACCTTTATGGGCCCGTAGCCTCGTGGCGGCTCGGTAGGTCACTGGGCGTGGATATTCTGAGCACTGCGGAGAAGACCTGCTCGTTCGATTGCGTCTACTGCGAACTCGGTCGAACGGTCAATAAGACAACTGAGCGGAAGGTGTTCGTATCTACTGAAGCGATCGAGCGGGAGATCCAAGCGCTTGCTCCATTCATTGAGGAGATTACCGACGTAGTCACCTTCGCGGGCATGGGCGAGCCGACCCTGGGCGCGAACCTTGGCGAGACGGTTGACGCCATTTGCAGACATACGCGGAAGCCGATCGCGATTCTGACGAACGCTGCTTTGATGACCGATCCTGAAGTGCGTGATGATTTGAAGAAGCTGGACATCGTTGTTGCCAAACTGGATGCGCCCAACCACACGGTCTTCGAAGCGGTGAACAGGCCGGTGAGCGCGGAGATCAAGCTCGATGAAATCATAGCGGGGCTCAAAGAGTTCAGACGCGAGTACCGGGGCCGGCTCTGTCTGCAACTGATGTTCGTAGCGGCGAACAGAGATTCAGGTGCGGAGCTGGCACGAATAGCAATGGAACTACAACCCAACGAGGTGCAGTTGAACACGCCGTTACGGCTGTGTAGCGTGAAGCCGCTCCCTGCCGACGAGATGGTGCAGATCGAAGAGCAGTTTGCGCAGTTAAAACCCGAGATCGAGGTCGTATCGGTCTACGAGAAGATGAAGCCGGACGTAAGGCTGATCGATAAAGGGACTGTGATCAGGCGGAGAGGAGCGGCGGTGTAGCTTCGAGCGGTTATTTCCCTGATTCAGTACTTACAAGCACTCCTCCTTCTGAAATGAATCAAGTTCATGCTGTTTTGGGATGTGTTTCACGATGGCACGACTCAAAATGGTACCCCCTTCGCGTTCGCTTCGCTTCAACCCAGCTTTACAATGGCAGCACGCCACTGGCGAGGAACAGCGATGAGAACAGTATCGCGACCATATTCATCGCCTTGATCAGCGGATTGATCGCTGGCCCCGCGGTGTCCTTGAACGGATCGCCGACCGTATCGCCAACGACCGCGGCCTTGTGCGCATCGCTGCCCTTACCGCCGAGATAACCGTCCTCGATCATCTTCTTCGCGTTGTCCCAGGCCGCACCACCATTCGCCATCATCAACGCGAGCATCAAGCCCGAGATGATCACACCGATCAAGAGCCCGCCAAGTGCGATCGCGCCCAGGACGAGCCCGACCACCACCGGCACGACCACCGCGATCATACCGGGCACGATCATCTCCCGTAACGCGGCTGCGGTAACGATATCAACGCACTTGCCGTATTGCGGCTTCGCCGTGCCGTCCCAGATGCCCGGGATCTCCTTGAACTGCCGCCTGACCTCTTCCACGACCTTAAACGCGCCCTTGCCCACAGCACGCATCATCACCGCACTGAAGATGAAAGGCAGCAGCCCGCCAATCAGCAGCCCGATGAGCACGAGCGGATTGAAGAGGCTGAAACTCTCCGGTGGTAGATTCACCTTGTGTAGATAATCAGAGAACAACGCTAATGCTGCAATCGCCGCAGAAGCGATCGCATAGCCCTTCGTTACCGCCTTCGTCGTGTTACCAACAGCGTCGAGCTTGTCGGTCGTGTCTCTCACGTTGGACGGCAGGTCTGCCATCTCCGCGATACCGCCGGCATTGTCCGTGATCGGGCCGTAGGAATCGAGCGCGACCACAATCCCGGTCGCCGAGAGCATCGCGACCGCGGTAATCGAGATCCCGTACAGGCCTGCAGTCATCGAGCCCGTTACAACGAACGGCACGAGGTACGCGACCAGAATACCGCTGACAATGATGATCAAGGGCCAGCCGAGCGAGATCATCCCCACCGCAAGCCCGGTAATGAGGTTGGTGCCCGCGCCCGTTTTGCTCGCATCTGCAATTGACCGTACGGGCGCATGATCCTGCGTATAGTACTCGATCGCCACGACCATGAGCGCCATGATGAGAATCCCGATGACCGAGGCGCCGAAGAGCGAGTACGCTGCTGCATTATTCCCAAACAGCGTGATGGTGATGGGGAAGAAGAGAATGATGCTGAGTATCGCGGCGGTAAACACGCCCTTGTACAGCGTGGGCATGATCTTCTCCTCCGTGCCCATCCGCACCGCGAAGACCGCGATGATCGAGGCGAAGATCGCGACTGCACCCAGAATTAACGGATACTCGATCACCGTCAGCGCGCTCGCCACACCCGGGAAGATGCTCGATACGTTGCCCGCATTGACCATCAAGCCACCGATGAGCATCGCTGCCAGCGCCGTCACCACGTACGTCTCAAAGAGGTCCGCGCCCATGCCCGCGCAGTCGCCTACGTTGTCACCCACGTTGTCCGCGATAACGCCAGCGTTACGCGGATCGTCCTCCGGAATGCCCGCTTCCACCTTGCCCACGAGGTCAGCACCAACATCGGCCGCTTTCGTGTAGATCCCTCCTCCGATCCGTGCGAATAACGAGATCAAGGAAGCGCCGAAGCCGTAGCCCACGACCAGATCGACCGCGTGCGAGCCACCGCCAAAGGCGATGTAGAACATGCTCGTGCCCAGTAACGCGAGCCCAACGACCGCGAGCCCGGTAACTGCACCGCCCTTGAACGCGATATCGAGCGCGCTCCGAACGCCCGAGAAGGCGGCCTGCGCAACGCGTGTATTACCCCTGGTCGAAACGGACATGCCGATATAGCCCGCCGCCGCAGAGCCCACAGCACCCACCAGGAAACCGAGCGCAACCCTGCCGGAATCCAGATACCCACCTTCAAACGCATTACCAAGTGCGACCACTAAAATGACCGCGATGATGACCGCAACGATCGCGATCGTCCGGTACTCACGGTTCAAGTACGCGGACGCGCCCTCCTGTATCGCGCCTGAGATCGCGTTCATCTGCTCACTGCCCGAGTCCTGCTTCAGCGTGTATAGAGCGAAGTACGCCGCGAATGCTAAACTCACCAGTCCCGCAAGGGGAGCCAACCATAACAAATTCATGTTCAGTATCACCTACTTCACGTTACGTTACTTCAGTTTTTCAGGGCCATTCCAGCAATGGCCAGATCATGATGAGCTTCTGCACTTTTCTTGTACGACTTTACATATATATATTGCGGTTTTTACACGCTCTCCGCGCGCTCTCTCGCACTCTCACCGCGCCGACGACCGCTGGCTGGTAAGGACACATGAAGAAACGCGAGCTGGAGATCCTGCTGGAACGCGTCGATGATATCGAGCAACCCGAGGTCGAGAGCGAGCAGTACGCGACACCCGCACCTGTTGCTGCTGAATTGCTTTTTTTCGCCTTCAGTCACGGCGATATCGCCGACCGGGTCGTCTACGATCTCGGCTGTGGCAACGGCATCCTGGGCATCGGTGCTAAGCTCCTTGGTGCTCGTGCGGTCGTCGGCATAGACCGGGACGAGAAAGCGCTTGAGACCGCGCGAAAGAATAGCCTGAGATTAGAAGTGGAGCTGGACTTTATGCACTGCGATATCCAGGAAGTTGAAGATCCGGGAGATACCGTGGTGATGAATCCGCCCTTCGGCGCACAGCGTAAGAACCGGCATGCAGATCGCGCATTCCTGGAGAAAGCGCTGGTGATCGCGCCCGTTGTTTACTCGATCCATAACGCAGGCAGCGAGGCGTTCATCAGGCATCTGCTTCCTACGGCTACCATTGATCGGTTCCCGGTCGCATTCCCGCTCAAACGGCGGTTCGCCTTCCACCAGAAGGACAGAAAGGTCATACCGGTAGACATCTATCGGATCGCACGACCGCGCGAGTACGGTATTTAGCGTATTCGCGCATTCTACATTACGCAAGCTATTCGCTGGCGTTCTCACTGATCGATGTTCTCTGACTGGTAGATCCCGCAATAACCACTCTCGGGAACATCGGCGAGTTTGACAAAGACGAGCTGGAGAAGACGTGCACTCCGCATCACGACAAAGCCATGCTCGTTGTGAACCACCAGCAGTGACTCGCTCCGTCCCCCGTAGCCCGCATCCCAGAACCCCGTTGTCAGGGTAACACCACAGCGGATGAGACTCGTTCTCGGAGCGCCAAACGCCATCACGTCCTTCGGTAGATGAACGACCTCATTGTAGATGGCCTTATAGGCCCCGGGCCGCAGGAAGACCCGATCATCGACGAACCCGAGCGGCCTGGTCTTCGAGAGCGTCCGTTCTGCGTTGCTGAAATCCACGTAGCCCTCGCTCGTAAGCTGCTCTAACCGCCGCACCGTCAAATCCACACCATTCGGCTGCAGTTGCGTCTCCGCATCAATCATGTTCTCGACCAGGGGTGGTTTGACCTGTAACAGTGCTCTTATCTGTTCTCTTGTAAGTACTGAGCCATTCGAGAGTGCTGAGCGGTTTTTCGCCATCGATCGGTTCATCGTGTTCTTTTTAATTTCACCGTTTAAATCATACATACAGCCAGAGGATTGTTCTAAAAAATTACCACGAGCTAGCTAGCAATCTCTGTGTGAGCATGAACGAAGACGATGTTGCACGAAGCGCGCAATTGGCGCTGCTCCTGGAAGTGTCCGCGTATCCGAAGCCCGGGAACGTGGATCGCACCCACAATTTCACCGATACAAGGTACGAGCATTTCCTCGCCTCTTCTGTTGCGCTCTACCCGATCTTCAGGGATGCCGCCGTGCAGGGTCGCAGCACGGGCACGGGTCTGGGAAGCCTGGTGAAACGGGGGGTCGAAGAGAGTCGTGCGTGGCAACGTGGTGGGAACACGCATTTCGGCGCTTTACTCCTGCTCGCCCCATTGACCATGGCTGCCGGCGTGTGCGAGCACTACGAGCCCCTCGAGCTACAACGAAGAGCCACGGAAATTATGCGGTGCACCACTGTGGACGACGCAATCGCCGTGTACCAGGCATTCCCGAAGGCCCGGGTCAAAGTGCGCACAGTCGTGCCCGAATTCGATCTGACCAGCGAAGCGGCGATCGACGAGATACGAGCAAAAGCGTACACGCTCTATCAGATATTCAGTATTTCTGCAGCTTACGATGTGATCTCACGCGAGTTGGTGGGCGGATTTGAACGTACCTTCAAGAGTGCCGCAGCCCTGAGCGAGCTGGCAGGAACTGAGAGCATCAATGAGGCTATCACGCATACGTATCTCCGCCTGCTCGCGGCAGAGGAGGACACATTTATCACCATGAAATTTGGCAGTGAACGGAGCAGTTACGTGCGAAAACGAGCGAAAAATATTGTAGATAACGGCTTCAAAGAAGAAGAGGTCGAGGTATTTGATAACGAGCTCGTCAGTGCGAGGCTCAATCCAGGCTCGACCGCGGACCTCATTGCTGCAGCGTTATTCCCCTGTATCCTCGGCGGGCTCAGATTTTAAGGGCAACAAAACAAACGATCTGATCTGAGCTCTTTCCAGCGCCCCTGGACATTCACGAGTTTTACGGCACCGGGCTTTATCAGGCCGATCTCCATCAGTTCGCCATCGGGATTCTCAACGGGCACCGGCGTAACTACGACTGCCGTGCCGCGGTCAAGATCCAGAGTTGTCACGATACCGAGTCCGCAAACTTCAGTGCTATCGCTGGAAGTATCACCAGTGCGATATAGCCCAGCAATGCGCCCTTCAACTGGCGGCCACGCGAAGACCCGGAGTTCAAAAACCCTGCTTCGTGCCGTTTCAAAGTACGCAGTGTACACATGTTCGCGTAGCGCCCGCCGCTCCTCGCGCGTTCGCGTTCGCACGTGTTCCGAGCTGCATACCCGGAGCACGGGATACGTCAGGCGCATCAATATACGATCCAGCTCATCCTCACGCTCAATCGCCAGAACCAGTACCTGATGTATAGCGGCAATCTCCTGGAGCTTGAACGCCATTGCTGCCTCGCCCTCCACCCAACCGGTTGAATCCACGATCACCACTTCGGCCCCGAGTGCAGTGGCTTTCCGTACCGCCGCCACGGTGCCCTGCACGCACTCGCTGGTACAGCGGCTTGGCGTGGTATCTCCGACGAAATATAGTCCACGAAGCGGCACGTCTGAAAGTCGATGCAGCGTCCACTCTACCAGGCCCATACCGATGCAGCACGGCGGACCGATATCACTTTGGCCGACATCCGCATCGACCACAGCCACGCGGAGCTGCTGCTCGTAAAATCGGTTCGCGAGTGCCGTAACCGTATAAGTCTTGCCGACATCGACCGCCCCGAGCACGAAGAGGATGAAAGGCTTTTCAGTGCCCGTAAGCGCATCATGTACCGCGTCTTCTGGAGCTTGCAGCTCGTTTAACATCGCATAGTTATTTTTATTGCCGGGCGAAATAGTTAAGTGAGGCCTCTTTAGCACGGCTACAGCGCTCTTTTTCCCGTTACACGAGCACAATGGGGTGATACAGGAATATGGATGTGGCAGAGAAAGACGAGGTGGTAGATCGCTGTATTGAGATGCTGGATGAGATCCTTGGCGATACCACCGTGCCGCGGAACCTGCGGAGATCGACGGGCGAATTAAAAGACCTGTTACTGAACGGCAAGGAATCGCTAGCCATGCGCGTCGCTTCGGTGATCTCTGATTTCGATGAGCTGAGTTCCAACCCGAACATTCCCGCGCATACACGAGCGCAGATCTGGAGCATAGTCAGTCAGCTGGAGACGATCTCCGGCGAGGATTGAGGTAACCGATCGATGATCACCATAGCAATTGCAGGAAAGCCGAACTCGGGCAAATCGACCTTCTTCAAAGCGTCCACGCTCGCAGATGTTGAGATCGCCTCATATCCATTCACCACCATCAAGCCGAACACTGGAATCGCGTACGTGAGGGTGGACTGCCCGTGTCAGGATCCAGAGATTCAGCAGGAGCTTGGCGGTAAATCGTGCAGTAAGTGCGTTGATGGTGTTCGATTCGTGCCGGTGGAGCTACTCGATGTCGCGGGTCTGGTCAGAGGTGCGCACGAGGGCCGCGGATTGGGCAACGAGTTCCTGGATGAGCTCAGACAGGCGGAAGCGATCATCCACGTTGTCGACGCCGCTGGTGCCACAGACGCGGATGGCAATGTGGTCGATCTCGGGAGCCATGATCCCCGAGAAGATCTCGAGTTCTTCAAAACCGAGCTGAACCTGTGGGTTTTCGGAATTATCAAGCGCAACTGGCGTAAGATAGAGCGAAAAGCGGAATTAGAGGGCCTGAAGATCGAGCGGCTGCTGGCTGAGCAACTGACCGGTGTCGGCGTAACCGAGGAGCAGGTAAAGGCCGCACTTATGGAGCCCACGAGCCCTGACCGAACGAATTTTAGATCCTGGAGCGATGACGACCTCCACGCACTGGCGGCCGCAGTCATCAGACGGAGCAAGAAGATGGTCGTCGCGGCGAACAAAGCTGATATTGCGCCTCATGAGAACCTCGAGAACCTGGAAAAGGAGTATGCGGCGAGTGGTGGCGAACGGGTCATTCCCTGCTCCGCAGCCGCTGAACTGGCGCTACGAACCGCAGCAAAGAACAAACTTATCACCTACGTGCCCGGCGACGTGAATTTCGAGATCGTAGGCGCGCTCACGGAGAAACAGCGCAAAGGGCTGGAAAAGATACGAGCATTCTTGCATACCTGCGGGGGGACCGGAATTCAAGCGATCATCAATTACGCGGTCTTCGATCTACTGGACTTTGTCGTCGCCTATCCGGTGGAGGACGAGCACAAGTTCTGCGACTCCAGTGGGCGAATCCTCCCTGACGCGTTCCTGCTCAAACGTGGAAGTACCGCACGCGATCTGGCCTTCGCCGTGCATTCTGATATTGGTGAGAGCTGCCTTTACGGCATCGATGCACGCACCAAACTCCGGCTTGGAGAGAAGCATGAATTGGTGAACAGGGATATTATCAAGATCGTCTCCACGAAGTAACGTGTGTGCAGATCTAACGCGATCGCTTGGCCTATGCGAGCTCACCGCGCGGTGAAGAGACAGGGTTTATCAGTCGCGATGCCCGCGACACCGAGTTCCAAGGCATGCTCGAAGTCTTCACGCGTGTTGATTATCCAGGCATAGATCTCAATGCCCTGCTTAGTCGCTGCGTCCACATAGTCACGGGTCAGACGTGGATACCGCTGGAAGATGATCGCAGCTCGGGCATCCAGCGCCACCTGCACCGGATAAACGGGCAGCGACGAGAGGATGATCCCCGTTTTTACATGCGGTTCATGCACGTTTACGGCGAGGATCGAGGAATGGAAGAACGAAGCGATAATAACGCTTTGAACCATCCCTTCTGAAACCACTTCATGCACAACCGCCTTCTCGATATCCTGCTCTTTTAACTCGATCACCAGACGGATATTCCGGTGGCGGGCGAAAGAAAGGACTTCGGATAACCGTGGAATATGCTCCCCCTTGCCCGCGTACAATCTCTGGAGCTGCTGAAGTGTCTGTGCCGCAACCGGGCCAGAGCCGTTGGTCGTTCGCTCCAGTGTGGCATCGTGAATAACCACAAGCTCGTGATCTTTGCTCTGCCTGACATCGATTTCCACCAGATCAGCACCGCATTCAGCGGCCCTTTTGAGCGCCCTGAGCGTGTTCTCAGGCTCTTCGGCCCGTGCGCCACGATGCGCTACGATTATCATTCCCGCGCTTTTAAAAAAGAAAGGGTTTACTTTAACTATGGGCATAACGCGAAAGGCATGGGTTACGTATCACGATACGCTAACACTAAAGCTGTCGAACCCGATAGCGATCGTAGGAGCGCCAGGACTGCGATCCGTAGGCAAACTGGCGGTCGATATGTTAATCGAGCATTTAGAGCCGCGGTTATACGCAGAGATCTATTCCTATGGTTTTCCGAGTATTTATTATGGGCCGTCATATCTCGGCGCGCCCAGTCACGCGGGTGGGCTCACCACGAAAGATTATCTCACCGAGCTGCCAAGCGTTAAGATATATATCATCGTAGAACCGAAACGTGGATCAAGCACGGCGGACAAGGAGCTCGTGCTCATCAGCGGTTATCAAGCGTATGATCCGCTCAACCAGCATATGGTCGTTGACCGGGTTACCGATGTTCTTAAGGAGCTGGGAGTAAAGCGGGTGTTTTCGCTCGGTGCGCAGGTGATCGAGTCTGGGACGACCTGTTGCGCAACGGATACAAACGTACTCGCTGAGATGAACCGGTACGGGATCACGCAGACGCACGTTGATCGCTTTATCGGCTTCTCAGGGCTCGTCGCGGCACTCGCGATGATGAAAGGGATTGAGGGCGTGTGCCTGTTTTCGGGTACAACGCAGAACACCGAGGATCCTGAATATCCCGATCTTGACGCGGCACAGGAATTGGTGGTGCGCGTCGCGGAGATACTTGGTATTCAGATCGATACGGCGGATTTCGAGCAGCTGAGAGAACACGAGCTGGCGTCCTATGGGGAGCAGGAGCCAGAAGAGATCGAAACGGCAGGGGCGCGAGAGCGCAAACGGTATAGCGAAGACCTGGATGGGTACGTGTGATTAGAGCGAGAAGCGGATGGGAACGAAGACAAGATCGAGTGCAGATGCGCAGGTAAACGCCTACGAGCTTGCTTGCCGGGAGATTGCAGAGCTGCTGGCTGCGCAGGGGCTCCAGGAGGTGGAGAGTATCAACCGACTCAAGAAGGAAATCAGCGGGAAATACCGCTTAGCCAGCCTCCCACGACATTCCGATGTGTTGAAAGTGAGTGGTGAGGACCTGCGAGCGCAGCTGACGCGTAAGAAGATGCGAACTGCCTCTGGTGTGGTTCCCGTGGCCGTAATGACCTCGCCCTATGCCTGTCCGCATGGAAAGTGCCTCATGTGCCCGGGTGGACCGACTTCAGAGTTCGAATCACCGCAGAGTTATGTGGGTCGCGAGCCCGCAGCATGCCGTGCGGCGCAGCACGGGTTCGACCCCTACGAGCAGGTACGAGCACGGCTCCATCAAGTCGCGGAGATCGGGCACGACTTCGAGAAAGTCGAACTGATCCTGATGGGCGGGACGCTCACCGCACGACCAGAAGCATACCAGCAGTGGTTTGTGAACCGGTGTCTGGCGGCCATGGATTCGTTTGGTGCAGAACGGGGCAGAGCGATCAGAAACACCGGTATAACGTTCGAGACAAGGCCCGACTATGCAACGACACGCGAGATAGATCGCATGCTCGCGCTGGGTGCAACGAAGGTAGAACTGGGCGTGCAGCAGGTCTCAAATGCGATTTTAACACGGATTCAGCGTGGCCACTCGGTTGAAGATTCGATCATTGCGAACCGCAGTGCACGGGATAGCGCCCTGAAGGTCGGCTTTCACGTGATGCTCGGCCTGCCCGGGACGACGGTAGAAGAGGACAAGGCGATGTTCGCGCGGCTCTTCTCCGAGCCCGAGTTCAAGCCGGATTATCTCAAGATTTATCCCACGCTCGTGGTTCGGGGGACGCCTTTGTACGAGCAGTGGCGCAGGGGCGACTATGTGCCGTTCAATGAGCCCGAAGCCGTGGAGATCATCGCGTTTGCGAAGCGGATCATTCCGCCGTGGGTGCGGATACAGCGAATACAGCGCGATATTCCCGCGCAGTTCATCGAGGCGGGTGTGAAGAAGAGCAATCTGCGACAACTGGTGCACGAGCGATTACAGGCGGAGGACTATCAGTGCCGGTGCATTCGATGCAGAGAGGCGGGGCTTGCTCGCCTGAGAGGTCGGATCGCTACCGAGCAGAATATCAGCATGGTAGCAGAGCGGTACGACGCGTGCAGGGGGACGGAGCAGTTCATCTCGTACGAGGATAGTGAGAACGATCTTTTAATCGCGCTTTTACGGTTACGATTCCCGTACGAACCGCATCGCCCGGAGCTGAAAGATGCTGCGCTCGTGCGAGAACTGCACGTGTACAGTGAACTGGTGAGTTTGGGGAAACGGAAGGCAGAGAGCTGGCAGCATCGCGGGTATGGCGCCCGCCTGTTACAAAAAGCGGAAGAGCTTGCGGTTGACGCGGGCTACCGGCAGATAGCCGTGATGAGCGGGATTGGTGTACGCGCATACTATGAGCGGTTCGGCTACGAACGCGAGGGGCCGTTCATGCAGAAAAGCCTCGCCTGATACGTTCGGCTAGTAGCTATCCTCTTTATTCTTAGTGAGCGGTATGCGCTGCAGAATGAATACGAACGAGAGAGCATGAGCATAAACAGTTACTTTACGTAAATGGTATTTATACCATCACTGCGCGACGTTTACCGCGCTACGGAAAGATGGACCCCGCTTTTCTACTGCTCCTGCTCGTCGCATCTGCACTCCTCGGCGTGCTGCTCGGCACGATAACAGGGCTCGTGCCCGGCTTCCACCCGAATAACGTGGCGGTTATTCTGCTCTCGTTCACGCCGGCGATCCTCGCGGAGCCGCGCACCTTCTGCGCCGTGCTGCCCTTTGATACGCTACTGCTCATGGTCGCAGCGGTTATTCTCGCGGCTTCGGTCGCCCACACGTTTCTGAGCTTCATTCCCACGGCCTTCTTCGGCGCGCCTGAAGGTGAAACCGCGCTCGCGTTACTGCCAGCACATCGGCTCTTGCTGGAGGGCCGCGCGTACGAAGCCACCGTGCTCTCGGTTATGGGCAGTTTCGGCGCGATCATCTTCTCCATCCTCTTCATCATGCCCTTTTTCATCCTCTTCTCCGCACTCCGTGTATACGAGCTTATCCAGGGCCTGATGCTCTTTTTGCTCCTCGGGATCTCCACGCTCCTCATTCTCACCGAGAGCTTCAGCGAACACATGGCTGCGTGGAGGGCTGTTCTCCTCTCTGCCTCCGTCTTTTTGCTCGCAGGGCTATTTGGGTACGTCATCCTAAACATGCCAGTACACGCGCCGTTCCTCTTCAGCGCCACAATGCTCTTTCCTGCACTCACCGGGCTTTTCGGGCTCTCGACCATCTTTTATTCGCTGCTCCACACGCCTGAAATACCGGAGCAGGTGATCGAAGAGCCGGTGATGGCGAACGCGGAGGTCATCAAATCCGTTCTCTCCGGCTCGATCTTCGGCTCGCTTGTCAGCTTCTTACCCGGAATAACGTCCGCCCACGCCACCGTGATGGCGATGCTCGCACGTCGTAACCGCGAGCCGGAGCAGGTAATCGTGACGCTGAGCGGAGTCAATACAGCCAACGTCATTTTCTGTCTCGAGACGCTCTTCCTCATCTCGCGTGCACGCAGCGGCACCACGATCGCGCTCAACCGTCTTCTGACCATCCAGCCATGGGAAGATTCGTTCCCGCCGTCGGCATTGCTCTACCTGCTCGTGGTGGTGCTCGTTGCCGCACCCTGCTCCTACTTCATCACGAACTATCTGGGCAAGCAATTCGCGCTGCGATTCGCAGATCTGCCGTATCGCAGGCTGCTGATCGGGATCACGCTCTTCCTCGTCGCGCTCGTGCTTCTTTTCACCGGCTTTACCGGGGTGCTCGTGCTCCTCGTTGGCAGCTGCATCGGGTTCATTCCGATCATTTACGGCGTAAAACGAAGCACCGCCATGGGCGTCCTACTAGTTCCGATACTGGTAATTCTGTGGCACATGTAGAGAAAACTTTATATAGAAGGATCGCATATCCACCCACATGATAAACGTAGGAATAAATGGCTGGGGAAGAATCGGTCGAATTCTCTTTCGTGCCGCCCTGCAGGACGATTCGGAGTTCGAGGTCGTCGCTATCAATAGTCGAAAGGCTGAGGCTTCCTGGGTGGCCCACCTCCTGAAGTACGATTCAGTGCACGGTATGTTTGATAAACCAGTAGAGGCGAGCACGACGAAGAATGCGCTCGTCGTGAACGGTAAAGAGATACCGATCTTTGCGGAGACCGATCCTGAGAAGCTCCCCTGGGCTGATTTAGCGGTGGATCTGGCGGTAGAATCAACCGGCGCGTTCAGAGACCGGAAGAACGCGTCAAAGCATCTGACCGCAGGGAGCAAGAAGGTACTCATCACCGCGCCGGGAAAGAAGCCGGACGTAACGATCGTTCCAGGTGTCAACGACGAGATGTACGACCATGCGACGCACAAGATCATCTCGCTCGCCTCCTGCACCACCAACTGCCTTGCACCAGTCGCGAAGATACTGAATGACGAGTTCGGGATCGTCAGAGGTTTTATGACCACCGTGCATGCATATACCAGCGATCAGAGGATCCTCGACGGTAGACACAAGGATCTGAGACGGGCACGGGCCGCGGCAATGTCCATCGTCCCAACTACGACCGGTGCGGCGAAAGCACTGGGTGTCGTTCTTCCTGCCTTGGCAGGCAAGCTGGATGGCTTTGCCTTACGAGTCCCTACCTTTAACGTCTCGATCGTGGATCTCGTGACCGTGCTGGAGCGAGACACCACGGCCGAGGAGGTTAATAGCGCGTTCGAGGCCGCGTCGAAGCGCTCGCTCAAGGGTAAACTCGCCGTCTCACATGAACCGCTGGTATCCATTGATTATATCGGCAATAGCTATTCCTCCATCGTCGATGCTGAGTTTACCAACGTGATTGGGGGCCGCGGCAATCTGGTGAAAGTACTGTCCTGGTACGACAACGAATGGGGCTATTCATGCCGCTGTGTTGACATGATAAATCGGATTGCGGGCTTAGGTCTGTGATGTGCGCTCCTCGTTGAAGGCATGACGTGACGGGAAAAGAAGAGGAGATTCGAGAGGGCAATGAATCCGAAAGAGGTGTTGTCTGATTTCCTTACGCTGGACGACTTTGAGGTTGCGGGGAAGACCGTGCTCTTCAGAGCGGATTTGAACTCGGTCGTCATAGATGGCAAGGTGCAGATGAAGGAGCGAATCGAGGAGAACGGTAAGACAATCCGCGAGCTGTCTGAGAATGGCGCAAAGGTGGTGATTCTCGCGCACCAGGGTCGCGCGGGCGATAAGGAGTTTCTCACACTGGAGCAGCATGGCCGTCTGCTCAATCAACTGGTGGATCTGCAGTACGTCGATGATATCATGGGACCGACAGCACGCCGAGCGATCCGCGAGCTGGAGGATGGAGAGGTGCTGCTTCTGGACAATGTGCGTTTGCTGGCCGAGGAGACGCTGAATAAGACACCCGCGGAACATGCGCAATCGATCTTCGTCCAGCGACTCGCACCGCTTGCGGATCTGTACATCAATGACGCCTTCTCGGTCGCTCATCGGGCGCACGCATCGGTGACCGGTTTTCCGACGCTCATGGAGGCCGGTCTGGGACGGCTCATGGAGAGCGAGCTGAGTGCGCTGGAACGCGCGGTCAACCACATCGAACGTCCAAGCGTGTACGTGCTGGGTGGCGTGAAACCAGAGGAGGTCTTTGATATCATCGAGTTCGCGCTCGATTCCGGTAAGATCGATTATATCCTTACGACCGGCGGTATTGGCAATCTCTTCATGGTGGCGAACGGGATGATCCCAATGAAGGTGGATAAAGCTCTTCTGGAGACGGTAACACGGGCGAAGGAGATACAGGAACGTGCAGGCAGGAAGATAAAATATCCGTGGGATCTCGCCATCGAGCAGAACGGTAAGCGCGAGGAGATTCCGGTTGATCAGGTCAGAGCAAATATGCCGATCTACGATATCGGCCATGAAACGATGGAGAAATACGGTGAGATCATCAAGAACGCGCGTACGGTGGTCATGAAGGGGCCCGCGGGCTATTACGAGAAGGAAGGCTTTGGAGAGGGCACACGTGCGATCTTCGAGGCGATTGCCGAATCGCCGGCCTTCACGCTCCTCGGTGGTGGTCACACCTCCGCAGCGATCAGCGAGGTGGGCTTCGACCGGAGCATGATGAAGCATGCGCACGTGAGTCTGGCTGGTGGTGCGTTCCTGCGCTATCTCCTCGGGAAACCATTGCCGGGGATCGAGGTGCTGAGAAAGAAGAAGTAAGGGAAGTAACTTATTCTTCTGCCGCAATGGGTTAGTAAGTAGAGCGTGACAAGGGGTCGTAGGGTAGAGGATATCCTGTCAGGTTCCGGACCTGACGACCTGGGTTCGAATCCCAGCGACTCCGTCTCACCCTTTCTTTAATAACCGAGCAAAGAGCACTATCCCTTTTTTAAGCGCGCGCAATTTTACCCCAGGGGTCATGATCCGCAAACTGAAATCGATATGGGAGTTAACGAGGCTCGAGCACGGGCTGATGTACGGGCTCGGGGTGCTTATTGGGATCATCATTGCGGGCGGCCGGATTTTTATACCCGCCTCGATTGACAGGCTCCCGGTATTTATCCTCACAGAAGGAGCGATCTTCGGGTTTCTTACCGCGCTTTTCATCCAGGCGGGCACCTTCGCCCTGAATGATTATTGCGACCTCGAATCTGATAGCGCGAATCGCAGAATGGACAGACCACTCGTGCGCGGCGAACTTACGCGGCGAGAAGCGTTATTCATTGCCCTGCTCGCCACCGTGTTCGGCATCGTCGCAGCTTCGTTTTTGCACCCGCTGCTTTTCGCACTCGCGCTCCTCTCCGCAGTATTGGGTATGCTCTACGATGTAAAGATGAAGGAATTCTTCGGCGTGAGCAACGTCTATATCGCGCTCACCATGGCGATCCCGTTCATCTTTGGCGGCTTGATTGTAGACCCTACCCGGATTGATCTGATACTTTTCGTCCTTGCTGCGATGGCGTTCGTCGCCGGGTTCGGGCGTGAGGTAATGAAGGACATCGCGGATCTCAGGGGCGATGCGCTGCGAGACGTCAAGAGCTTTGCGCGCATTTACGGTGTGCATAACGCGAGCAGAATCGTCGCCGGTTCATATTCGCTCGCCATCGCTCTGAGCGTCATACCTGTTTTCTCGATTGAGAGCACGTATTACTACAATCCCGCGTATCTGCTCCCCGTGCTGCTCGCTGATCTGCTCCTGTTGCATACCTGCTGGGTGCTGTGGAGGCAGAGCGCCGAGACGGCGGATTATACTGCACTGAGAAAGGAGACGTTACTGGCGATTAGTTTGGGGCTGGTCGCCTTTGTGTGCGGTGCGGTTTTCTAATGGAATGGAGGTTATGTGACCATATCGGTCGTAGGGCATGCAGTCACCCGCCAAGATTAGCCATAAAAAGCCGGCAGAAGAAACAAAAACAAAAGGGGGAAAAGAAAAAATCCCCGCTCAGGTAATCCGGATCGCGGGGATCCAATTGTTATGGATAATCCCATTGACGTCCTCGTACATAACGCAGGCAAGCGCTCCGCCAGTGGCGTTGAGTGATTGCTCATGGATGATTTTCGGATACGAGCCGAGCTCGATCGTGATATTGTAGGTCGTATTGGCCAAGAGGGTAGCGAAGGGTTCACTAAAGGCCACATTCTGCCAATCACCAGAGTACCCGCTCCAGGTCGCCGTGATGTTGATGCCATCGCCCCAGATCCGTACATAGTCGCTGTGACCGCCCGTGCCCGAGCAGGGATACGTGTGCAGTGTATGAACATCGAGTTCGTACAGTGGTGTCAGCGTTCCCGTGAAGGTGCCCCCGATGCTGGGGTACGGCAGTGCGGGTTCGTCAGTATCGAAGAGATTCTGAGATGCCGCATTGTAGGTTACGGCGTACATCTCGGTGGATATACCAAAGAGCACGTCGTTCAATCCCACACCGTCCAAGTTATACGCTCCCCACCAGCTCGAGGTCCATATAAGCTCATTGGATTCCGCTTCGAATAAGTGGACACCATCATATCCTCGTTTTGCTATTAGCCGTTCCAGTGTGGTATTTACTAACTCGTTATAGCCCCATTCGATAATGACCGCATCGCCAAAACCATCGCCGTCCAGATCGGCAAGTGTCGCAACCCAGATATCGCAACTCCATGGACCGCTTCCATTTACCGATTGCTCCCAGAAATGTGTGCCATCGTAGCCTCTCCTTGCCGTTAGTGTGACCGCTGATGTATTAGTCGATTCGGTATAGTTACCGCTGCTAATGATGAAATCTCTCAAGTCGTCACCATCCAAGTCGGATCCTGACCATATCGTTAGACTGCTTTCTGTTCCACTCACGGATTGCTCCCAGAAATTCGTGCCATCAGTACCCTTCTTTGCTATTGCCTTGCGCGTCTCTGTTTGTGATGAGGTATTAAACACCCACTCAATAACGAGGATGTCACCCAGGTCATCGCCATCAATGTCAAAGGGCCACCATACCCAGATATCGGTGCTTCGGCGGCCACTTGCGTTTAGTGAGTGTTCCCAGAGATGCGTACCCGTGCTGCCCTGCTTCGCGATGATTTTTGTTGTATCGAGGTTGAGCGACTCATTATAGGTCCACTCGTAGAGAAGGGCATCATCCAAGCCATCCCCATCAAAATCGAACGTGAGATCCAGACCTGCATTACACTCAGTTCCAGTCAACGATCGCTCCCATAAGTGTGTACCAGTGCTGCCCTTCTGCGCTCTTATCGTTATGCTCTCCAGATTCGTCGAATCGTTATAGCTCCACTCGGTGATGATGACATCAGTGAGGTTATCGCCATCCAAATCGCCGGGTAAATACGCCCAGATATCGCTCTCCGTTCCATTTACACGCTGTTCCCAGAGAACTGTACCATCGAATCCCCGTTTTGCGATCACCATGCTTGACTCTCTATTCGTCGACTCGATGTAACTCCAACCTCTGAAAACAACATCAGTGAGGTCGTCACCATCCAGATCGCCTGCTAAATGCATCCAGATATCACTCTCCGTTCCATTTACGCTCTGTTCCCAGAGATGCGTACCATCAAATCCCCGTTTTGCGATCATCCTGCTAAATTCACTATTCGCCGATTCGTTAACGGTCTGCTCGAACAGAATAACATCGTCCAGGTCATCACCATTCAAATCAGTAATCCATCTGACGAACTTGATACAGGTCGCTCTACCCGGTGTTTGTTCCGCTCGCTCCCAGAGATGAGTACCATTCAGCCCATTCTTCGCGATCACTTTCGACGTGCTTAAATCCATCGATTCGCTGTAGCTATATTCAGAAATGAAAACATCAGTGATGTTATCACCGTCCAGATCGGCAATCTCGTCGTACCAGATCGCGCAATTGTCATAGCCTGATGCCGCCATCGACTGATTCCAGAGCAATGTACCATCGAGCCCCTTCTTCACAAGTATATGACTGGTGGTCAGATTTGCGGATTCGTTATAAAACCATTCCTCAACCAGAACATCATCTAAGTCATCATTGTCAAGATCACCCATCACATACAGCATGAGAAAGACCTCGGTTTCACGGAGCGTCTGTGACCAGAGGATCGTGCCATCAGTTCCTTTTAATGCTCGTATGGTCACCGATTCAGTATCGTCCGAATCATTGTACTTCCGTATTTGCACAATTACGTCATCCAAACTATCTCCGTCGAGGTCCGTTATCTCGTCCACCCAGATGCTGCAGTTCTGATAGCCACGTGCAGTTACCGTTTGCTCCCACAGATGCGTGCCGTTATTACTATCTCTGGCGATGACCCGCTTTGTCTCGATATCAGTCGAAGCGTCGTAGAACCGCTCATCGACAATCACTTCGTCCAGCGGATCTTCATCGAGGTTAACCATCCATCCAGCAGCAATTCCACACTCAGTCCCATTTACCGTCTGCTTCCACAGTTGTGTGCCATCGTAGCCTCGCTTTGCGATTAGCCTTTTTTCTTCCAAGCCGGTTGATGCGTTCCGTTCCCGTTCAAAAACGAAGGCATCATCCAGATTGTCACCGTCCAGATCGAGAAACCAGTCAATAAAGATGCTGCAATTATCGCGACCGTTTGCGCTCACCGCTTGTTCCCAGAGGTGCGTGCCATTTGTTCCCTTCTTGATGATCAGGTTCTTTGTCTCGATATCTGTGCCAGAATCATATGCGGTCGTAACAACCATAACCTCGGGATTATCGTCACCGTCGAGGTCTAAGATGATACCAGCAGTTGTAGCATTCGTCGTCATGGTTTGATTCCAGAGTGTGGAGAAGTTACCCGACAGGTTAAGATAACCCGAGCCCCGCGGAATTCCCGACCCGCCCAGCAGCGAGCCACTCTCGTTGATGGTTGATCGTCCGACGTTCCGGTTCTCTTCCAGTAGCCAGGATTGCGCCTTCAGTTGATCCTCCCCGGTTTCTAAGCTTACTGCATAACCCATTGACAGGTTTTGCACGTCTGGATGCTCCGAGAAGCGGAAATGATCGCTTTTTATGTCGTCTTCCTGCAACGGAGTCCTAGCTGTTGTTACTGTGGTCACTGCGAGCACAAGCGACATGACCAAAATCACCGTCACGATAAAACCGCAATTATGCTTTCTTCTACTCACCATTCTACCTTCTCCTAGATTGCCCAAATACATTCCGCAGTATAAAACTTGCGGCAACGTTTCACAACAGAACGAAAGGGAAAATAAGATAAGCAGCTGAATTCGGTAGGTATTACTAGGAAGGGATGAAGGTAGCGTTTGGTGGCACGTTCGATCCGCTGCACGACGGGCATAAGCAGCTCTTGAAACGCGTGTATGAGCTGAGCGAGGGTGGGGAGATCGTGATCGGTGTGACCTCTGATGCCATGGCACACGCCTGCAGGGATCGTGAGGTTCGCCCGTTCGAAGTGCGCGCGGCGGAAATCCATCGGTACATGCGCGAGGAATACGATGTACAGATTCGCGTGGTGGAATTACACGATCGCTATGGCCCCACGCTGGACGATGATTTTGATTATATCGTGATCTCGCCAGAGACCTATCCCGTTGCCGTAACGATCAACGAGCTGCGGAAGGCGCGTGGCAAGAAGCCAATAACGATCGTAATGGTCGAGCACGTGAAAGCGGAGGATGGTGGACTCATTTCGTCCACACGGATAAATGCGGGCGAGATCGATACGCACGGGACGCTGCTAACGTATCGGGGGTGGGTAGAATGAGACGACAGCAGTAGATGAAAGGACTGCTAATACCGGTGCTCAAGGCCCTGCTCACATCGCAGCTTCCAGTTGTGTGCAAAACCCACCAAACGGCACTCTGTACACCGTAATCGGCACATGAATTGCTGGCATCTGCCGAACTATGAGCGAGGGTCACACCTGCGTGATCGTCTGTTCCAATGCATCAAATTGACCAGTGAAGCATTATTATTGGGCAGAACTGTCGCTCCCTATCGGACCGTGCTCGAAGCGCTGATCATTGACTGGCAGAACTTTCCAAAAGCACCATAAAAAGAGGATCGGGAAGCGTTCGATCGCCTGATTGCTCAGGCCCGCGGTCTTGCCAGTACTGCAGGCTACGATCCGCAGCACGACCCCATGGAATCGGTGTGTATGTCAGTACTGGTAGAGCCTGAGAAAGAGATCGAAGAGTTACGGAGAAAAATAAAAGAACTTGAGAAGCGGCGTACCCGCTCCTCAAACAGGTAAAACTGTAGTCAGAATCCGTTACTATTGAACGAGCCTTTACTTTGGTACGAGACCCTCAAAGGTCTTCGTTACGTCCCCCAGTAACTTCTTCTCTTCTGTACTCAGATTCGGTGACACCTGCAAACCCTTCAAAACGCCGATAGCCTCGATGGTCTTGTTGATCTGCTCTGCAGGTGCTGCCTTCTCAGCTGCTTTCTTTGCTCGCTTCGTTGCACGCTTATGCTTCATCCTGACATGCCGTGCCAAGTCAAGTGGTTTCGCGAATTTTTCGCCACAATATTTGCATTTATATTCTGCCATAATGACACTACATACGTCGCACTATATAAATATATTGACTATTTTATCTCAGATCAACACCTGTTGTGCACTCCTGGTTATTATCGGTTTCGAATCTTCAAGCTCAATACAGTTTAATCGCCGGTATCCATCCCTCGTGCCGTTTGTCGTTGATGTCCACGAACTCCTCACAGGTGATAACGCCGCCGGTTGCGTTCCACGATGGCTCGTGGATGATCTGGGGGTAAGAGCCCGTGCGGATGGTGTAGTTGTAGGTTTGGTTCGCGTAGAGCATGAACGAGTTATTGAACGAGAGATTGTGCCAGTCGCCGGTGTAGCCGTCCCATGTTGCGGTTATGTTCCAGTCGGTGCTGTTCCAGATCCTTACGTATTCGGTATGGCCACCAGTCCCTGAGCATGGGTATGTGTACATTTTTGAGACGGTAAT
This sequence comes from Candidatus Methanospirareceae archaeon, assembly GCA_049975405.1. Lineage (GTDB taxonomy): Archaea > Halobacteriota > Syntropharchaeia > Alkanophagales > Methanospirareceae > JACGMN01. The sequence goes on from JBNGDK010000011.1 coordinate 24,645, forward strand.
GTCAGAGAAGGGTATGATGGTGCCGTTATGTGTGCCTGCGATGCTCGGGTAGCAGCCTTCGCCGATATCGAAGATCGGCGGTTGTTCTTTTGCTTTTACCAGGGGCAGCAAATCGCCACCGTTTAGAATGTTGCCAGAAGCATTGTAAGGTAGCGACGAGTCACCAAGTCCATCTGTATCGATATCCTCACCGGAATAATCGCTCCAGTAATTACCGCCAAGATTTTGTCCACCGATGATGTTCGTGCCGGGGGTTTGCGTGATGTTCCAGGTATTGAGTCCATTATCATATGCGTTCTGCGTGTTGTTGAAGTAGTTATTGTAAACGAGGTTGTTGCTCGAATCATCCAGCCAAATGCCAAAGCCGTTGTTCGAGACATTATTTTCAGAAAAAGTGTTGTTGTTGCTTGAAATATAAAGATAAATGCCGTTGTAGGAGTTGTTCAGGACCGTGTTGCCCTTCAGCGTGTTGTTGTTGCTCGAATCATACAGGAAAAAGCCTTCGTTGGAGTTATTCGCGGCGGTGTTATCAGTAAGAACGTTGTTGTTTGAATAACACAAGTACACGCCGTAATAGTTATTCGAGGCGATGTTGCCTGTCAGCATGTTGGAGCTCGAAGAACTCAGATAAAAGCCGTAATAGTTGTTCGAGACTCTGTTGCCCGTCAAAGCATTGTTGCTCGACGAATACAGTTCAATGCTCCAGCCGCTGTTCGAGACTGTATTGCCTGTCAGCGTGTTATTGTTACTCGAATACCACAAGGAAATGCCACCTTCACTGGTCGAGACGGTATTGCCCGTCAGGTTGTTGTTGTTCGCAGAATCTAGGTAAATGCCGAACGCGTTGTTCTCGCTAGCAGTGTTGCCTGCGAGCGTGTTGTTGCTCGAAGCATTGATGTAAATGCCAGCATTGGTGTTGTTAGTTGCGATATTGCGGAAAAGGGTATTATTGTTGCTTGGGAAGCGGAACGCGATGCCGATACTGTTGTTGGTGACCGTATTGCAGGAGAGGTTGTTGCCGTTGGAAAACCGTATCTCGATCCCAGCAGGACTGTTGGTAATTGTATTATCGGTTAGATCGTTGCTGTTAGAATGCACGAGAAAGATGCCAGCATTATTATTGCTAATAAACGTGTTACTGGCTAGATTATTGTTGTTGGAACCAGAGAGAAGGATACCTTCCGAGGTGTGATTGATGAAATTATTGCCAATGAAGGTGTTGTTGTTATTATTTATGCAGCTAATACCAACACCAGCATTACTGGTAATTTTATTGTCAGCAAGGATATTATTGCTAGACATACTGAGGCGAATGCCATCATAGTTGTTCATCATAACGGTGTTTTTGGTTATAGTGTTTCTGCCGCTGAAGGAAGAGAGGAAGATGCCATAGTAATTTTTAGTAACATTGTTACTTAAGATAGTAAGATATCCAACAGAATTAGCAAGGTGTATCCCCGCACTATAGTTTTCGGAGGCATTCCTCACTGTGAATCCACTGATATTAACCCTATCTGCAGTTACGTAAAATACATGGTCGCTATGATCTAATGCGTCCACGAAACAATTAGCAGAGCCATTCTCAGAGCGAATCGTTACATTATTTACGTCTAGATTTACGTTTTCGATGTAGGTACCATCACGGACAATAATCGTATCGTCGTGACTTGCGGCATTCACTGCCGCCTGTATGCTGGTATAATCACAGCTACCGTCAGGGCAGACAGTATAGGTATCCGCAGCGCATCCTACACTTACGAGGACCAGCACTGTGACAAAAACCGCAAATAGCAAACCAATCCCAATCCTTCTTCTTCTTTCGCCTCTCATTTTTCCCACCTCATGCCACCACTTCGGCACGTCCACTGGTGTAGCAGAATAACGTGAGAAGGTAGGAAAGAGGTACAATATAAGCCTTTCGCTCACGTCAGTATCTCCGAAAGGATTAGATAGTGGTTGGTACCGTCGGCTGCTGTTATATTCTGGTGTGTTCCTCCAAGGTACAGCGGCGAGGAGTGAGCGTTAGCGTCCACCGAAGGTAAGGTTTTTATGTTGGGATATCTTAAGGATATCCTATGAAAAAGGTTCCGATCCAAGCGCAGAGCCATCTTGAGCTCGATGGGATTCAAGGGTTCTTCATACGGAAGGTGACGAAATTTGGGAACAGTGCCAAGGTCGATTGTCCCAAGGAATACCTTGGTCGTACCGTCTACCTGGTGATCGTATGACGCCAAATCGAGATAGGATATTTCGGACGATAACGACTCTCGATACCTTCGTTAATCACTGTCTCGATCTAAAACCAAAGGGGCCGTACCTGTCTGGTTTCGAGTACAATCGGGATTTATTGAAGGCCGCAATGGCAAATACCTATCTCGAAACAGTGGGATCAACGGCAGATTCCATTCATCTGGCCATAAAGGCTGTTCCATCTTCGAATTTCTACTGGGAATATCTAAAAACGGTTAAAATCATTGGGAAGAGGTTCAAACTCGATGAGCAGGATGTTGTTCTTGCAGTTGACTATACCGATGAGGATTTTTATGGAGAAGTACAGGGGTTTTGGATTCAAGGGTGGACTGGAAAGGATGCCGTGATGGGAAAGTTCAAGTTTCTCACCGTAGCAGTGGTGAGTTCTGATATCCCTCAAAGGATACCTTTAATCTCGATACCCATCCATTTAGGGCACGATATGGCCAAGGAGGTCTATTTTTGTCTCTCTCTTGTTCAATCCTTGGTCCGTTCAATCAAACTCATCCTCTTCGATAGGGGATTTTACAGCAAAGATCTCATGCTGACTCTCACAAATACTGATTACCCTTACTTGATCTTCATTCCAAAGAACGAAAAAGTAAAGAAAGAACTTGCCGAGATGTCGGATACCGAGCGAAAGAAAATACATTATGAGTTCGAGCTGATAAAAGATAAAACTGTGCTTCGTGGCAAGACCACATTGGCGCTATTGAAGAAGATCATAGATCCTACAAACGGAAAGACTTTCGATTGGGCATTTGCCACAAACCAGGAAGAAATCGATCTGGACTATATCATTCCTACGTACAAAGGGCGATGGAGAATTGAGACGGGATTCCGAGTTCAAGACGAAGCTCGTATAAAATCGAAGTCAAAAGAGATGAAAATCAGGTTCTTTTACTTTGTTTATGAGCAGATGCTTCAATTGTTGTGGACGGCACTATATAAGGAGGAACTGAGCTTCAAGGCCTTTATCATAGAGCTCTATGAGATGAGCAACGAAAGAGTTGCACGAGCCAAGAGGAAATCAGCGAGGGCCACCGGATAGGTAACCGTGAGCTATCCGGTGCTAGGCCATTGAAACATCCGGGGTTCAGTGGCAGTATATCCACCTCAAAGTTTTCTTCTCTAAAAAGCTGCTGTTCAGCTTTGGTTTCCCCACTCTAGTTTTAGATTCGGAGATACTGACCAGAACGCAACATATATATAATAGAGGATTGTAGTGAAGGCGTAAACAAAGCAGAATTTCATGCAGGTTGCTCTTTGGCTCCACGCATATATGTAGTAAATGATACTGCTACGGTCAATGTTGAATGTCCAGAAGCACTAGAAGCACCAACATTCGCACCCATCGGTCTCATCGCTCTCGTCAGCCTGCTATCAGCAATCGCTGCTGTTGCAATCGTACGAAAGAGGCGCTGAGGCCTCTTTTACCTCTTTATTTTTGCAGGAAATAGCCGCCTCATTAGAGTTCGGTGACATTAACGGCAAACAGCACGAGGGCTGGATACCAGCGATACGGCTGAGCTGAGCCAATACACAGCTCGCCGTCCGCGCCGCGTGCTCAGGGTGAAGAAGAAAGAAGGAGCCAACGGCACCTCTTACCTCGCGCCCGGGAACGGCAGCACGCAGACGAACGAAATCACCGTGCGTGTGCCGCGCAGGCATCATCAAGGATCTGCACGTGCAGCAGCGCATCGCGTCCGGCGCCGCTGGCCGCACCGATATCTACACGGTCCGCGTGAACGGTGCGGATAAGGCGATCACCTGCACGCTCGATAACGCGACCTCTGGTGAAGATACCACGCACGCCGTACCTTTAGCGCAGGGCGACGCGGTGAGTATCAAGCTCGTTTCGAACGATGCCTCGGATGCGAGTGAAGACGTCGCAGCATCGCCCAGATGACACTAACGTATGTGGGGTATCCAAACATTTTCGTATATGCCGCCCAGCGGGTCTCGCGAAGGGTAACCGGCGACTCATGGAACAGCAAGGTCAACCGCACGATGCTTAAATAAGTATGCTCGGCCTTTAGTTTTACGGGGATCGGGAGATAAGATCTTTGATCTGGTCTCTTTAAGAGGTGTAGCAATGAGTGAGGAAGAGCAGCAGTTGCCAGCCGGGCTCATCGGTTTTCAGGACGAGCTGGCGAGTATCCGAGAGGCTATTGCAGCGTTCGAATCGGGTGAAAAATCGGATATTGCGATCATCGCTGAGCCCTTTGCAGGAAGAACAACACTCCTTAACGCAATCGAGCAGATAGCCACGCGGAAGACAGTAAAACTCTCATTCTCATCGGTCATTACCGATAGGAATGAGATCTCGTTCCCGCCAGGCGCCGGTGAGATCGTGCTCTGTGATAACTGCCATTTCCTCTACCGGCGCACCATCGGTGGATTCAAACACCTCGACGAGTTCCTTACCGCAGTCGCCACATCTGAGCATCTGGTGATTACGACGTGGAACGTTTACTCATGGCGGTATCTCGAGGAAGTGCGCGCGATAGACAAATTCTTCCCGATCACGATCAGGCTTCCGCACTTCTCTGCAGCGGCGCTCAAAGAGCTCATCCTGTCTGACTATGCGGAGAACGAGCTCGAACTCGAAGATGACAGTACACCTGAGGAGAAGCGGATCATTACCCGGCAACCCATTTCATTCGCCGTGCGGAATAAAATTCTGGCAATCCCGTTTTTCCATATAGATTTCGCTCGTTTCAAAGCCATGTTCTCGCGTAAAGAGGGGACAAAGAAGACGGAAGATATCATCTTTGAGAAGATCGGTCGGATTGCGAACGGGAATCCCGGGGTGGCGAAGTTGCTATGGGAGAAAAGCCTGCAGTATCCCGTGATCAAGCCGAGCTTTGTCAAGGAGTGCCCTCTTAAAGTTGAGCTCGATTATCATGAGAGCTTCCTGCTCTCGCTCATCCTCTCCATGGATGCACTCACCGAGCCGGAACTGTATGAAATCAGCGATGAGCCTGAGGTGGAGACGATGCTGCACCGCTTATTACGCCTGCGGTTAATTGTTGAAGAGCATGGCTATTACAAGCTTGATCCAGAAGCATTAAGCTGCATCGTGAGCGCGCTGAAGAAGACGGGGGTGATCTGGTAGGATGGTGGAGACCGATCTGGTGGATGTGCCGGTCAAGACCATTGATCCGGGCACGGTCCTCAGCGCGATTCTGATTATTCTGCTCGCGTATCTTCTCACCCGGGTCATCGCGTATCTCCTTGCCTGGCTCGCGGAACGCGCAGGTGGACGTCGAATAACCGTGAAGATGCTTTTACCACTCTTGAAATTCACCATTTACGGCGTTGCCGTTTATTTCATTCTGGCATCGATCCTGCAGCTCTCGTCAACCCAGCTGGTAGCGTTCTCTGGAGTGCTGGGAGCAGTGTTAGGCTTCGGGCTCAAGGATCTCTTTGCCAATATCATCGGGGGGCTCGTTATCTCCGTTGAGCAACCCTACCAGATCGGGGACAAGGTAAATATCGGGGGCTATTACGGCGAGGTGACGGACATCGGGATTCGTGCGACACGCCTGGTAACGCCCGACGACAATCTCGTCTCCGCTCCCAATTATCTCATCTTTAACCAGGCAGTCGCGAGCGCCAGCTCGGGAACGCCGGAAATGATGGTGGTCATCGATCTCTTTATCGATCCTGATTCTGATGCTGTTATCGGTCTGGAGATCCTGAAGGAAGCTGTGGTCACCTCGCGATACGTGTATATCTCCAGAAGATATCCGTACACCGTGCTATTGCAGGATTTCCCCTATTACCGGCGGCTCCGTGCCAAGGCCTATGTCCATGATCTCCGTCACGAGTTCGAGTTCATGTCCGAGGTCACGCGGCGTGCATGGCGTGAATTTGAGCAGCGGGGCATACAGGCGCCAAGAGCGCCGATTATGGGCGAACTACAGACGGGGAACAAGCAGGAAGCTAGTGCAGACACGACACAAAGTACCACAACGAACAAAATATAACGGGATCACTATGATAAAAGAACTCGTTACGCTCGGGACACTGCTCCTTATCACCGGCGTGCTCTGGTTCCTGCAGCTCCAGTATCCCTCACTCTATCTCCAACGGGCGTTCGTCAGCTTCCTTGTTGTCACGCTCGCGTATTTCCTCTTCAAGGTGGTGATCGAAGCAACGATCGCGCGACGAATAACAGAAGCAAAAGCGCGATATTCGTTCAAGAAGGCCGTGTCCATTCTGTACATGTTCATGCTGCTCGCCGTGCTGATCCGCATCTGGATCGAGCAGACGGAGACGCTTCTGGTTTCCTATGGGCTGCTCGCCGCGGGAATTGCCATCGCGCTTCAGGACTTCTTCAGGAACTTCGTGGGTGGCGTGATCATCTTCACCACGGGCATCTATCGGGTCGGCGACCGCATCGAGTTGCAGCAGAAATACGGAGACGTGATGGATATCGGGATCATGTACACCACGCTGCTGGAATTGAAGGAATGGGTCGCGGGCGATCAGGCCACCGGGCGCCTGACACTCATACCGAACGGTTACGTGCTCTCGAGCGTCATCAACAATTACACCAAGGATAACAACTTCATCTGGGACGAGCTTGAGATCCCCCTGACCTATGACAGTGATTGGCGGGAAGCCCTGACCACGATGCGCCGCATCGTCGGTGAAGAGACGCGCGCGATGGCCTCCCGGGCGGAGGACGATATTTTAAAACTCAAGGAGAAATATTATCTGACCATCCGGACGGTAGAGCCGGAAATCTATCTGACACTGACGGATAACTGGATCATGTTCCATATCCGGTTCATCACGGACGTGCGGCAGAGACGGCAGGTACGCAGCACCATCGGTCAGCTCCTGCTCGATGAGATCGAACGGTCCGAGAAGCTCAGGCTCGCCTCAGCCACGGTCGATATCGTGGGCTTTCCGGAGGTACGCGTCAAACAGCTTGGGTAAAAAGGAAGAGGAGAAGAGAAGGAGAAATGAATGAAGACTGGGAAGAGCTCGCGTTCGGAGAGCGGACGTTTACTCCCCTTGTGCGAACACTGGGAGAGATGAGGGAGGTCCTTTATGATCAGGGGTTCTTAGTGTCTGCAAGCATGGACACGGAGCCACTCTACTATATGTTCCGGGAAGTCGCGAAGAACGAAGCGGACGCGCAGCAGATAACAGCGCTCGAGCTGCGGTATGATCTCACAATCATACCGCCGCTGAAGTTGGGGCTTGAATTTGTAAAGACTGCCGGCCATTACCATCCCTGTGTGCCGGGTTCGAAGCTCACCTATCCCGAGATCTACGAGGTCCTTGCGGGTGAGGCGCATTACCTCCTGCAGCAACGTGAAGCGGGTGAGAACGGTGGTGAAGCGATAACAGACGTGATTGTGATTCAGGCGCGGCCTGGTGATAAGGTGATTATCCCGCCCAATTACGGACACGTAACCATCAATCCCACGAACACGACTCTGAAGATGGCAAACTGGGTAGCGCGGTCGTTCTCCTCAATCTACGACCCGTATAAGGAACGCGGTGGCGCTGCTTACTTCGAGCTGACGTCCAGGAAGTTCGTAAGGAACGAGCGTTACAAGGCCGTGCCGGCGATCAGGTTTCTACGACCAACAGCTACCTGGCTCGAGGAGGTGGGGTTGAGCACCGTGATTCCGATGTACGAGCTTCTGCAGGAGCCGACGAAGCTGGAGTTCCTGCTCAAGCCGGATGCGTGGTTTCAGTGAGTGACTGGAGTGCGTGATGGCTCATACCATGCGCGATCCGCGTTTCTGCGTTACACTCCCGCCTGAAGAGGATCCCAACCCCGCATGTACCCGACATGTTATACTCAAGCGACCGCAAGCCTCATGGTCGCAGTCAGTCTTCTCGGTTTCCGTTGGTGAGAAGATTGTACCCAATCGGGATTATCCCTATGAGGGGCTTTCTGCCCTGCTTGACGGCGAGAACTATCATTTTCTGGACGGGCTCGCCATGGGCGTGAAGCAGGGAGACGATTATCTGAAACTCGCGGCTACCGCGGTGACTGTGTCGCCCTGGCTGGCTTCATTCACTTACAGAACCGAAGCGGGGCACCACGCTCTCAGCGTGCAGTACTATCTGATGAACACAGGCGCGGCACAGAACGGTGTAACCGCGTGTGTTTCGGTGGAAAGCACCGCATCGAAGGTGGCGATCGAGCCGCTGGTGGACATACGGCACATGTACGAGCCCTCGCTTCCTGAAGAGCATATCTGTAGAGCATTGCCAAACGGCCTGGTGATCGCGCGTGCAGGGAACCATATAGCTATCGCCACCCCCAACGACTGCACCATACGGACAGGGCACCGTTCGATCGAGTGGTGGTACAAGCTCGGCTCGGGATTCCGTGAGCCGACCGAAAGAGGCGTGGCGTTCAGGGGAGAGCTAAGGTCACTTCTCGTTCCCGGTGAACTGGAGCTATCCATGAACGATACCGGTACGGCGTTACTTATTATCTCCTGCAGCGACTCGGAGTCCGAGCTGAAGCAACGGTATAGCGCGGCGATGGCATGGCAGGCCGACGAGGTGGCGGAGCAGCAGCGTGCCGAACGGATCATACGCGCGCTCGATCGTGCTGGAGCTGATCCTGCCGTTGGGTTCAGAGCGCTCGCGCTCGCGCGATTCGGTATATACGTGAATGATGTTTTCTTCTATGAGGCGGGCGATTTCTGGTTCCGCACGCCCTGGTTCCGGGACATCTTCGAGGGGATCATCAACAACATCGAGGCCCTCACGTGCATTGGGCAGGCCGAAACAATCAAGATCATGATACGCCAGGCGTTTGCGTACCAAGATGAGTATGGTCGAATCCCCAACCGGCTCCCGGCACGGCAAGGTGAGAAGGTCGACTTTAGCAGCGCGGATGCCATCTTACTCGCCTTCATCGCCGCGGGAGCGCTCTTATCCCGGAGCTGGGACGCAGGGTTCGCCTCCGCGATGCTTCAACGAGCTGTGTTCACCATCTCACGGTTCGCACTGAACGATCAAAATCGATTAAACGGTGCGCCCGTACTCCATGCAAACGGGCTCCTCTCCGTCGTGCCCTGGCATTCGTGGACCGATTCGAGTCGTATGATAGAGCTCAAAGGTCGGAAACAGGCCGTCTCGGTTCGTATACCTGATTCGTGGCTTGCTGATCTGGAAGACGAAACGGCAGTGAACAAACCGCTCTATTATCTGCCGGAGATCAACGCCCAGTGGATTACGATGCTGCGTCATTGCGTGATGATCGCCCATAAGATCGGAACTGATCCTGGGGCATTGTTAGTGCACCTGGAACAAGCGAAGGCAACCTATAAAACAGTATTCTGGGACCATGACACACAGTTTCTACGCAACGTGGTCACGATACAGGGGAAGAAGGACAGGACGCAGGGCTCGCCTGCGATCGTTGCCATGGCGTTGCTGCTTGACGAGGCGATCTTCTCACCGCACGATGTGGACCAGTTCATCGCGGTAACGAAAGCGCACCTGCTCGTCGAGCGGCAGGGCCGTCCGTTTGGCATCCTGGTGAAGCACTCGCCGAAACGAACCTACTACGGCGATGAGGAATACCACGAGGCGGTGGTCTGGCCGCGTGATACGCCGTACCTCATACGGCTGCTGCGCTGGTGTGGCGAGTCGGAACGTGAAACAGTAGCCGGGTTATTACAGAGCAACCTGGCGCATCAAATGGACGAGGGATTTGTCTTTTACAATAGCGAACTCTTCAGTCCCGATGACGGTGCGATGACGCCGGTAAAGAACCCGATTCAGTTCTGGTCGCAGTGGGTTGACCCGTTTCTGGAGCGATGACGGTGGCCATGTAGTTCGTCGCACGTCAAAAGCGGCATATCGCATCGCTTCCTGAGCGCCAAAAAAACGATTGTAGCTGTAAAGAGCGCTTTCGGATCAGGCCTACGTCGATCAGAATCAGGCGCGCCCATGCGAAGATTATATGTGCTCAGGCACCATTATTAAGTGACATTTTTCGAGCCATGCCACGCTGTAACACGGAAGCGCTTCATCGCTATCTGGTCGAGGAGATCTTCCCCCAACTCGCGCCGCCGCCCTATGGGTCTGTAGAAATCCAGCGACTGGTAAGAGAAAAGCTCGTCTACCGCTTCCATGAACATAAGCGTGGGATTCACGTTATCGGCAAGTTCTTCGAATCCGATTATATACCCCGTCACGAGGCATGGCGGTATGCGAAGCAGAGCTATGCTAACTTGAAGCACGTGCGCGAGGACTTTGGCATGCATAATGGTACGTATCGAGTCGTCGCGCCACTGGGCCTGAAGAAGGAACTGGCGGCACTGCTCATAACGGACCTGGCACCGGGTAAGATCCTTGACCACTATATCGCCCGGGCATGCTATGAGGGGCAGTCCAAGCGTCTCTTCGAGAAGCTGAGCTGCCTGGCCGGGTTCTTCGCGACACTCCACCGGGAGAGTGAGACGCAGAGACTCGTATCGCCGAGGCTCACCCAGCAGTATCTTGACAAGATGCTGAATTCATTACAGCACGGCCCGCTCAGGGCGTCAGATAGGGCTGCAATCGGGAAGTACGCAGCACGGTGGTGGGCGGCGGAAGAGATTTTCAACGATCGCGAGGTGACCGTGCACGGTGACGCAACGCCTACAAACTTCTTCTTCGACCATCACGTGGTCATTGGCATCGATCTGGAGAAGATGAAAACGGCCGATCGCTGCTGGGATTTGGGGTTCTTAGCGGCCGAATTGAAGCACCACTTCATGTGGCGTCTCGGCGACCGCTGGGCTGCCGAGCCCTTCATCGGCCATTTCCTGTGGGCCTACGCCGTTACCCTTGGCGACCCCCAGTTTTTCTATACGATCACGCAAAAGCTACCGCTTTATATGTCCCTGGGCCTTTTGAGAATAGCGAGAAATACCTGGCTGGATGAGCAGTATCGCTACTCGCTCTTACAGGAGGCAAGGCGATGTCTAAAATACGGGCTGTGATCTTCGATTGCTACGGAACCCTCGTGGATATAAAAACAGACGAAGATAAGGATGAGGTTTTTGAATACGTCTCGCTCTACCTCCAGTATTACGGCGGAACGATCGATGCGGAGAAATTGAAGTATACCTACGAGCTGGAGAAGGAGCAGCTCATCCGGGACAGTGATGAGCGTTATCCAGAAGTGGATCTCGAGCGGGTGTTTGAGAATATATTGCTCAAGGAGGCCATGTACTGTCCCTTCCTTGCGGAGTCCTGCTGCAAGCTCCAGCGGCTCATCAGTCGCGAGCGTTTTCAGCTCTTTCCCGATACGCTGCCCGTGTTACGGGAGATGAGACGAGCGGGCTATCCCATGGGGCTCGTCTCGGATGCCCAGCGCGTCTTCTGCTGGGAGGAGGGGCGACTCTTGGGGATCAGTCAGTTCTTTGAACACATGATCGTCTCGACCGATTTCGGGTTTAAGAAGCCGGATCTCCGGCTCTTCGCCGTGGTCTGCGACCTCTTGAACGTACCGCCCGCAGAGGCTGTATATATCGGTGACAACTACGACCGTGATATTAAAGGCCCACGGGATATCGGTATGTCCGTGATACTCGTCGACCGTAATTCTGGAAAGGAGCATCAGGGCATCGAGCCGGACGTCTACGTCAAGGATCTCTGGGAAGCCTGGGACTGGATAAGGAACTTTAGATAGTACGTATAATTGACGCCGGCTTCGTAATAGCGCAGTTCCTTTGCGGTTTCCAGCCACCTAGCGCACGAGCAGCACCGAACAGGGCGCATAACGAACGACGTTCTCCGCAACGCTCCCCATGAGCAGGCGATCGAGCCCGGTCCGTCCTTTACTCCCGATGACGATCAGATCATCCTCACGCGCCGCTTTGATGATCTCATCAGCCGGGTGCCCATCAACGATCCGCTTGAAGACCTTCACGCCTTCCTGCTCACCGAGTTCTTCGAGCTCATCAAGATATGACCGCCCCTGCTTTTTTATTAGATCGTGCAGTTGCTCATAGGGCAGTTCATCAGGGAATCCGTAGAGTGCTGGCAATCCCGGGATAGCGATGACATGCATCGCGATGACATCGACCCCCGTGGCGTGCGCGAGTGCGAACGCCTTATGAGCCGCTCTCTTCGCCACATCCGAGCCATCCGTGGGCACGAGAATCCGCTCAAACTCCTTGGCCATTCCTATCTCCTCCGTTCGCGCTTTCAATCCTGTCTTTTACTCTCCCGTTCTGGGTATTTAAATACTGGATACGGCTGCTGCATGCCGGTGAGCTGCTTCGCTAAACCTGTACCGTCTTATAAACGCTCACGGTCCTGTCCGCGATACGCTCCCAGTTATATTTCTCGGCGACCAAGCGTGAGCCGGCCTCGGCCATTCGCTTCGCCTCACCCGGATGCTCAAAGATGTACTTGATGCACCACGCGATCGACTCTGGCGAGAGGTACGCTTTGATACCCGTCTCATAATTGGTAAGCAGGTGTACCGCTTCAGTACCAACGATCGGCTTCGCAGCGTCCCACGCCTCCAGGATAACGATACAAAACGGCTCATTACGGCTCGGGACACAGACGATGTCACAAGCGTTCAGCCATGCGGTCGCGACCTCGTCGGGCGCGTAGCCGAGGAACTGGCAGGCGTGACCCACGCTCAGGTGCGCCGCGCGCCGCTCACACGAGCGTCGCAGCTCACCCTCGCCAATGAAGACAAACTTGAGATCCCACCGCGCTGCCAGGACGCGGGGTATCGCCTCGACCAGCAAATCCGGACCTTTTTGATGACTCATGCGTCCGATAAAGAGCACCACGGGCGCCAGCGGGTGGATACCATACTCCTGCTTGATCGCGCCCGGATCGAGCGCTCGCTGTATCTTCCCTGCTTGTATCCCATTAGGGATCAAACGGATCTTGTAATCGGGGATCTGGTAGAGGAACTGGATCTCGTTCTTCAGGTTCGGCGAGGTGACAACCACCGCGGCCGATTCGTACCCTCCGAGCCATTCACGATGTGAGATCTCGCGGAATTCCCACCAATCCCCGACCGCATTACCGTTCCGGCCCCACTCGGTGCTGTGAAAGGTGAGCACGTAGGGCACGCCGTGTTTCCACTTCAGCTCGTTCAAAGCAAGCACAGGATGCCAATCGTGACCGTGAAGAACATCAAATCGCCCAAAAAGCTGCTGCACCGCCTCGAACCGGGACACCATCGCCGTACACATACGATCCATCTGCGCGACAACACCCCCTGATTGATCGTGCGGACAGCGCTGATAATGCACGCCGTTGATCTCGTCGTACGTCTTCCGATCCCCGATTCGCGTGAAGACGTGCACTTCATGCCCCCGGGCTGCCAGCGACTCTGCCAGCTCAGAAACGTGCGGTGCTATACCGCCGACCCTCACTGAATGAAGGCTTTCCCATGAGAACATCCCGATTCGCAGCGATTCCATGTCTGCTGACTGACCTCCGAGCACCCGATTCTCCCACACTACTGGAAGCGAACTAGGTAAAGGGGAAAAAAAGCGTGTCTAAACTATAAATACTTGAAACGGGAGTTTTAAAAAGGATAGTGTTTCCCACTACGATGCGCCATGACATCCGACGAGTTACTTGTTGTAGAAGTATCGAATGAGGTCTGTAACAAAGTAGGCGGGATTTATGGGGTGCTCGCATCGAAAGCGGCTGTGATGCAGGCGCAATTCCCCAACTATCTCACTATTGGCCTGTACAATCATGCGACCTCGCCGCCCGATCTTGAGGAGCAGCGGCCGCCCGTTGAGCTGGAAGATATCTTTAACCGCTTTGCAACCGAAGGGATCCAGGCTTACTATGGGCGGTGGAAGGGAGGACGGAGCGTGCCCTGTATCCTCCTAGACACGCACGAGTATATGAATCGAACGACTGCGGATGAGCACTACAACCAGCAGATCCTGGGCATCGAGTCAAACGACCTCAATCGGAATTACACCATGGCGCACCTGATCAAGCGGCGTAATTGGGAGCTCTTTCAGATAGACAGTTATACGAGCGATTATTTCTATGACGAGGCGATAACGTGGTCGGAGGTGGCCGGGCGGCTGATTGAGCTGATCATGGGCACCTCACGGTATCGAGCTAAGAAGGTGGTGGTCATCGCGCACGAATGGCTCTCTGCCGGTGTCATCTTCAGGAAGAAGGTGTTTAATCTGCCTTATCGCACGATATTCGTCACGCATGCGACCACACACGGTCGAATGGATAGTGCCAGAGGCGAGAGTGTGGCGGTGAAGATACTCGAGGAGTCCTGCGAGCGCTCACAGGAGACGACTGTGAGCGCGTACGAGCGAGGCGTGCAGGCGACGCATTTCACGGAAGTTGCCGCCGCGGAGATCAGTGACCTCTTCGCTACCGTCTCGCACTCAGTGGCACACGAAGCGGCGTACTACCTTGGAAAAGCGCCAGATATCGTTCTGACCAATGGCATTCGACTGCCCGAAGGTCGGGACTTCAATGATATCCGGAAAATTCATGCGGTGCATAAGAAGACCATTCATGAATTCATGCGGGTGATGCTCTCGCCCCACTACACGGTCGGGAAGCAGGAGTGCCTGGTCGTGATGACCTCAGGCCGGTACGAGTTCGTGAACAAGGGCTTTGACCTCTTTATCAGCGCGATGGCGAAGTTGAATACTGAGCTTCGAGATCGTGCGGATACGAAACAGGTCTATGCCTTCATGCTCGTGCCCACGCGGACGACGGGGCTCAACGAAGCGGTGCTGCGGACGAAGACGCAGTATCGCAGGATCAGAAGCATGCTCGAGCCGGTTGCCGACCATCTCACCGAGCTGCTGACGCAGGCGGTTTCACAGAACGAGCGGAGATTTCTGGATAAAAGCTTGATGGAGCTGATCAGTCAGAATGTAACGATGGAGGAGATCCTGAATAATGCTTTTGAGATCTCTGAGATCCGGACAAGGAGCGAGTACCCGCCACTGGCAACGCACGACTACGCGTACGACAAGGATCCCATCCTGGATCTCTGCTGGCAGCTGGACTTACGGAATCGGGAAGAGGATCGGGTGAAGATAATAATCATCCCGTCGTATCTCAGCGCGAACCAGTTGCCGCTGTATCTGAACTATTTCGACTTCGTGAACGGCTGCGACATCGGTATCTTCCCCAGCCGCTACGAACCTTTTGGCTTGACCCCGATCGAAGCGGCCGCGCAGGGCTGCGTTGCAGTAACGAGCGAGCTCTCTGGTCTGGGAGAGGAGTTGAAATCCATGGATCGTGGTGATGAGAAGGACGGTATCTACGTGCTCCCCATGCTGAATAGGAGCGATAATGAGATTGCCGAGCAGTTGAAGGACTATCTCTTGATGGTGTGGGATCTTGAGTATGAGGAGCTCCTAGCGTTGAAACGGCGAGCATATCAATTGGCCGAGAGCTTCTCCTGGTCCAATAAGATCGAGCACTACATCGATGCGGTCGAGAACGTAGCGCATAAACAGCTCAGACTTGACCAGCTTGAAGGGCTCATAAGCCATGGCACCCTTTAACGATAGTATAGATGTCGCGGAGCTCCGCTGCTTTATTCCCGTCGGCGGACAGGCCAAGCGGTTACGGCCGCTGACAAATGACATCTCAAAGCCCTGTATCAGGTTCCTGAATCGCCCGTTGCTCGAGTTCCCCATGGCCGCGCTCGCGGAGCAGGGCGTGCGGAAGTTCATCTTCGGCGAAGGCGGGTATACGAACTACACGAATCTCTTCGATCAGTACGGCGAGGGCATCGGGTTCTCTGCCAAATATCAGATCCAGCCACGGGTGCACATCAAGCACCAGCCCAATCTGGATGACCTGGGCAGCGCGGATTCCTATAGGCTCAACGTCGAGTACTATGACGTCCAGGTCCCGGTGCTTGTTATTCAGGGCGATAACCTCTTCGAGTTCGAGCTCCGCGATTTCATTCGCGCGCACGAGGAGCGTAGCGCGATGATGACCATTGCGCTCACCCGAGTCGAGCAGGTGGAGCAATACGGAATCGCGGATTTAGGCCCGGATATGCGTATCAAGCGTTTCATCGAGAAGCCCGCGGCAGCAGAAGCGCCGAGCAAGCTCGCCAACGCCGGTATTTATCTCCTCTCGCCAGAGGTTCGAAAAATCGTGACCAGTGAGGAGGTCAGACAGCTCAGAGAAGCGCGAGGCCGGCTCGATTTCGGGTTCGATCTCATCCCGTATCTCGTGGATAATGGTTATCCGGTCTATGGGTACGAGCTGACCGTCTGGTATGATGTGGGGAGTCCGGAGCGGTATCTGAAGGCGATGCATGACGTGCTCCATGGCGCGCTCAATATCCGCGTTCTAGAGCCCCAGATCGCGCCTGATCGAAACGTCTGGGTGCAGGGTTACAGCGAGGATTCGATCAAGCGTCGGGAAACGATCGTGAGACAATACCAGGAGCGAAAGTTAGCGATCGAGGGCGCAGCGCTCATCGGGCGGCACACGCGAATCGGCGATTTCTGCACCATTGCTGATGCGAACATCGACAATTTCTGCATACTGGGCGAATTCGTGCGGGTGGAACATTCTGCAGTCATGGATGCTGCTCGCATCGGAGATAACGCGCGTATTACCGAGAGTATTGTGGGTCGGAAAGTGGTGGTGGATTCAACGCCTGAGCACCCCACCATCATCGAGTCACACTCGGTGATCGGCAATGCGGTTACCATCGGCGCTGGCTGCTCGCTTGTCCAAACCAGAATCAACCCGGGATTGACGATTCCTCCGGGCTTACGGTACTCCAACGCCTTCCTTATCACGGCCGAGGATGTCATTACGCTCGCGCAGCACTGACCCACCGTGTAAGCGGTAAGACAAGTGTACTACTGAAAGACAGCGTTCGCGAGTAGAAAAGGATCAGCGGCGATAACGGAGGCCGCATAGAGCTCCATAGCGCCGATATCTGAATTTCGATCCGCCAGGGGACCTCGATCAACGAGTCTAACGATATATCGGCCGTCCATCTGGAAGATCGCGAGGTTGAACGACTGCACCCCGAGTTCGAGATAGCGCTGGAGAACGGCATAAAGGGTGTCCGCCATCTCTTCACTCCGCGCCGCGGTGCTCACAATGACGATCTCCTTCTCCTTTACCGGAGTCAGGTAGCAGAGAATCGCTTCGCGGCTCTCCTGCCGGGCCAGGCCCAGCTGCTCATGCACCATGATCAGATCCGTGAGATAATCGCCATTAAACGAGCGGTTATAACTCGTAATTGCCTCTTCGAGCGCGGCTAATCTCCCGTAGCGCTCGCTCGTCGCCGTGAGCTGCATATGACCGTGGATGATGGACGCACCGCTTCTCCAGAGAGAGTTCCAGAGGAAGAACTTGTGGAGCGCGGGACCGCCATGATAGCGAACGACCGTTTCGAACCACCGCTCTGCGGTGCTCAGATAATCCGCGAGCCACGCTTTCTTGATGAGCAGTGGATTGTGCTCTTTGAAGATGACCAGGCTGTGAAGCGCGTCGTATTTAGCGATGTTGCTCGCGGTGACGCAGTAGTTGCCGGTGATCCGGCCGAACGCATCTGCGGGCGTGCTCGTCTCCGGCTGGCAGAAGAGGCAGTGCTCTTTCTCTTCCAATTCAGTCAGGTGTACCGGTGATCGCGCGTCAATCGGGCGTTCGGTCCGTAGCTGGTTGAACAAGCTGTGCTCACCCGTGAACCGATTTTGTATGGAGACGATCCGCTGTGCCTCGACTCGGTCGACCGCGCCAAACCGCGCGTTCAACCACGGCACCATCGCCGCAGGGATCTTCAACGTGCCCATTGCGAGCTGGAGTCGATAAAATCGGTTGAACAACGCCTGAGCATCGTGTGGCAGCGCCGCAACGAGTTCTTCGAGGTTCGTTATCTGGCTCATTGGTCTTCACCGCGGAACGAAGGTTATTTATTCATGGTGCTACGATTATGTAAAAAGATCTTGCAAGAATCATCTGGTGTTCGTGCTATGGAGAAGAAGAGCATCTGTCTCGGCTTTGAGGTGCATCAACCGTTCAGACTGCGGAACGATTACTTCTGGAGCAAGCGGATGTATAAACGCGGGCTGCGTGCAGAAGACCTCTTCTCCTATTACTTCGATGATACCGTGAACCGGGAGATCTTTGCGAAGGTGGCGCGGAAATGCTATCTACCCGCGAATGAACTACTGCTGCGACTGCTCGAGGCGCACGAAGATTTCAAAGTGACGTTAAGCGTCACGGGTGTCTTCATCGAGCAGTGTGAAGCGTACGGCTATGATGAGATAGTAGAGGACTTCAGGGCGCTGGCGGCGACCGGCCGTGTGGAGTTTTTGGACCAGACGTACTTTCATTCGCTCGTGGGGCTTTATGAAGACGAGGGCGAATTCATCGAGCAGATACGGCTGCACCGCGAGTTGATGCGTGATCGAATCGGCGTTATGCCCACCTTCTTCGAGAATACCGAGTTGCTCTACAATAACCGAATCGCGAAGCTCGTGGAGGAACTCGGGTACTCGGGTATCCTGGCCGAGGGTGTTGAGCGCGTCCTCGATGGCCGCTCACCGAACTACGTGTATGCACCCGTGGGCTGTAAGAAGCTCAAAGTGCTCCTGCGGCACTATCAGTTGACGGACGATATCGGTTTCCGCTTCTCTTCGAAGCAGTGGGAGGAGCATCCACTGACGGCCTCGAAGTACGCCGCCTGGCTCAACGGGACACCAGGGCAGTGTATCACCCTTTTCATGGATTACGAGACCTTCGGCGAGCATCATTGGGAGGACTCGGGTATCTTTTCCTTCCTCCAGGAGCTTCCGCGGCAGGTGTTAGCTTACGAGCTGGAATTCGCCACACCGTCCGAGGTCGTTGCAACGCATTCGCCGGCTGACCTTATCGACGTGCGCGACCTGGAAACGACCTCGTGGGCGGACGTGGAGAAGGACACCTCGTGCTTCATTGGGAACACAATGCAGTGGGCCTGTTTTGACTATCTGCGGTGGCTTGAGCCGTCGGTGAAGGAGTCGAGAGATGCGACCCTGGTGAAGCTGTGGCGGTATCTGGGCATCAGCGATCACCTCTATTACATGTTCACACGCGGAGGCGCATCGGGCGACGTGCACAGCTATTTCTCATATTTTGAGCGGTCCTACGACGCTTTCGTTACGCTATTCTCGGTCATTCACGATTTCGATGCGCGCTTGCGCGCGACGATCCAAAAGGGCGAGTATCCGCTCCTGTTGCCGGACGGCAGGGCGATCTGGAGCGTGAAAGGGCTCAGTGATTACCTCAGCGATCTAAGCCGTGAGGAGGCAGAAACGCTTCTTGAGAGCTATCTGAAGCCGGGCGAGCTCGAGCGCTGGATCAGGGCGAGCGTGGGTGACGATGAGCTAGCGAATGAGCTTCGGGACGTGCGCTCGAGCACAAATCAGGAGGTTTATGAGTGGGCGGCGCTTCAAGGGCGGTTACTGGCATGCTTGTGTAAGGTGCTCACCACGGAATCGTAGTACCTCGCCCGCCGTGCGCTTTCGCTCATTCGTCACGTCAGGGCGCTATGCATGAGGTAGTTCGGGATTTATATAGTCGCGACAAGAACATCAGAATATACAGGGAGTGAGTGGTATGGTCATGAATGATGAGATAGGAAGAATTGCCGGTGAGATCTGGCATTTGCTGACGGAACGGGGCGAAATGAGCCTTTCGGGCGTGGTAATGGCGCTTAACACCGCTCAAAGCACTGCTTACATGGCCCTCGGCTGGCTTGCGCGTGAGGATAAGCTGGAGTTCGTGAAGAAGCGACGTGGAATAGTCGTGCGCCTGAAATAGCGGCTATGGTAAGCCCTATGGGAGTACCGTAGACCTGATAGTGATGGGCATATGAAGCGGATCGACCATGGCCACGAGCGATTGAAGGATTGGTAGCGATGAGAATAGGGTTCTTTGTATGGGAGTATCCGCCACACATCGTGGGTGGATTGGGAACGTATGCGGTAAATATCACACGGGCGATGGTGCGGCAGGGGCACGATGTCTCGGTCTTCACGATGAATGACGGAACGTTAAAGACCCGTGAGACGATGCACGGCATTGATGTAAACCGGCCGATGATCGTGGATGGCGCGGGCATACTGCCAGTGTGCATGACCGAAGATCTACGGCGGTGGGGCACGGGGATCAAATTCTTCAACGATGTGCTCATCTCGAACATCCTCAGCGCGACGAAGTTCGTGAATCAGCTGATCAGGAAGGAAGGCTATGCGTTTGACCTTATCTGCGCGCATGACTGGTTGAGCGCGATGGCGGGTATCATGGCGAAGCGAGAGACAGGGCTCCCGTTCGTCTTCCATTTCCATTCCACTGAATGGGGTCGGGCCCTCGGCGGTGGCTCTGACACCGTGATGCACATCGAGAAAACCGCAGCCGAGGTCGCGGATATGGTGATCACGGTCAGCTACCCGATGCAGGAGGACTTGATGCTGCACGGGGTCAATTCGACGAAGGTCAAGGTCTGCTGGAACGGTATATACACGGACAGGTACGATCCCGCTGCGGTCCCTGCAGAGGCCGTTGCTAAATTGCGAGCAAGCTACGGCATCGACCCGGATGACCGAATGATCCTCTTCGTCGGGCGGTTGACGGCGGTAAAAGGAGTGCTGAATCTGATCAAAGCAATGCCCACTATAATCAGTAAGCATCCAGAGGCACACCTGGTGGTGCTGGGCAAGGGTGAGTTTGAGCGAACGATTACCGACCTGATCGGCGTCTTACATCTAGAGGAACACGTCACGACCCGATTCGAATTTGTGAGTGAGGATGAGCGAATCAGACATTATGCAGCCTGCGACCTGTTCGTCGCACCTTCGATCTACGAACCGTTCGGGATCGTGGCTCTGGAGGCGATGGCGATGGAGAAGCCCCTCGTCGTCGGTGCAAAGGGCGTCATTGGCTTCCGTGATTTTGTTGTTCCTTCCGGGCATGATCAGACCGGTGTGCACGTCGATGGCAACACCTCGGCAGATATCGCCTGGGGTATCGCTTCATTGCTCGAGAACGAAGCAGCGGCGAGGGAGATGGGGAAACGCGGCCGACGCCGTGTCCAGAAATATTTCACCTGGGATCACATCGCCGCTTCTACCCTTGATCGGTACAAAGCGGTGATCCAAGAGGTGCGGATGAAGCACTAAGGATCTGTTGTTGTTCTGGATGGAAGTTCTTCGAGTACCAACAAGACCCTCGGATTTTACGATTGTCTGGACGTTCAGAGAACAGTTGAGGGAGAGAGAAAAGGCAACGGGGGAAAAGTAGGTAGGGTTGGGAGGCTTAATTAATGCCCGGCTTCATCCCGAAAGTCGATTCGCTGGAGTGAATACCTACGCCGTAGCCGTCA
>JBNGDK010000012.1:0-42921 GCA_049975405.1 Candidatus Methanospirareceae archaeon
CCCTCTAAGAACCCCAGAATCTCCTCCATGGGTTTTTGCTCTTGTGCTATCATCTATATCCTCCCTCTAAGAAGCATGTCAACTCCGCTCCCATATAAACTTTTCTATTTTTTCATCCACTGCTTTCCAAATGCCACTCCCTCCAGAGACTGTAGTGGACTACCGACACCAGCGAAGGCTAGCTGAGCTGATTTTGTTCCACCCGAATTTCGAGCGCTGCAGGGTTCTGCGCGGAGGATCACTGACCCTTTTGGTTGTCTCGAAAGCACCTGCCCGCGAATATTTGATTGCTGTATCGTGCTGCCGAAGGTGCGAATACCTCCGTGCTGAGCGATGATTTCGGAAGCCATATATATCATGAATTCTGATCGTTATATGCAGAGCCTGAAGGAGATCTACCTTGAGCCGTGATGAGCTACCTGTGCTGCGATTTGAGGTGCTGCGGTTGTTCCATCCCGAACAAACAATCGCGTCGCCCTGCCCGCATAGCTGCAGTCTCTATTCAAAGCTGTGCTATAGTAAAGGATTAGGCTTGTGCGCCTGTATCATTCGCAGTAACTCCACTGAGCTAAGGAGAAAGAACATGACAGAGTCGAATCGTTTAGTGGTTTTACGCCGTTTGTAAGAGAAGAGGTGCTTATGACCAGTCCGGGATCTAAACACATACGGGAGAAATGGAACATTGAGAGCGGTGAATTCTTCACCCAGGAACTGCCCACGATCATCATGAGCAGTGCAATCTTTGTGGGCATCCAAAAACTCGCCGAGACGATCTTGGGGATAGATGGCGCGGCCGTGATCTTCTATGAAGCGGGCAAAAAAGTGGGGATTTCACGGACGAGATCATGGCAAGAGAGCTGGGAACTGGACGGACTCGCGTTTATCAAGGAGATGGAGGAGTATCTTGCGGAACTCGGCTGGGGGCGGATCTCTGTAGATCTTGACGCGCTCGTGATAAAAGCGGAGAATTCCTTCATAGCAAAGAATTACGGTAAATCTGAAGTTCCTGTCTGTCATTTTCTCCGGGGTTATTACGCGGGGATGGGTGAGGTACTCACCCATCGAGCGATGGACGCCGAAGAGGTTAAATGCATAGCGTGTGGTGACGAGCTCTGCGAATTCGTGCTCAAACCAATCGAGTGATTCATGTACCCTTTAGTTCATCCAGGTCATCGAAAAATCGTATTAACAATCTGAGGAGTTCATTTTGCTCGTTCAATCTGAAGATGCGTATCTGTTTCCCGAGCGTATCTTCCTGCACGAGATCCAGCTCTATGAGCGGCTCGATGACACGCGCGACACTTGAATGCGACAGCCCCGTAGCCTCTGCAATGCCTGAGAGATACATGATTGAGTCCCTGTTTCGTATGAGATATTCTAAAACTACGAGTTGCGCGTTTCTTCCAAAGATCTTCTCAAGTTCGCTCATCCATCCGCAGGCTACCGCGAGATGCTCAACCTTTTTTCAAATTGAGCTAGTAAATAATAGTGCCTGATGTTTAATGCGCCTGCTGTTTTATGTCCTATGTATGGTGCGTTAGCGGCGAACGTCCCCTGATCGGCCGCAATCCGCGCCCGACCAGTTCCACCGTATTTCCCTAATAAAGGCTGAGACCAGCCGGGGCCCGCGCGGGTACGACCGGTGACCTGCCGCTTGCTTGAAAGATACGCGTGAGAAAGCGCTCTCTAAACGGGTCCTCGAGTGATTCAAAGATGGGGGCACATCCGATATGAAGCGGCTGCATCTCGCGCGACTGTGGCGGGCAGAAGCAGCCGAAAAGCGATAGGCTTAAATAGACCAAACCATCTGTCTATAAATAGCCAAGTTCGCCGAAAAAGCGAAAGTTGGTGAGGAGAGGAAAGATGAGTGAAGAATTGAACTTGATATGGCTTGAAGGGCAGGACTGTGCGGGATGCACGATATCGATCAAACAGGCGAGTAACCCGACGCTTATCGATGCTTTGACTGGTGCTATTCCTGGCGTTGACAATCTGAAACTGGTCTTCCATCCGACGCTGATGTTCGACTGGGGCGACGATGCAACGAAGGTGCTCGTGGATGCCATGGACGGTAAGTACGACCCGTTTGTCTTGATCCTTGAGGGAGCCATCCCTGATGAGTCAAAGGCAGGTGAAGGAGTCTTCTGCGTCATCGGGGAGCATGAGGGGAAGCTGCTCATGCTGAGCGACGTGGTCAAGAGTCTCGCAGACCGGTGTGCGGCAGCCGTTGGTATTGGTACCTGCGCGTCCTTTGGCGGGATACCGCATGGCGAGCCAAACCCAACGGGAGCGCAGGGCTTGCTGGACTATCTCGGAAAGGATTGGACAGGGGCCCTCGGACTACCGGTTATTTGTGTCCCCGGCTGTCCACCGCGGCCGGATAACATCATTCAAGTGCTGGGGCACGCGGTTCTCGCGGCTCGAGGTCTGGCACCGCTTCCGGAGCTTGACGAGTGGCATCGACCGGTAGAAATTTACGGTCACTTGATGCACGAGCTCTGCTCTATCTGCGGGTTCTATGCGGGTGGCGTGGATGCGCACAACTTTGGGGATGCCGGTTGCCTCGGTGCGCTGGGCTGCAAGGGTATCATTACCAATTGCAATGCGAACACCTGGGCAGATGGCTACGGTGGGTGCACAACCATAGGTGTGCCCTGCTTTGGCTGTACCCATCCGGACTTCCCGGACGCACCAACGTCGCCATTCTTCGCTAAAGCGCCCGCAATGCCGTTTATCATAGAGAACATTAAGGGCATGCTCGCGCACAGCGAGATGGGCTATCAGCGCCTGAAACCGGTGATCGAGCAACTGATGCCGATGCTACCAGAATTCATGGAAGAGCTGGAGAAGATGATGGAAGAGGAGAAAGACAAGGGGAGGAAGATCTAAAATGTCATTCTTGGACAAGCTCAAGGGCGCTGTGAAGGAAGAAGCGCCACGCGCAGCGGGAACGCCGGGCGGCGAGCGCGAACTAACCATTGAGCCGATAACGCGAATTGAAGGGCACCTCGGTGTGCATGCGAAGATCGATACCGGCGCGCGGAAGATCAAGGACGCATACGCCTACAGCCCGATGTTCCGTGGGTTTGAAGTGATCCTCGTGGGGCGCGAGCCCTCGGAAGCTGTCATGATTTCTCAGCGCTGCTGTGGCGTATGCCCTGTGCCGCACGCGCTCTCGTCAGTAACCGCTTGTGACCAGACCTACGGCGTAACACCGCCACCAATGGGCACTGCGCTGCGTGAGCTCGTTATGGGTGCAGAGCACCTCTACGATGCGGAAGTCGGCGTGGTCAATCTTGAAGGCCCGGACTACAGCGAGGTCGCGGTGAAGAAGTTCAATCCCGCGTGGTGGGACGAGGCGCAGAAGACAAAGGCAGAGCACAGCGATGTGCACGGTTTCGCGACCGTTGCGGACATTATGACCGCGCTGAACCCGCTGGCTGGTGAGCTGTATCTCCGATCGCTGCTCGTCCAGAAGGACGGGCACAACATGGCTGCGATCTTCGGGGCGAAGCACCCGCACGTGCATTCCTTTGTACCGGGCGGTATCTCCAAGTGGGATCTCTCGATGACCGATCTGGAGTCATACCTCACGCTTCTGATGCACCATGTGGCCTTTACCAAGGAGCTGGTGACCGCTTCCGACGATCTGCTCAACTTCGTGCTCGAGCAGGGTTACGAGGACGTCGGTGCCCGAGATCTGAACTTCGGCTCCAACGGCGCTTACAACGATCCCACCGCGTATTCTGCGGTCTACGAGGAGATGACTGACTTCGGCCGCAAGCGACTGATTTCACCCGGCATCATCCTCAATGGCGAGCTCGTAACAACCGATCTCATAGAGTATAACGTCGGTGTACGCGAATACATCGGCAGTGGCTGGTACGAGGATCAGTGGGCGAAGGAAATTGAGACCGACCCTGCAGGGAATGCGCTCGAGTACGAGCATCCGTGGAACAAGCGCACGCTTCCGCAACCCGGTAAATACGGTGAATGGGCTTCCAAATACTCATGGGTTACCGCACCGCGGTGGAAGAACTGGAAGGGCGATGGCAAGGACTACTCGCTTGAGGTTGGGCCACTGGCACGAATGTGGGTAACCGCGAAGGCGCAACTGGTTCCTGAGGCCACGGGCAACAGTCTTAAGTTCGAACTACCTGCGGCACTGATACCAGGGTTCAAGTACGCGGACAGTATGGCCTTCGAGTGGAAGATCCCGGCGAAGCCGAATGCGGTTGAGCGCGTCAGAGCGCGTGCATACTTCCATGCGTACGCCGCATACTGCATGCTCCAGCTGGGCATGAAGGGGCTTGAGCTCATGAAGGCGGGTAAAACGAAAGTCTGGACCCCCTATGAGAAACCCAAGGAGGGCATTGGCGTTGGCACGAGCGAAGGTATGCGTGGTGCGTGTACCCACTGGTGCGTGATGAAGAACGGCGTTATCAGCAACTACCAGTACCATGCACCAACGACCTGGAACGCCTCGAGCAGAGATCCTGCAGGGAACCCGGGAGCGTATGAAGAGGCTCTGATACAGTCGCCAATCACCGAAGCTGGTGACCCGGCGGGCTGGAAGGGCATTGATATCGTGCGAACCATTCGCAGCTTCGACCCATGCCTGGGCTGTGCCGTTCAGGTACACATTGGCAAGAAGATCGTGAAGCACGAGTTAGTGCCCTACGCGGTACCGCTCTAAGATATTCAAGACGAGATCGACCACCTTCGGCACTGCGGCAGCAACCGGAGGGGTCATTTTTTCATCCATGGTGATCTCCTGGATCTCGCAGCCGAACACAATGGTGGTGGGAGGAAGCGTACCAATCGCCTTGGCGTAGATGAGCAGGTCTTCTAACGATGCCTCGTGGATGTCGTAAATGAAGGCATGCTTATCTTCGTCAGAGCGTAGCTCTTCGACTTCCTCCGCCTTTATTTCCGTTTTATAAATCGTACCCGGTTCGCCGCCCTTTTGCACGGCGTCAATAAAAATCACCAGGTCATAGTCGCCGAGATCGGGAGCCAGGGTCACACCACACATGCCCACATCGCGTACCTCTACATTATCGGGCAGCGCTTCTTTCTGGAGTGCTTTAACGGCATGGGGGCCAAAGCCGTCATCACCCCTGTACTCATTGCCACTTCCAGCCACCAGTATCTTTGCCATAGCTTCCCTTAGCGCGGTGATGCAGGTGAATAACGCACGCAGCGTTCCCAAAAACGCATACCTCGAACAGAATTGGATGCTATTTAAATAAGAAGGTTAACAGTTAAGGTGTAGAACGGGAACTCATGACGATAGAACTGCCAGATGTGCAAGCGTACAGCCCCGACATCAAGATCAACCTGACGCGAGTGGGTGTGACGAATGTGAAGAAGCTCGTGGAGGTGGCACGCGGTGGCGGGAAACGCCCGATTGTGCTCGTCTCGGATTTCCATCTCTTCGTGGACCTCCCCAGTGATATCAAAGGTGCGAACATGTCTCGGAACCTGGAGGCGATGTATGAGGAACTGGACGAAGCGATCAACAGCACGGTCTACGATGTTGAGGATCTCTGCAGTGGTGTGGCAAAGCGGTTGCTCCAGCGGCATGAGTACGCATCCACGGCCGAGGTGGGAATGAAGAGCGAGTATGTGCTGATGCGGAAGACGCCGATAATGAAAATTACCTGTCAAGAGCCGGCAATTATCCTTGCGGAGGCGCGAGCCTATCGCGACACGACGGGGGGCAACCCGGAAGGGATGCGTATCAAGAAGACGATCGGTGCAGAGATCACGGGTATGACCGCTTGTCCGTGCGCGCAGGAGCTGATGCGCGATAAAGCGGCTGCGGAATTGGCGAAACGGGGCATGTCGCAGGAGGATATAGACTCCTTCCTGGGCAGCATTCCGCTGGCGACGCATAACCAGCGCGGACGGGGCATTATTACCCTGGAGGTCGAGAACGACGTCAAAATTCCGCTTGATAAGATCATCGGGATCATCGAGCGCTCAATGAGCGCGAAGACCTACGAGATCTTGAAGCGGCCGGACGAGGCGATGGTCGTGGAGACTGCGCACCGGCGGCCGATGTTCGTTGAGGATTGCGTACGTGAGATGGCGAAGCAATTGGTGGAGTCCTTCACATACTTACCTGATGACTCCACCGTGACCATCAAGCAGATCAATGAGGAGAGCATCCACCAGCACAACGCCGTGGCCGAGCGCGTAGCGACGCTGGGCGATCTGCGCCGCGAGTTGCGCGACGCGTCTTCTGGTTAGACGCCGGGGTGGCCTAGTTGGTTAGGGCGCCAGACTCATAATCTGGAAGTCGCGGGTCCGAATCCCGCTCCCGGCATCCAAACTATTTTCTGTACCGCGGTTCTTTTCAAGAGCAGAGGGCAGGCTGCATTATGCTGCGACGCACAAGTGTCTGGTTCCTTGATCGGAAGAAGATCGGCTTCAGAGAGGATGAAGTTGCGATCACGCGTGAGGATGAACTGCTGGTCGAGACGCTTTATTCAGGCATCAGCCATGGCACAGAGCGCTTGATCTATCGCGGCGAGGTGGCTGAAGGTCTTCAGCTCGACGCAGCGTTGACGCACTTTGAGGGGCAGTTTCCCTTCCCTGCGAAATACGGGTATTCAAACGTGGGGATAATCAAGGAAACGGGCACCGGCGTCACACAGTTTCGCAACGGTGATCGCGTTTTTGCGTTCGTGCCACATGAGACCGCATACGTGATCCGCGAGTCGGAGGCGATACCACTGCCAGGTGGTCTGGATCCACGGTGCGGGATATTCATCCCGAGCCTGGAGACCGCGGTGAACGCTGTCCTGGATGCCACTATCAAGTTGGGCGAGACCGTCGTGGTCTTCGGGCAGGGCGTCGTTGGTCTTTTTATCACGCAACTGATGCGTCGGGCGGGCGCGGGCACCATTGTCACGGTGGACGCACTGGCGTCAAGGAGGCGGTTATCTCTGCAGTTCGGTGCGGATTACGCATTCGAGCCCGCTACGGCGGATTTAGCGCGGACAGTTCAGGAGCAGACGAACGGCGTAGGTGCCGACCTGATCGTCGAGGCGAGCGGTTCACCGCAGGCGCTGAACGCCGCACTACCCTTAGCGGCTTTTCAGGCACAGATCCTCGTCGTCTCCTGGTATGGGACAAAGCGTGTTACGCTCAATCTGGGCGAAGGATTTCACCGTAAGCGGCTAGCCCTAAAGAGCTCGCAGGTCTCCTTCATTGACCCGGCCCTGAGCCCGCGGTGGAACAAGCAGCGGCGAATGACACTCGTGCTCGGGCTCCTGAGTGAGTTGAACCAGCAGGTGTTGCTGGATGCAACGCGAATGGTTCCGTTCGAGGAGGCTGCGACAGCGTATGCGGTAATAGATACGCATCCAGAGGCGGCGCTGCAGGTGGTGCTGAGCTATGTATGAGATCGGGCTAGAGGCGGAGTTTGAGGCACGGCATTATTTAGTTGGTGATTTTGGGTCGGAGACGCACCTGCACAAACATCATTATCGCGTACGGGTAACGGTAGCGGGCGAGGAGCTGGGTGCTGATGGCACGCTGTATGACATTGCCAAACTGCAGGGCTGGCTGCGTGCGATTCTGTCAACGCTCGAAGCTCAGACGTTGAATGCGGTTCCGGGATTGCAGGGCATGAACCCCACGGTGGAGCATCTCAGCCGGTACCTGCATGAACGCTTCACCGAAAAGCTCGGTGCAGATCGCGGATCGGATCGAATTAAGGGTGTGAAGGTCACGGTCTGGGAATCACCCACGGCGTTCGCCACGTATCGCCGCTAGTACGGTGAAGATCTGCTTACCGCATTCATCCCAGGTGTTCAGGTTGCGCGTTTTTTCGTAACTTCTGCGACCGCATCGAGCGCGGAGTGCAGGATCGGCCGCAAGTGTCTCGATAGCCGCGGCAAGCGATGCACTGTCGGTTGGCGGGACAAGGAAGCCGTTCTCACCGTCGGTGACGAGTTCGAGTATGCCGCCGCAGCGGGTGGCAACGATTGGCAGTCCAAATGCCATCGCCTCGGCAACCACGATTCCAAACGCTTCGCAGTGCGAGGGTAACACGAAGATGTCCGCGTCCGCGTAGAAGCGTGCGAGCTTATCGGGCGGCTGCTGCCCGTGGAAGCGCACACGGGTCTCGAGCCCAGAACGAGCCACGCTTGCCTTGAGTCTCTGCGAATAGAGTGGATCGCGGTAACCGTCGCCGACGATGTCCAGGGTCATAGCCGGGTCGCTCAGGCGCGCAAGCGCTTCGATGAGCATATCCAGGCCTTTCAGCGGCGTGATGTTCGCCACGGTCAGCAGTTTCAGAGCGGTGCGATCGCGTGCCGCGTGAGGTTCCGGCGTCCTGGTACCGGAGCGGGGAAGATCATAGCCGGGATGGATCACGGTGATTGAGGTACCAGGAATCCCTATGGCTTCGAGTTCTGCTTCAGTATAATGGCTGTTAGCAATGATGCGATCGGCTGTTTTGAGCAGGTGCGTCTCGATGAATTTGATGTAGCGAGCTTTCAAGCTATTTTTAGCAGCCTTCCACCAGAGCATATGGACGATGACAACGATCTTCGTCTGCGTCCCGAATGTGAGCCAGTGATTGAAGAGAAATAGCGCCGGATGTGCCATCTCGTCCTCCAGCACGACGTCATATCGCCGCCGCGGGAATCGGAAGCAGAGCACAAAATTGGAGCACAGGTGTAGCAGGTAAGGGATAGGGAGAACAGGAATACGGACCACCTCGGTTTCCATACCGTGAGTTTGGAGATACTCGACCGCTTTGCGCATGTGGAGATAGCCGCCGGTCACGGCGTCAATGTCCCCGAGGACGATCGTCGCTATTTTCATGCTGCTTTGTATACGGGTATCTCAGCGTGCCCGACACAGCTTCTAGTGCACTACCTGTCCCAGACGCTCACCGGGCGGATAGAGCGGCGGCGAAAGCATACTCGCAATCAGCAGCGAAGCTTCCACCATTCCGGAGCGCATGCGCTGATTATAAGTGCTCTCATCTCGAGCCGGGTACGGTTGCACGATTTTTGCAGTGGTGGCTCGGGACGTCCTGCAATATGGTCAAGCATGAAACTGGGCTCAAGAAGAGTGACGTTCAGAAACGGAGGACTTGCGAGACGGCGCTACGGACTGGGAACTGAATGCCGCTTCGTTCGTCACGGTGCGGAAGAGCAGCCCCTGAGGATTCATATCCGGCAACATGGTAGAGCAGAGCACGAAGCGAAGCTGGCATGGTATCGCTGATCGCGATTTGCCAGTCCGCGTGCATCAGTATCGCTTTCGTCCTGTAGTAGTGCCCTTTTTATTCGACCGTATTATCTGCCTTTTTACTCGACCTTAACTGATTCCTTCTTCTGCTCCTCTTCTGCTTCCAGCTTCTTCTTGTACTCCTGTAGCTCCGCGATCTCCTTCTCGATCGCTTTCGTGATGGTCTTCAGGGTCCAGATGCGACCATCAATGATCGAAGAGGCGATCTTCGTCGGTTGCGGGATCGCGCCCTCGAGGTTCTTGGAAACGCCGGTCGCGATATCAGCCGCGATCTTGAACGGTACGAACGAGGCACCGATGAGCGTCTTGATCGCTTTGCCCAGGTCTTCGTCCCAGCCGGTGCCAACGGCGCAGAAATAACCGCCTAAAAGATGATACTCGCTATGGACGGGGCACTGGCCGCAGATGCAGCCCTCACGTTTCAGGTCGCAGCCGGTCTTGCCGCGCGCGCAGAAAAGCCCTTCCATGCCCGTCTTCATGCACTCGTTATAACTGGGACAGCTCGGACAGATGCACTGCTTCAGATTTTCAGGGGTATCGGATACCTTCATCATCTCATGCCACCTCTTTGCTTGCTTGCATTACTATAGCACGAAGGCGGGTAAAAAGCTTTCCGCCCACCCGCTTCAAGTCTGAGCGGTGACCCGGTGCAATTACAGCCGTTGCAGGATCGCCGCTAACTCGTTGATCCGCGCGTTCGTCTTGATCCCGGTCGCGGCGAAGATCGTGCGACTGGCATCGAATCCGTTCTCATCCAGCGCCTCGATAAGCGCGGTGAGCGATGGTGGCGGAATCTTCAGCGCTTTGCAGAGCGCATGGTGCTCGAAGAAGAAGGGTATGTCCAGCTCGTGGATGCTGGTGTACAGGATCTTCATCGCCTCACGCTGCTGGCCGAGCGGTCGAGTTGCCAGGTCTGTATGAACACGCTCGCAGAAGGCAGGAGCCTTGATCGGGTGGATGTACAACGGCCCGGCGAGCTGCAGCATCGCGCCACAGCACGTGCAGTGGTTGGGAACGTTCAGATCAAGCAGGTCGCGGCAGGGGAAGGCGAACCGGTGTCCGCAGGTGAAGCAGTGCGCAATGAATCCGAGCCGTGACACGGACGCGTCAGCCTCCTTCGCGCCTCGTTCGACCTGAACGATGAGCCGAATGAAATGCGCGGCAGCGTACGAGAGTAACGGTTTAACGGCCTTGTCGTGCCGGGCGAGCTCGCGAGTGACGGCACCCAGCAGAACGCGCGTGCCCGTCTCAGCATGATACTCGGTATTCAATGGTCGCGCGCCGTAGTTCCGCAGGCCGCCGGTGTGTGCGCCGCATAACGGCGCCGTATCTGTGGCCGTCACCAACAGCAGCTTTTTAGCTGACTGACATGCAGCATCGAGAAAGGGAACCGGGGATCCGAAAGGGTCGAGATCCACAATATCGTAACGCTTGCGATGCAGCAGGACGTTCGCGTTCTCGTGCGTTGCGCGAGCGCGACTTTCGACACCGTTCACCTGAATATTCCGGCTAATGAGCTCGACGGCAGGCGTGCTGTGGTCGTTGACGGTCACGTCCAGGTCACCGACTTCATGAGCAACGCGGACACCACGCGCGCCGGTGCCGGCGAGTGCGTCTACATAACTGAGTGATTGTGAAGGCATTGAAGCGGTAAAGACCGCGAGACAGGCGACATCAATGTCGCGGCAGAGCTCCATCCGGGGATTGTAGAACATTGATCGGGTGAGATGCTGCTTCGGAACGACTATGCGGGTAGTGCCTTCGATGCGCTCGATGAACATGGGTTAGTGGAGAAAGGGGGCGTCAACTATATATTTTCCAAAAGGAATCAGTTTCAGGTGTGGGCGGATAATGGATAAACACCGGCTTTTTGAAGAGCTGAAGCAGAACCCGAAAAAGGTCAGGTTTGAAAAGCTGTGCCGAACTGCGGAGGTATTTGGGTTTCGATTGCGTGGTGGAAAGGGTATTCATCGCGTTTACGTGCATGACGATGTTCTTGAACTAGTAAATTTCCAAAATGTAGGCGCTAAGGCAAAACCTTATCAAATGAAACAGTTTATAAAACTAATTGAGAAATACGAGCTGTTAGAGGTGGAAGACGATGTCTAAGGACACAATCGAGATTTTCTACAGCGACGAAGACAAAGGTTTTATGGCGGTGGTGCCCGAGCTACCGGGCTGTTCGGCCTTTGGTAACACAGAAGAAGCGGCATTGAAAGAGGTGAAAATCGCCATCGCGCTCTGGTTAGAGGTTGCCGAGAAAGAGGGGCGGGAGATACCGCAGCCGCGTGGAAAAGAACTGCTTACGACGCTTTTTGAAACCGCTTTGGATACGGTCGAACCGCGAAAGGTGTGATATTACTCCAGTAAGAGATACACGCGAAACTGTACTATTTACTGCTGGGGACATGAAGGGCCTGCAAATAGTACCGTTTGACCCGTTGTACGCGGCCGATTTCAAGCGCCTGAACCGGGTCTGGCTGGAACGGTATTTCCGGGTGGAGCCCATAGACCTCACGGTCTTGAACGATCCTGAGGAGGCGATCATCAGACCGGGCGGCATGGTCTTCTTCGCACTCCTTGACGGCGCGGTGGTGGGCACCTGCGCACTTATTAAACACCGGGAGGACCTCTTCGAGCTCTCAAAGATGGCCGTTGCTGATACGCATCAGAAAAAAGGCATCGGCACACAGCTCCTCAGCTCTGCCATCGCGTGGGCACGATCACAATCGATTCAGAAACTCTTCGTGGAGACCAATACGATACTGGAAAGCGCTGTGCGGCTCTATCAGCGCCTCGGGTTCCGCGTGACCGCACACGAAGGCGCGGACACTCACTATCGTAGAACGAATCTCAAATTGGAGCTCAATCTGCAACAGTAGCGCAGAGAGACCGAACCAGAAAGTGTTTATGCTAAGATTCGCAAGCTATACGTATTCTTTACGTCCCGTCATCCCGAATTTGAACGTAAGAATAAGGTGTAGGCGATGCAACGATGACTCTGGAGAAGAAGATCGCGGCGGCGTTTAAGATGAGCGATGAGGTTTGGGCGCGGCATGCGAACCCCTGGAGCGGCTTGACACGGTTCACCGCCTTACCGCTGCTTATCCTGGCGTTCTGGAGCCGTGTATGGTTGGGCTGGTGGGCACTCGTTCCTGTTGGCCTTGCGCTCCTCTGGACCTGGCTGAATCCCCGGCTCTTCCGCAAGCCCGCGTCAACCATACACTGGATCTCGAAAGGAGTATTGGGTGAACGGGTATGGTCCAACCGGGATGAGATCCCGGTGCCGGCGCATCACCGTCGTGTGCCGAATATCTTGAGCGCGATCTCCGGGGTTGGTGGTATCTTTGTCATCTGGGGTGTTGCGACGCTCGCGGTCTGGCCAACGGTATTCGGCGTTGCCCTTGTTTATCTCAGCAAGCTGTGGTTCATTGACCGGATGGTCTGGTTGTACGAGGACATGAAGAATGTAACCGAGGAATACGCACGCTGGCTCTATTAAGTGATGTCACCTCACGCATCAAAACCAATCTTCGCCTCGTTCACGTCCAGCCCTTTCCACGTGACTTTGTAGCCGAGATATACCAGCACCTCGTCCGCATTTGTCAGTCCCGCTTGTTCGATGATACCACGTGCCTCCATGTACTTCTCAACGCCCAGCAGGTTCCCCTTGAGCTGCTCAAGCAGCTCTTTCCGGACTACGGTATCTTTGAAAACCACGTACTTGGGATCGCGCACGCACTTCCTGACGGCGTCCTGAGTCATTCCGCAACCCCGTGCGAGCGCAGCGAGCGGGATAATATCTCCCTCAAGCGCTATGTGCTGGTCGGTCAGCGATTCTACCTGTTTCGCTATGGCTTCCTGCTCGAGTGCGGTCAGGTACCGAACCACCTCACCCACGGGCACCTTCTTCGTGTACAAAATCAGCGGTTGATCGACGCCAAACCCGAACGGCTCGGCGTTGAAACACGCCAGGTTCTTGTTGATCGCGACGAGCATCGTAAACGGCAGCGATCCGATTTTCGCTAATTTACGCTTGAGATACGTCTCGGTCCAGAACCCGACGATCTCGAAGTACGTCTCCAGGTTTAATTCTCTATGCCGGAACTTGAAATCCGGGATGAACACGCCGCGCCTGGTGAAGATAACCTCAGGCTCCCTGATCAACTCCCAGTTCTTTGCGGTGGGTAACGAGACGAATTCGTTATAGAATTTCTGCTCGATGCTGCTGTCAAAGGTGGTTTCCCGGTCATCAATCACCGGCTCGTCGCTCATCATAAGGGGTCTATCGCGGCTATCCATGATAAAATGGTAGATCCGTGGCAGGTTAGCCCGTCGCACAACGATCTCGGCGTCCAGTATCCACGACTCGCTCCTGACAATGGCCGGTAACAATTTCGCCAAGGCGGTGCCGTACCGGTCACTCAGCTTCAGCAACGAAGAAGCGCCTTCAATCCGTATCCGGTTCCCGTCCTCGGGCAGGTACATCAGCCCGAAATACTTGATCGCCCTGAACAGTTCGGGCGCTTTTCCCCTAACGGTTAGGGTCATGCCCGTGGCCTTGAACAGTAACGTCTGCGCCAGTGAGAGGTTGTACTTTTTTATGAGCTCGTCCGCCGTGAGCAGTTCAAACTGCTCCAAAACCACCTCTGAGTCCAGGTCCGCCCATAACGACTGTTCCAGCTCGTCTGCGCTGACCTTCAGGTTTTCTGCGACGTTTGCGATGATGGCTGCGCGTTCTCGTTGGCTAATTACTTTGACCTGACGGGCAGCCTCGAACACAGCTCGGCGTGCTAAAATCGGCTCGATCGCGAAGCGAGAGGTGAACGTGCATCGCCGTTCCAGCAAGGTTCTGAGACCGCGCACCCGTTTGAAGTGTAGGCCCTGCTCGAGCTCTTCGAGCAGCTCCTCAAGCTCGCTCTTCTTCCTGCCACTGAAACTGCGGTAGACCTCGATCAGCTCCTGTGCCAGCGCTAAGTGCTCGGCGTTCAAATCGAGGAAATCGGGATAGATCCGGTCCTTTCGCGTGCGTGTGATAAGGAGTTCACCCGGGAGCATAGTAGTATTCACTAAGCCCAAAACTCTTCACGTGACTTCCCAGATTGTTTGATAATATACCGCAAAGTAAAAACGGAGACCTCAGAATGTTTGGGTACCCACGTTGTCCAAACATGGCCGTTTACATCTCTCTTTTTGAATGTTCTGTGTTTTCGTGAGCGCACGCAGTGAAACCCATTTGTTTCAAGGATTTTTATGACTTCATGCTGTGGTAGCGGCCGAAGTTTCACTGCCACGATAAACACCTCGTATCTTGACGGGAACGGAGGTCAGAGTGATTGATCTTGACGTTATGGTCTCCAGGTCAGGTTTTGGCGTGTCGGGATCTTCCATGTATTCTTCGATCAGATCTGCTATGTTCTCTTTGACCTCCTCCTCGGTCCTTCCTTGAGTGCCTATGTCAAGGAGCGGGCATGATGCAACAAACCATTCACCTTCTTTACTGATGAGTACAGGGAACGAAATGATGTCCATGTTTTCTCTTTTGTTTTAAGCACCTTTAAATTTTGAGTTATCGTGCTTCGATTACGAGGGTTCGTTTTCGCTACTTTTACGTCGTTTTGAAATCCCAACCTCACTGGTGCCTTTCGAGACGATCTCGTACAGTACTGCAAGCTTACCTTCTCGTTTTCTGAGGATGCGGCCGAGCCGCTGCTTGTACTCGCGTTTGCTCCCGCTGCCGCTCAGAATAACGCCAACCGAGGCTTCCGGCACGTCAATGCCCTCCTCCAGCACCTTCGAGGTGACGATCGCGTTATACGTACCGGTTCGGAACCGGTCAAGGATCTCTGCACGCTCCTCTTTCGGCGTGGTATACGTGATCGCCGGAATGAGAAATTCCTTCGAGATCGCATAGACGAGCGAGTTGTGCTCGGTAAAGATGATCGTGCGTTCACCGAAGTGCGCACCCAGGATCTTCGCCAGCGCGGCTAATTTCGATCGCGAGTTCAACGCTATACGCCGTGCCCGGTTCCGCGCCAGCAACGCTTCGCGTGCCTTCGGGTCGCGGCCGGTTCGCATAACGAACCGCTGGAAGTCACGCGGTGTGCGCAGCACGACTCGTTTCTGTTTCAGGAACTCGGTGAATACGCTATAATAGCGCTCATACTCCTCGCGTTCGTCGTCCGTGAGGTCAGTCACGATCTTCCGGGTGGTATATTCCGCCAGGTGCGTGCCGGTCAGTTTCTCAACGCCAATCTCATAGACCTTACCGCCAATCAGCCGATCGAGTTCGGTATGCAGCCCGTCCTCGCGTTCGTACGTCGCGGTCAACCCGAGCCGGTAGGGAGCGACGAACAGCTCCGCGATGGTCGTATACCCGGGCGAGGGCAGATGATGCACTTCGTCAAAGATCAGGAGCAGGAACCTGTTCCCGAGTTCTTCGGCACGCAGATACGCGGTATCGTAGGTCGCAACAGTAACAGGTTGCAGGTCGTGCGCTTCACCGCTGTACGTGCCCACCGCACTGTTAAGCGCCTTTTCCAGCTCACGACGCCACTGCCTGACCAGCTCCAGGGTCGGTACGACCACCAGCGTCGGCACGTTCAGCAGGGCGATTGCCTTGATCCCGATGACCGTCTTGCCCGCGCCGGTTGGTAAGACCAGCACGCCCTGCTTCGTGCGCAGCCAGCACTTCAATGCATCCGTCTGGTAATCACGCAGCTTCACGGTATCGAGTAACGCAGGCATCGGCGGGACGTCCAGAACGTCATCCGTGTATTCAAGCCGGGAGAGCTTCAGGTACTCGATAATATCGTTATAGAAGAGCGGCAAGCACCGGTAAACGCCCGAGCGCGCGTCCCAGACGGTGTGCGGCAGTTTGAAGTTGCTCGTGAGGGCGAGCGTCCCTTTTTCGTAGCGTACGGAGATCACGGGTTCTCAGAATTAGTTAGTACGGTATGAACGATTAATGATGAGCCCGTGCAGCTGCTTTGCTGCATAAAACCACGGCGGGGCATGCAAGGCCCCCGTGAGCTATATAAGCTCCTGCCGCTTCTGTTCATAGGGCGATGAGTGGCCAAAGATCGTACTTTAATGAGGTCGTAGAGACGATGGCTCGCGGCGATCTCGATGCGGTTATCGATGAGCGTATCCGCTACACGGTCAGCTATGCGAGCGAGCATTCGCCCTTCTACCGGCAGTGGTTCCGGGAGCATAACATCAACCCCGTGAGCATCCGCTCGCACGAGGATCTGCGCGAACTGCCGATTATCTCTGGCCAGACGATCCGTGAGCATCAGCCGCCCGAAACGTCTGAATTTCAGTTCAGGAGCCTCGATTGGCACGAGATCTTCACGCTCCACGAGACCAGCGGCACGAGCGGCACACCCAAGGCCTTCTTCCTCTCCTGGGCGGACTGGGAGCGGTATGCCGAGAAGTACGCACGAATATTCGTGTCTCAGGGGTTCGGACCCGGCGATCGCGTGGTCGTCTGCGCCTCTTACGGGATGAACGTGGGCGCGAACACGATGACGCTTGCGGCACAGATGATTGGTATGACTGTCATCCCGGAAGGTAAGTGCGCCTTTCCGTTACGCATCATACACTCGTACAAACCGACGGGTTTGGTGGGGAGCGTCTTCAAGCTCCTGCGGCTCGCGCGACGGATGCAGGCCGAGCATATTAGACCACCAGATTCAAGCGTTGAGCGGCTGGTGGTCGGTGGTGAGAGCTTCGCTGAGGAGTCGCGCGCGTATCTCGCGGAGCTCTGGGGTTGTGACGTTTACAATACCTACGGGAGCACCGAAGGCACAATGTGCGGCGAGTGCAGCGAGCTGAAGGGACTCCACGTGCCCGAAGATATGGTGCATCTGGACGTGTATGATCCGCATCTAGCGGACTTCGTGCCCGAAGGCGAGTGCGGTCGCATCGTGCTTACCACGCTCCTGCCCGTGGGTGAGAAGTGCGGCACGCTCCTGCTCAACTACGATACGGAAGATACGACCGTTGTGCTCTCACGAGACCGCTGCCCCTGTGGGCGAACACACCTGCGGATCATGAACCCCCAGCGTGAGGCCGAGACCTTCTGGGTCGCCGAGACGCCATTCAACCGTGTGGACGTCGAACGCGGCGTCTTCCAGCGCGAGAATATGGAGTACCTGACGGGCGAGTACGAAGCGTTCCTGTACGGAGGCGACGATGAGGGCGAGACGACGATGCGGGTGAGCGTCGAGTGCTTCGATCCGGAGAAATGCGACCGGAAGGCGGTCGAAGAGAACTTCCTCAAAGCGTTCTTCCAGTACAAGCGGCGGCTGACCGAGGCGCACGCAGAAGGGACGTTTAACGTTATCTTTAACTTCGTCGGACCCCAGGACCTGGAGTTCTACCGTGTCAAGGGGCGCCCAAAACGGCTCGTGGATCGGCGCTAGAGCCGCTTACGCTGCGCATGGCATGCATTGTATGGGTGCGCAAGCTACGTCCTGCAGTCGCGGACAAGCTCCGTTTCGTTCTCCCGTACCAGGTGCTTGACCAGCTCGAGCGCTTCACAAGGCTCAAAACGAGCTTCCGTTTTCGTTAACACTTCTTCTGCCGCGCGGGCGGGCGCCATTCTGATATAATCCAGTACGTAATGCAAATACCACGCCGTAACGTACGCATGCCCCTTCCGCTGCGTGAACCGCAGCTGTAGGAACTTCGGCAGCTTCATGATCGTCTCGAAGTCATGCGACCAGGCCAGCGGTAGAATCAACCGCTCACCTTCACGTTCACAAAACCCCCGGAACTCCGCGCAGGAATCCGGGAAGTCGCTCAGATAATTCACGAATCGCGTTACGTCCTCAGGCAGTCCCAGCCGAGTCGCCCACTTCTCGTGAACCTCCCATGACGGCATAGCTCGTCAACGCACGCGACTGCCCGCGGGCACGTCCGTATCCGGGTGCAGGAGAATAGGCTTACCACCGACGTCCACTGCCAGGATCATGCCGCGACTCTCGACACCCATCAGCTTCGCCGGCTTCATATTCGCCACCAGGGGCACAAGCTGCCCGATTAAAGCCTCCGGTTGGTACTCGTCCGCAATCCCGGCAACAAGCTGCCTCGTCTCGCTCCCCAGGTCTACCTCCAGTCGCAGCAGCTTCTTGCTTCCCGTTACCTGCTCCGCTGCAATGATCTTCCCGATCCGCAAATCGAGCCGTGCGAACTCCTTCATCTCTATTATCGCTTCTTCCGTCATGCTCTCGACCTCTTTCTATCGCTAAGAAAGCAGTGGCATCACTAAAGTATTGCGTTTTTCCCTTTTCCGCGACGCCACTCGCCACGCTCAGGTCCAATACCCTGTTATGAGCAGCTCATGCTCTTCGATCCACGGCGTACCGTAGCGAAGCAGAATAGGCGCGATCGCAGCAGTGACGATGAGGTTACCGATGAGCCAGCCGATGAAGATGCCCGTGACATCCTCCAAAAATGCGAGTTCACCGAGTGCGAGCGTCGCAGCGCCCCAGGCAGCGCCGACACAGTTATTGAGCAGCCACCCAAATCCGATGAAGACCGCAAGGTCCCGCTTCGTTCTCAAGCCGATATCGGCATTGAACGCTTTAATTGCGGCCAGGGGTATCAGCACCTGCCAGACGTCCGCCAGCGACCAGTAGAGATTGACCCCCAGGGGCATGCCACCCAGCCAGCCCGCGCCCAGGATGCATCCGATATAGGCAGCGATCACTCCCCAGCCGCCGAACCACAGTGCGAAGACGATCAGAATGGCCACGGAGAAGTATAAGCCCGAGCAGCCGAGTCCGATGGGGCGGGCGATAACGCCGAACCGCGCCAGGACGGTATTGATTAGCACGAGCGCCGGAAGGAGCGCCAGATAGGTACGGAGCGCGCGTTTTTTGGCTGCTGTGCTTCCTTTCATTGTTACCTCTAGCCCGGACTCAATCCGTCTTTTTCTGCTGCTTCACTATTAAAAAAAAACCAGCGCGATGGATCTCACACTCATGGCACAAGTTGTATCGTGTACAATATGCCCAGGTATTCGTCCCCTGCAGAGAGCGGGACAACGACGAACCTGCCCGTTTTCCCTTCGATCAGGGGAACCTCGAACGAAGTCGCCTCGCGCGCTTCGATTGCCGCAACGAGCTGCTCACTCGCTGGTGTTCGCCCGGTACGGCAATCATAATTGGTGAGGCTGTTCTCCTCGGGGTAGCCGAACCGGTTAATGCACGATGCATCTGCCCACTGGATCGCGTAGAGTCCCGGATTGGCCTCGTAAAACTGCTGGAAGATCCTGAGCGTTTTGTTCCTGTCTCCGGTGAGAATCGCACGCTGCAACTCCTCGTTCTGCGTCAGCGCGCTGAGCGCTGCGTCCATGGAGAGCAGGCCCAGCTCAGACAGCCCGCGTTGCGCCGTCGACGCATCGCCTGCCACCACCTGCGTCACCACCACACGCCAGTCCGTACCGTGGAGCTCCGTTGTCACCCAGGACGCGCTCTTCTCGACCGGTGCACTCATGCCACGCCCGAGGAACGTGTAGCTCCCGGTGCCCGACGCGTTGGCCGCGATATCCGCACCCTGGGCCAGGAGTTCCGGGAACGGCTGGTACAGTGGGTCTGTAAAGAGGTTACGTCCTATCTCCTCCACGTCAGGATCATACAGGATGAGCCCGTCTGGCTGCATGACCCAGACATCGATCGGGAAGCCCTGCACCTCCGGCGCAATGACTGTTCCGAGCAGAGATTGCGGGCGAATAAGCATACTGACCGAGCCACTCAGTTCACCATCGGGTGCGAAGATGGGCCATTGGAGAGCAGCAGCGTCGAAGCCCTCCACCGCACGGAATGCCCGGCTGAGCACCGGCTTCTGCGTCTCATGCAGCCGGATTACCTGCTCCTGATCGCTGATATTCAAGCCCTCGGACTCCTGATACGTTTCCGGTTCCGCCGCTACTATTGTGCCATTCTGATCAATGGTGCAGCAATCGATCACGTACGAGCGGTTGTCGCGCAATTCTTTCAGGATTGCACGTGTCTCGATGCTTTCGAGACCCGTGTGTGCGAGCTGCTCGGCGGCAGCCGCAAGATCCGCGTCCATACGATCCAGAACCGTCTGGATGGCAGTTTGAAGCGTGAGTAATACCAGCGGCACGTCAGCTTCCGGAAGTGGAGCACCAAAAACGAGATCAAGATCCCGTATCGAGTCGTTAAGGGTGAGCACCGCCCAGCCCTCGGGCGCTGCGTAACAGAAGACGACCATCCGTTCGCCCC
The DNA here is from genome assembly GCA_049975405.1 of Candidatus Methanospirareceae archaeon. Taxonomy (GTDB): domain Archaea; phylum Halobacteriota; class Syntropharchaeia; order Alkanophagales; family Methanospirareceae; genus JACGMN01. The sequence goes on from JBNGDK010000012.1 coordinate 20,529, forward strand.
GATACGCCGGCGGGATGCGTAGTTCGTACCTGCCCCGGGCATCCGTGGTGGTGTTCGCAATCGTTTTTCCGAGCGGGGGCAGATACGCGAACGAGGGTTGCTCGTCCGTAAAAATTACGACTTCTGCACCCGCCACCGCTTCTCCGGTCACGTATGTGGTGACGGTGCCCGAGATCGTGAGTGCCGCCTCCTCCGGTTGGATGCACCCACCGACCAGTACTGCGAGTACAAGCAGGCAGAGTCCCAGCCTTGCCTGATTCACCTGCATCACGACCACCCCGATACTTTTTAGTGCCGCTCTACTTATAGCATCTCCACGGCATGTTTCGTTTCCTGGCATCGAATTGCTCAGGGTTCTCTGTCCCAACTCGCTCGTGCCACGGCGTCTAACAAGGAAGGCACCGCAAGTAATATTTAGATCGGACAATGAAGACTCATCTATGACTGCTGCTGTACGCACGCGCACCTGCGATTCGAAGCGCCTGGTACGCAACCTCGCGCTGTTCTTCGTGCTGACGCTTATCAATGCGCTGCTTGTCAGGTATGGTGAGCTCTTCAAGCCCGGCGAGTTCGGCCTGCCTGGTATCTATCTCGCGGTTGGTGTCATGATCGCGTTTGGACTCTGGTTTGGGCTCTGGGGTGTGCTGGCCGCTTTTGCCGGCTATCTGATCGGTGCCCGCCTTCCCGCAGGTATGCTTGCTACGGTCGGTATCGCGCTCGGTTTTGCAGATTTCGTAGAGGTGCTCATACCAGTCCTTGCGTTCCAGCTATTCGCTGCCAATGCGGCCCTTCGGAGTCGGCGCGATTTTCAGGTCTTTCTCGCCTTCGGCTGGCTCATCAACAATCTGCTCGGCGCACTCATCGGCTCGGGTGCAGTTCTCCTCTTCGGAGTCATTCCGGCTGAGCTCTTCCCAACGAGCTTCTTCGAGTGGCTCATCGGTAACCTGATCGTTACCCTGCTCATCACGACAGTCCTGCTGAGGCTGGTAACGCCGCTCGTACGATCCGCAGGCCTCTTTGTGGAACGTTACTGGTGCTGAATATCACTCTTCTCACTGTTTTGTGTTGCGCTGAATGCGGTCGAAGCACCACAGTGCTCAAACCGAACGTATTTATGTTCCCTGGGACTTTCTAACCTTCTAGAAGAGGCTGGTGAGGTGTTCGATGGAGATTAAGGCTGCGCTTGTTATTGTTATTTGTGTGCTCATTGCAAGTACTGGTTCCGGGTGTCTTTCCACACGTGAGCTGACGCCCACTGATTTGACGTACCTGACCGAGCAGTATCCGCCGTTTAATTACGAGAAGGACGGTCAGTTGCAGGGTATTGCGGTTGAGCTCCTCGAGGAGGTTACCGCAGAGATGGGCGAAGTGATCACGAAAGATGAGATACGCCTGATGTCGTGGACCGACAGCTACCAGACCACGCTGAATCAACCCAATACGGTTCTCTTCTCCACCGCTCGGCTGCCGGAACGCGAAGCATCGTTCAAGTGGGTGGGCCCCATTTACACCGGGCAGAAGGTACTCTTTGCCAGGCGAGACCGTGAGATAAGCATCAACCATCATGATGATCTCGCGGGCTATAAAATCGGGGTGATTACCGATGATGCTGCCATACCGCAACTGCTTGCGCTCGGTGTGACGAGCGACCAGTTGGTAGCAGATCTCGATCCCGCGGTCATCATCACCAAACTGGAGCAGGGCGAGCTCGATCTCTGGTGCTATGGCGAAGATGCCGGCAATTATTTCATCAAGGAGCAAACCGGGATATACGGCTACTTCACGGTCGTGTACACGCTCCAGGAATATGAGCTTTACTACGCATTCAACAAAGAAACACCCGATACGGTCATCGAATCATTTCAAGAGGCACTTGATCGGGTAAAGGCGCGAGAAGAAGCAGGAGGGTTGAGCCAGTATGAGCGAATTGTAGCTCGGTACAGTCCCTCGTCAGGCCTTGGTTATTATACGTACCTCACCGAGGAGTTCCCGCCGCTGAACTACAACGAGGACGGCGAACTCAAGGGCGTGGCCGTTGACCTGCTGGACGCGGTCTTTATGCGGCTGAATATCAGGCTCACGCGCGCGGATATTCGGCTTGTGCAGTGGCCTGAAGCGTATCATGCTGGGCTCGCCAACAACACCACCGTTGTCTTTTCGATGGCTCGGGTGCCCGAACGGGAAGAGCTATTCCAGTGGGCCGGCCCCTTCGTTAAGGACGAAATCGTGCTCTTTGGTCCCCGCAGCCGGAACATCACGATTGCTACCCCAGCGGACCTGAAGAACTACCGAATCGGCGCGATTGCGAATACCAGTTCTATCCCACTGCTGCTCGCCCAGGGGGTTGATGATGAGCAGCTCGTGCTCGGTGAGTCTGCGACGGTGCTCATAGCGCAGCTCGAGCGCGGCGAGCTCGATCTCTGGTCCACGGGCGAGCTCTCGGGCTGGTATCTCATCGCTAAGCACGCAGCGCGGCCTGAGGATATCGAGCGGGTCTATACTCTGCACACGAACGAGTATTACTTTGCGTTCAGCCGTGACACGCCTGATACGCTGGTCACGGCATTCCAGCAGGCGCTGGAGGATATCCGGCTCGAGAAGGATGCGCAGGGCGTCAGTGAGTACGAGCGAATACTCTATCGCTATCTCGACGTTGAATGCGTTTCGCAACCGTTAGGCGATGAGGCGGTTATGGAGCTCGTCAACCTCACCGCCGCGGCGATCGAGACGGATGTTCATGGAACGTTCCAGGATATCAACCTCGGCGAAGATCCTTACAAAAATCAAACGAACAACGAGCTCTACATCTTCGTGTACGATACGAATGTCACTATGGTCGCGGACGCCGACAATATTAAGCTTGTAGGCGTGAACTGTAGCGGCAAAACGGATGTCACCGGCAAGCACTTCAGGGACGATATCGTCGCTGGCGCGCTCCAGAACGGCTCGGGCTGGGTCGAGTACCTCTATATCAATCCGGTGGAGACCGGGCTCTATCTCAAGAAGACCTACTATCAACTGGTCCGGGGAAGCGATGGCCAGCAGTACGTGATCTGCTGTGGCATATATAAACGGTGTAGCTAGAAGCGATGCATCTTGAACCGCTCTGACTGCTGCTGTTGCAGTTCCATCACACGCGGACGGAGCAGCAGGGCTCAAATGAGATACATGTCCTCCGCTTCCCGCAGGAGCCCGTCCCGGAACTGGGGATGTGCGATGTTGATGATCTCCAGTGCGCGCTCACGCGTCGATTTCCCCTTCAGGTCGACCACGCCATATTCCGTGACCAGATAGTGAGTATCCATCCGCGGTGTGGTGACCATCGTGCCTGGTTTGAACCGCGGCACGATCCGTGAGACCGTGCCGTTCTTCGCGGTTGAATAGAATGCCAGGATGGACTTCCCACTACGGGCCTGGAACGCACCCCGGACGAAATCGAGCTGCCCGCCCGTGCCGCTGAACTGCGCACCTGCGAGGAACTCCGCATTGCACTGCCCGAGCAAGTCCACCTCGAGTATCGAATTGATCGAGATCATAGTGTCATTCTGCGCGATGACCGAGGGGTCGAGCACATAGGAGGCAGGATAGCTCTCCATGCTCGGATTGTCGTTCATGAACTCGTACATCTTCTTCGTACCCTGTGCGATGGTAAAGACCGTCTTGCGCGGATGCAGGGTCTTCTTGCGCCCGGTGATCACGCCTGCCTCAATGAGCTCGATCATGCCCGGCACCAGAAGCTCACTATGGACCCCGAGATCCTCATGCCCCTTTAGGTACCGGGCTACAGCATTGGGAATGCCACCGATGCCCAGCTGGATCGTTGCGCCATCGGGCACCAGCTCGGCGATGGCATCACCAATCGCCTGATCCTCTGGCTTCTGCTCGGGTAGTGGCAGCTCCAGCAAGGGAACGTGGTTCTCCACGATCGCGTCCACCTCGGAGATGTGGATGAGCGAATCGCCGAATACGCGGGGCATGTGCTCGTTCACCTCGACGATGAGCCGTTTGCAGTGTCGTGCCGCGGTGGAGGTGAAGTCGTTCGCGGTGCCAAAGCTGAAGTAGCCCGCTTTGTCCATCGGTGAGACCGTGGTGATGGTCACATCGATCTCCATGTAATCGCGGATCAGGCGCGGCACCTGGTGGAAGTACACGGGCACGAAATAGTTCAATCCTACCCTGACCATCGGGCGGTCAGACCCGCTCACGAACCACGAATACGCCTGGATGCAATCGCAGAGATCAGGTGCGAAGACCGTTTCCGCAACGTGCTTCTGCGGGTTGAAGGAATAAACCTTGAGATCTTTCAGCTTGTCTGCCCGCACTCGATCGGCGATCGCGGCAAGCAGTGCCGGTGGCTCAGCGGTCGTCAAGCCGTGGACAATGGTGCTGCCATTCTCGATACTCGCCACAGCCTTCTCTGGCGTGGTCAGCTTCTGCCTGTATTCCGCGGTATAAACACTCATAGCTCAGCGAATTCCTCCTCCCTTCTCAGTGACATCTTAGAATGTTCACGCTCAACTGTTAAAACTTGCGGAAATACGCGGAGCACTATGACTTTTGTGACGTGGTCAGAAAACTTACTTTCACGCAGAGTCCAAAGATAACCGGGGAAGCAAAGGCGATAAAAGATGGAGATCCATGCACAGCGGATTGAAGGTATTCAGGTTTTATCGCTCGACGGTCGGCTTGACGCATTTGGCGCTGAGCAACTGGACGCGGCGCTGAAATCACACCTCACTGAAGAGGATAGAACGGTCGTTATTGACCTGGCGAACGTCCCCTATTTGAGCAGCGGCGGTATTCGCGCACTCATGGCAACCGAAAAGCGGTTGAAGCCACGTGGCGGCGGCATTCAACTCTGCTGCGTTCAATCCTATCCGCTCAAGGTGCTCGCGATGGCCGGGTTCGACCAGTTCTTCACTATTCATACGATGCAGGAGGTCGCACTCGCCCATGCGCGTGCGCTCATACGCTCCACCGGCACGGTGGCGGACTGGGATCGCGTGCCCTCGTACATCCTCGATGGCGCGCGTTTATCCGTTTGTGCGCGCTCGCAGGAGCCAGCCGTGCTGAAGATCACAAGCGACATCTCCAAGGTGCTCTATGCTCGGATAGGTGATGAGGATATCATAACGCGCCGATTCTCAGAGACCGAGTACTCGATCGGGCTCGGCGCATTGGGCGCGAGTGCTACTGAGTGCGCACCTTATCTCGGCGAGATGATCACGATCGGCGGCACCATGGTCTGGCTGCCGACCGACGGGCATGACACGCCCGATTTCCTCATACCGAAACGTGACACCGGCGAGGTCAGCATTCACACCGGCTTCAACGTCGCGCTCGACGGCACCTTTAACGACGTCATCGTGATGGAGCGCGAGAATGGATCGCCATTCAGCATCAGCGAGCTCTACGTGGCAGTCTTTGCGTTCGCACGTGAGCACCGGCCGAAGTTCAAGGGCCTGGTCAGCCTCGCGGTCTGGGCTGATCTCGACGCGCTTTACAGCTCGGGGGTGAAGATCTCGCCCATCACTAAATTCGCACCCGCGAACCGCGAGATGATCATGCACCCGGACAACATCAGCACGTGGATGGATATCGCAACCGAACCCCGCTATCAGGGCGAGACGATGGTGAGCTTCGGGGTAGGGCTCGATCTGCAGACTGAGCTCTCCGGATACGATCAAGACGGCATCAACTCGCTCTTTTATCTGCACCCGGCGAATATCGGCACCAGGAAGCTGCTGCTCCATAATCACGGTGTGATCTTCAGGCACATCCCGTGGGCGCGGAGCGCGAATCTAGACGCGGAGATCAAACGAATCGTGACCGAGGGTGAGTTCCTGGATATGCGCCATCTCCTCGACAACACGAGCGTTACTCGCGCCCTCATCGGCGTCTCTTATATCGCGGCCATCGTCTTTGAAGAGCGATGAGCATCGAGCTCGTAGGCGAGTGCACGGGCTGGACCGAGACTTAACGAGCAGCTCACGAAGAAGCTGCATCAGTCTGAGCCGATTTCGTACTATCGAGCTCTTTGAACCCCACAAATGAGCGTCTGCTCGAGCATAGACCTATTTACCGGAAACCCCTCTGTCGTGGAGTTTTTGTCTCTTTCTCGTCTTGCTCAGCTTCCGCACCTACGTGATCTTCAGCACGGCGTAAGAGCAGAGCACGAGTACGAGGGGTCAAAATATATTTTAATAGTGACAATGTTGTCAGTGGTATCAATTATCCGTAGCTTTAATCCAAAATCGTGAGCGATTATTTTAGCTTCTTTGATGACTGAGTCAGTGTCCACCTCGGAGCTCCCCCAATTTACGCAGACATGTTTTAATCCCGTCGATCGCCATTTCCCATTCCTGGGCGTCTGACTCTACGTCCCATGAATAATCCTTCTCAGCGACGATATTTTCTCGCTTAAATTCCTCGTAGATCATGCCGTATTTCTTCCGAAAGGACTCATCGGTCAGTTTATAGCGGGTGAGTTTTCGGAGATAGTCGCGTTCGCGCAGCTCTTCCAGTTCCTCAATATGCCTCTCATTGAGGTGCACCCCAAAGAGTTGTCAGCGGCAAGCGCGGGTTTTTTAAAAGCAAAAGCCCAAGTTATTTTAGGTGATGTATTCGTGCCATGGCCAAGGGTGATGCAGCACGTGAGGGCGGGATTTTCAAGCTGATTGTGAAGCTTCCGGAGAGTGTTGTGGATGCACTTCGTCTCCCCCGAGAGGAAGTAGCGGGAGAGTTACAGAAGGAGCTTGCTCTCGCACTGTATCGGCGCGGCGTGCTCTCCTCGGGAGAAGCGAGTAAGCTTGCTGGATTGTCCCGGTGGGCGTTTGAAGAGCTGTTAGGCGAACGAGGGATCTCACGGCACTATACCGAGGAGAACTTGGCAGAGGATCTTGAATTTGCACGAAGCCATCAGTGATTCGTCAACACTGATTCATCTTGCGGCAATTGGACGTTTGGAGCTTTTGAAAGCGTTTTATGGCAAGATCTTCATTACGCCAGCGGTCTGGAATGAGGTTGTAGAAGAGGGCAAAGGAAGATCGGGCGCCCAAGAGATCGTAGAAGCACATACCGCATCCTGGATAGAGATATTAGCACCGGCTAACGAGTCAGTAGTCAGATTGCTGGCGCGTGAATTGCATAAAGGTGAGGCAGAAGCGATTGCATTAGCGATTGAACGGCATGCCACTATTATTTTTCTGGATGAGTTAGAGGCACGGCGAGTAGCGGATGTTTATGGGCTCAGGAAGACAGGCGTGATCGGCATTTTGATACGGGCGAAATTTGAGAATAAAGTGGCCTCACTGCGAGATGAGCTGGACAGACTGCGGAACGAGGCTGGATTCTGGATACGTGATGAACTGTATCAGCAGGTGTTGCGAGAGGTGAGTGAAGTCTCAGACTAGGCGCTAGCAACCCGTCGTCGTGCTGTTTTGTCATGCCAGCCACTAGTAACGAGGATATTTTCCATCCATGCTCATGCCATGCCGGTGGATGACGCACCTACCTGCACGCTCCAAAACGTAAACCCGAACGCCTCCTCGTCAGCACGCTGATCGCACTGAACATTGATGATGTGCAGAAGGATTTAGAAGATGGAAGAGCGTGCATCAAGATTCCGGTATATTCCGAGATGAAGGATCGTGTGCCTGATGCTTGTAAAGGCTCGATACCGTACTACGCCTTCATCTGTGGAGAGGCGACGGAGGGGCTGAGGGCATACCTCAAGGAACGGAAAGAGCGCTTTGGCAACCTCAACCCCGAAGAACCACTTTTCTGCTCCGAGTGGACGCTCTGGAAGACGCAAGAGCGCGTCCTGCAGAGACCCGCACAAACCTTTTCTATAAACCCTTTCAGGGTTTTCGGGGACGTGGGCGAAGCCCACAGAGAAAAGCTTTAGCAAAAGAACTTTTCAAGGATATTCTTTTGGTCTCGAGGAGATATGCATTGCTCTCTAACGATGCGTGTATTGCGTCATTTGCACGGGCGTACGGGATACCCCACATCGCGACGAATGATCCTGATTTTGAACGCGTAGATTGCCTCACGAACGGTTTGGAAGCCGTAGAGGCACTGTAACGGGCGGGCGAACCATGTCCTTTAACCTCATCGTGGATCTAGATCCTGAAGGTGAGATACTTGGCATAGAGCTCTTAGCGGAGAAGATCGATCTGAGCCGATTTCGTACTATCGAGCTCTTTGAGGCCCATACATGAGCATCTGCTCGAGCGAGCAGGATTACCGTAAAGCGTACCTGACCAGCATCATCCGGCGGCTCCAGAGCTTCTTCAGGGCGAACGAATACGAAGGCCTGAAGGTGCAGCCGTATTTTTTGCTGAACGCTCCCGTAAGAAGATCAAGTATATCCCGATACACTTTCTTTCAGAGAAAGAACCTGAACTTAGAAAGAGCCCTTTCCCCGAAGGAAAAGGGCGAATAACGGTGTGTTAGGATTGTATGCGAGTCGATTTCCTGGAGATTGTTAGATGAGCGTCGCGAGAATCTATCCAGGCGTTACGAACGAACGACCCTGATTTTGAATGTGTGGCGTGGCTGCGAACGGTCTGGAAGCCGTAAGGCAGTTAGTGTAAGCGGCAGGTGCTTTTGTTTTTCCTAAGCTGGCAGGAGTATCAGCTGAGTGGATCCACGGAGTTCAAACTCACGAGGAAGGAGGACACAAAAGATTTATTAGCTTACAGAAGGTAATGATACAACAGAAGCACACCGTGCCGGAGGGGTTAAAAATGAACTTGGAAATCGTGTTGGAGCAAGAAGAAGATGGAACATATTCCGTACACTGTCCAGCATTGAAAGGCTGCCACTCTCAGGGTGAGACAAAAGACGAAGCCCTAAGGAATATACAAGAAGCGATTCAATTATATTTAGAAGTGGCAAACGAGAAGGCGAGAAAAGAACTAGAGCAGCACCCAAAGAGCACAGCTATAGAGATAGCAGTGTGACAGAAAAGAGATTGCTGCCCGTATCAGGCAAGCAAATGGTAAAAGTTTTTCGAAAAATTGGCTTTCAAGTAGAGCGTCAGAGAGGCAGTCATATTGTAATGTCAAAAGGAGATGATATTCTGGTGATTCCCGATCATGATACAGTAGCGAAAGGGACAGAGCGCGAACTCATAAAAATAACGGCGTTCTACGAGTTACCCTGTTTTTTAAAGTAGTATGTTACGTTACAACAACTCCAACCGCTGCGTCACCTTGTCGAGCTCATCACCAGGCGCCGGACCGATGCCGAGCGCGGTAACAGTCCCCGGCGGTATCTCGGTCAGACCCGCGTCCTCAACGATCGCACACGGCAGCCCCATCTTCTCCGCGTCGTCCCGCACCCGGTACAGCGCGGGAAGACTGGGCACTTTCAGCGCCACCTTCTTCTGGCCCTGCTCTTTCCATTTCTTCCGATCGTGCAGCGATGCACGCTCATAACTGAGAATAGCGGCGTGTGCGGCCTGCACCGCCGCCTTGCCCTTCGAGAGCTTCAGGTCCGCCCGGAGGACAATGCACTGCTTGTATTCTTTCGCTGCTTTCTCGACCATGCTCCTATCCCAGCTCCCTTTGCAGTGATTTGTGCCCAAATAGAAGGGAAAAATACGGTTGATAGCAGTTTAGTTTAAGGGAAGCCCTAGAAATAAAAGCATCAAAGGTTAAGTGTAATAGACAGGGATTCGAAGAGCGTATGAAGCTGGAAAAGAAATACAAACCGGAGATCGTGGAGAAGAAGTGGCTGGAGACCTGGGAAGACTCGCTCTATTACTTTAATGAAGCTTCTGATCAACCACCGTATATTATCGATACGCCGCCACCGTACCCGACGGGCGATTTTCACGTTGGTAATGCACTGAACTGGTGTTATATTGATTTTATCGCACGGTACAAACGCATGCGCGGCTATAACGTGATGTTCCCGCAGGGCTGGGACTGCCATGGGCTGCCGACCGAGGTGAAGGTGGAGGAGCGACACGGGATTTCCAAGCGGCAGATCGATAAGCAGCGGTTCAGAGAGCTCTGCAAGCAACTGACGCGTGAGAATATTGCGCAGATGAAGGGCATGATGCAGAAGCTCGGGATGTCCATTGACTGGAGCCGCGAGTTCGTCACCATGGAAGACCGGTACAAGCGGTATACGCAACTCTCGTTCCTGCGCATGTATCGTGACGGGCTGATCTACCAGGCCGAGCATCCCGTGAACTGGTGCCCGCGCTGCGAGACCGCGATTGCGTTCGCCGAGGTCGAGTATGAGGATCGGAGCGCGACCTTGAATTACATACGCTTCAAGAAGGTTGAACCTGGTAAAGAGTCGGGATATGTCGAGATCGCAACGACGCGACCGGAGTTGCTGGCGAGTTGTGTCGCGGTGGCCGTGCACCCTGATGACGAGCGGTACCGGAACATCGCGGGCAAGGAGCTGGTCGTGCCGATTTTCGAGCACCATGTTATGGTCTATGAGGATGAGAGCGTCGATCCCGAGTTCGGCACCGGTGTGGTGATGATCTGCACGTTTGGTGACCGTCAGGACGTGCGCTGGTGGAAGGAGCACAACCTCCCCCTTATTACCTCCATTGATGAGCAGGGCCGGATGACCGAGGCGGCGCGTGGTTACATCGGTCTCACCACCGCCAACTGCAAGCAAGAGATCATCAAGGACTTGAAGGCCCAGAACCTTTACAGGGCGCAGGAACCGCTGCGGCAGAACGTGGGCGTCTGCTGGCGCTGCAAGACGCCGATTGAGATCATCTCGACCCGGCAGTGGTTCGTACGCGTGCTGCACGAGGAGATAAAGAATGCGTCGAAGCAGATCTCCTGGTTCCCTGAGTATTTCGCCATTCGGCTCAGGAACTGGGTAGACTCGATGGAGTGGGACTGGTGCATCTCGCGGCAGCGGATCTTCAGCGTGCCCATCCCGGTGTGGTACTGCAAGCGCTGTGGCTCGGTAAAAGTGGCGGCCAAGGATGAATTGCCCGTAGACCCGACCATTGGCAGCCCGAAAGAGCCCTGCAACAACTGCGGCAGTACGGAGTTCGTGGGCGAGGAGGACGTTCTGGACACCTGGATGGACTCGTCACTGAGCGCACTCTGGGTATCGGGCTGGGATCTCAACGCCGAGGAGCCTGCTCCATTCGCTTTTCCTGTCGCGCTCCGACCGCAGGGGCACGATATTATTCGCACCTGGGCATTCTATACCATCCTGCGCTCGCTCGCGCTCGTCAGGACCTTTCCCTGGAATACCATTCTGATTAATGGCATGGTGCTCGGCGAGGACGGTTTCAAGATGAGCAAGTCACGGAACAACTTCATATCTCCCGACGAGGTCATTCGAGAGCACGGCGCGGATGTCTTCAGGCAATGGGCCGCGATCGGCGGCGCTGTCGGCTCGGACGTGCAGTTCCGCTGGAAGGACATCGTGGCCGCGAGCAAGTTCATGCAGAAGCTCTGGAACATACTCCGGTTCGCACTGCTGCATCTCGAAGAGTATGAGCCCGGAACGGGTTCGGTCGAGCTCCGGGTGGTTGATTCCTGGCTGCTTACGAAGCTGAACAAACTCGTGCAGTCAGTGACGGAGGCGATGGAGACCTACAAGTTTGACGAGGCGATGAAGGAAATACGCGCGTTCACCTGGAATACGCTCGCCGATGATTACATCGAGCTGTCGAAATCGCGGCTCTATGGCCGCGGCGGCGGTGCGGGCAAGGAATCAGCGCGATACGCGTTATACAGGACGCTCGTGACGCTCGGTAAGCTGCTTGCACCGTTTGCACCATTCTTCGCCGAAGAGCTGCACTCGTATATCGGGAACGGCGGCAGCGTGCACCGCGTGCAGTGGCCTGAGCCCGTTCCAGAGGAGATCGACACTGATGCGGAGGCCCAGGGTGATCTCATCGCTGATATCGTCCGCGCAGTTCGCCGCTACAAATCTGAGCAGGGTATCGCGTTAAATGCGCCGCTGGGCACCGTGCGTATCTACGGCGCACGTGTGGACACCGAGGACATCGAGAATGCTACAGCAACACCGGTGGAGCTCGTCGCGCAGACGGACGCAGGCGAAGCTGTCGGCACGGTGCTCGATGTCCGGGGCACGCAGATCGAGTTACTTAAGGAGTAATCCATAACAATAAAGAGGGTACGAGATGGCAAAAGGGAAAACAGCGAAGAAGGGAAAGCGCGAAGAGAAGAAGGAAGGCGGGAGCAGAGGCGAAGAGCGCGGTCTCATGTCATCCGCAGGCTTGATGCGGTACTACGATGTCGAGGAATCCGCGATAAAGATGTCCCCGAAGATGATCCTGATCCTCGGTGTAGTTATTGGCGCGGTCATCATCGGGTTGGAGATTTATTTTGGTTCCTGGCCAACGTAAGTGAGGTGAGTGAAGTGAGGACAGGGACTCATGCAGCAGCGTAACGCCGGAATGGTGGACATCAGCGCCAAAGGCAACGTCGAACGCACAGCAATCGCATCAGGCACGATTCACCTGGATCCGGGCACGATCGAGAAGATGCAAAGCGGTACAACCAGGAAGGGTAATGTGCTCGGCTGTGCGGAGATCGCAGCAATTCTTGCCGTGAAGAAGACGCCCGAAGTCATTCCGCTCTGTCATCAGATAAATATCGAGCAGGTGGCCGTGGATTTTATCGTGGGTACAGACAGGATTACCGCCTCTGTCTCGGTCAAATCGGTCGGCAAGACGGGCGTGGAGATGGACGCGCTTCATGGACTTTCCATTGCACTCCTGACGATCTGGGACATGGTGAAAGCGGAAGAGAAAGACGAAACGGGCAATTACCCCACTACCCGGATCGATGATATTCGGGTGGAGAAGAAGGAAAAGCGAACGATAGGTCTATAGTTACTCGTAGATGCACCATGGTGCAGCTGCAGACACGCTACTGTGTTGTGTATGCCACCTTTGCGGGTTAGTTAATAGTAAATCACGTTTGCACTAGTGGTGCTGACACAAGGGGTGCGCGTCGCCTCTTGTATCTCAAATAACGGTGCGAAACGTCAGAATGAGCATTAAGCGAGCATCGTCGTCATGCTGGTTACGGTAACGCGACGCCAAAGACGCGCTCGAAATTACGCGTAATCGCATCGTCCACGGTTTCGAGCGAAAGCTTCTGCTGCCGCGCAATCTCCTCGTATACCACCCTAACATTCTGCGGCACGTTCCGTTCGTTCTCCGTTGTCGCGAGATACGGCGCATCAGTCTCGGTAAGTAATGCGGACAGCGGTAGCCGCTTCGCTACCTTCTTCATGCTCTTGCTGCGCACGATCGAGGTCGGGAGTGAAACGTAGTAGCCTTCCTCACTGATCTCCTCCGCAACGGCTGGTTTGCCGGTAAAGCAGTGGAAGATCGCGCTTTTTACGTCCTCGCTGCTGACAATCTTCAAGCCCTCTTCGATTGCCTCGCTGCCCGTACCGCGGAGATGCAGCACCACCGGCAGCTGTAGCTCGTTCGCCAGCCCGAGGAACTCCACAAAAACCTCCTTCACACGTTTCAGCTTCACCGGGTCCTTTATCCAGTAGTAATCGAGTCCGATCTCACCGATACCCACGATTGCGCGCCGGTGCGCACTGATGAATTCCGCGTACTGCTCGATCTCCTGATCCGTTCTATCCTCCACAAAGATCGGATGCAGCCCGAGCGTTACAAAGATGAATCCGGTGTGCGCTGCAGCAAGCTCCAACGCCTTCTGCGCGGATGCTGGCGCGGCACCGCAGGTTACCACGCCACTGAGGACGCGCTTCGCTTCCTCTATCACCTGCGTACGATCCGCATCATACTCAGCCATCGTCAAATGGCAGTGGATATCGATAATTTCTACCACCTCAAACCGTACTTATTTTGTCTCGTGGTAAAATCCGTTACGTTACCACGGGAATTATTATGAATTGAATAAACAACTGATCGGATGAAAAAGGCGCTTACTTCAGTCCCAGCTCAGACCGCTGGAGCATGAGTAGATCTTCCGTACTGAGTTTCTCGCCCTCTTTAAACCGCTCGTAAATGCCCTTTGCCTTCTTTCGCGCTTCTAACCGCTCACGGAAACTCCAATCTTCACGTATCTTCCGGCGTAGACCGGTAATCACGCGGTCGAAATCCTTCATATCTCTGAGATACCGGATATACAACTTGTGCGCCTCATCCGCTTCTTCCTGCGCCTCCAGGAACAGCCGGTGCGCCTCATCCGCCTTCTCGCGCACACGATCCGCCTCCTTGAAGTGCTCGATCATCTTGTCGTGGCTCTCGTGCGACAATTTCACGTACTCGATTACCTCTTCGTGACATTGATCCGATTCCTTGCGGTAGGTCTGCGCTTTCTTCAGCAATTCCGCCAGTTTCTTGTCCTTCTCCAGCTCATCCTCCATACGCTCGAACTCACGTCGTAGCTCCGTGATCTTCGCGACCAGTTTCCGCTCCTGATCCTTGCTCATCACTTCTACTTGCTGCCGCAGCTCCAGCTCCTCGATACGCCCTCGCAACTGCTCAAAAGCCTGGATACTCGCCAGATCGTTCCGTTTGCGCTGCTTCTCCACCTGTTGGTAATAGCTCGACGCCTTGCGGTTCAATTCACCACGTTTCGTCTTCTTTTCCGTGATGAGCTTCTCATATTCCTCGCGCTGCTGCTTATACTCTTTCGCCTGCTCCACTGCCTGTTTTATGCGGGCATTCAAATCATCACGCAAATCCGCCCACTTACTGGCCTCGGCATTTAACTCAGTCCGACGTGCTTTATACTCTTCAGCCTTCTTTATTATTTCCGATCTCCGTTCCTCTAGCTCCTCTAGCATCCCTAACTATATCTCTTTCTGTATCCTTTATAAATACTCTTTGATTTCTAACCTACCGTAACTCGGGAAATGCATACGCATTCTTACCATCAAAGCAGTACTGTGCATCCTGAAACCCGTCTCGTAATTCCTTCACCGATTCTTTTATCTTCTGCACATCCACGTTCCCCAGCACTACGCGTGCTATGAGTGATGCGACTTCCCGCATCTCCGATTCCTTCATACCCACCATCGTCAATTCCTGCACGCCCAGCCTGATACCCGAGGGCGTGTCGGGATTTTTATCCGCAGGCAAAAGGTTCTTATTGATAATGATATTGGCACGTTCCAGGTGCTCTGCTACGGCCGCGCCACCGCCGAGTTCGATCGCGTTGATGGCTATCTGATGCGATTCGGTGAAGCCTTTATGCTCACAGAGCACCGCGAAACCCTCCTCGTAGAGTGCTGCTGCCAGTGCCTTCGCATTCGCCACCGTCTGCGCCGCGTATGCCTCGCCGAACTCCAGCATCTCAGCCAGCGTTACGGCAAGGCCTGCCACATGATGGAGATGATGGTTGCTTACCGTGCCGGGGAAAACCGCCTCGTCTATCTGCGGCTTGAGCTCCTCTTTGCAGAGTATGAGTGCGCCCTGTGGGCCCGGGAACGTCTTATGCGTGCTGCTTGCCACCACATCCGCGCCTTCGCGCAGCGGATCCTGGAATTTTTTGCCTGCAATCAGTCCCAACACGTGCGAGCCATCGTACACGATCCGTGCACCCAGTTCGTCTGCAACTTCTCGCGCCGCTGCAACCGGATGCGGGAAGAGGAAGAGGCTGGCACCAAAGAGCAACAGCTTGGGCTGCTTCTCCTGTATCTTCTTTACCATTAGCTCGGTATCAATATTCATCTCATGCGCGTCAAACGGGAAGGTGAACAGCTCGAGATCACGCATACCCGGTATGGATACCTTTGAATGACTGATATGGCCGCCGTTCGGTACGGAAAGCGCCATCATGCGGTCACGCGGCGCGGTCAGCGCAAAGAGCGCAGCGATATTCGCCGTCACGCCAGAGATCGACTTCACATTCACGTGCTCCGCAGCAAACAGCGCTCGTGCCAGTGTGATCGCCTTCTCCTCGATCTCGTCGATGTACTTGCAGCCCTGGTAAAACCGACTGCCCACCTCACCCTCCGCGTACCGGTGCGAGAGATCGGAGGCAAGCAGCATTCGCACAGTGTTGCTCGTGATATTCTCGCTCGCAATGAGCGGTAGTGCTGAGGCGTAAAGCTCGTGATGCTGCTTCACCGCATCGATCACGCTTCTTATCCCTGATCGCATATTGCCTGCCATCTTTATTTCCTCGTTCTTTTTCTCCCTCTCCTCTCGTATTTCCTGATCCACCTACCGTTCCAGCAATATAGAAAGAACAGCCATTCGCACGGGAATACCGTAGAACGCCTGGGTGAAGTAGCGCGCATTTGCCGTCTCGTCCACGTCTGCTGCGATCTCGTCCAGCTTGGGGAGTGGATGCATGATCACCGCCCGGGGATTCTCTGCCAGCAGCCCGGTCGTTATGCGGTACGTTCCTGCAACCTTATTATATTCCGTTGGATCCGGGAATCGCTCGCGCTGGATCCTCGTCATGTACAGTACGTCCACTTCCTTGATTACGTCGCGCAAATCCGTGGATTCAAAAATGTCAACACCCGCTTCGATCAAATCCATCTTGATCTCATCAGGCATGCGCAGCGCCTCAGGTGAGATGAAGAAGAGCTTCGCACCGTACAGTGACAACGCATAGGCCAGTGAATGAACCGTCCGCCCGTATTTGAGGTCGCCGATCAGGGCGATCCTGAGCGAGTCCAGTAATTGTTCCTGCTGTATCGTGTACAGATCGAGCAGGGTCTGCGTGGGATGATGGCCAGCACCATCGCCCGCGTTAATGATCGGCACGGCCGAGAACGAGGTGGCCATTCGCGAGGCGCCCTCCTTCGGATGCCGGAGTGCGATAATGTCGCAGTAGCTTGAGATGATTCGTACGGTATCAACCAGATTCTCGCCCTTCGCCGCAGAGGTCGTCTCTGGTGACGAGACGTTGATGACCTCACCACCCAGCCGCTTCATCGCTACCTCAAATGAGAGTCGCGTGCGCGTGCTGGGCTCGTAAAAGATGTTGGCGAGGATCTTTCCGGAGAGTAAGTCACAGGTCTTCGAGCCCCGTGCGTAGAGCTCCAGCTCCGCGGCACGACGCAGGATGTAATCGATCTCTTCTTTGGTGAAATCGCGTGTGGAAATGATGTGCCTTCTCGCGAACATCGCGTCTGAGAGATTGATAGCGGGTGCAGGTATAAGAATCTACCGTTAAAACGCGAGAACGAGAACAAGCAAGCGAAAAACGAACAGGGGAAAAAATAGAAGAAAGAAAAAAGACGGAGTTTAGAGAGCGCTTACAACAGGTGAAATCGCTTTCGCCCTCTCACTTCGTTTTCATTGTTATCTCGAGCGACGAGACGTTTGCTTTATCTCCACCTTCGCCTACGATCTGCTCTGTTCCGATTTTTATGTCCTTCACTTCTACACCCGGCATGAACTTGTTCCGTACTACTTCCGCTGTGTCGACCGCCCTCGAGATTGCTCGCCCTCGTGCCTTGATCAAGACCTCATCAAAGCCGTTGTTAAACTGCGTTACGACTGCCAGGACATAACTCATCACAGACTTATTCCCGATATATATCACGTTGTCTTCTCCAGGCATTTTTTGGTTCACCTGAGTGATAGAAGGAGGCAGTATATTTAAAGGTACCCTTTCCCCGTGTAACGCCCGCGAGAGTGGCGCGGCGAGCGTGGCATTTTTCTTACCCGCTGTGCCTTTCTTTACACGTAACGTGTGATACAGAACGATGCGAGCAGTGGTTTTGGAGCCCTTCTCGGGCGCGGCCGGCGATATGATCCTCGGTAGTCTGCTGGCTTTGGGGGTAAAGGAGTCGAAGATAGCGGACGCTATTTCAGCATTCAATCTCGCCCTGGAGGTGACTGAGGTGGAGAAGTGCGGTATCATGGCGAAGCATGTTGCCTTCGTCGCGACCAGGGCCGCGGCGGAACGATCAAGCAGCGATCGTTCGTATACCGATATGCGGCAAGCGCTGGAGCAGAGCGGTCTGCCTGAGCCGGTTGTTCAGCACGCAGTGAGCGCCTTTGAGCGAATCGCGCAGGCAGAGGCGATCGTACACGGCATTCCCCGGGAGAAGATCATATTCCACGAGCTGGGTGCACTGGATACGCTGGGCGATCTGGTGGGCTGTGCCGTTGCCTTCAGGGAGCTGAATCCTGACACCATTATCAGCACGCCGATTTCGCTCGGCACAGGGTTCGTGCAGATCGAGCACGGTTGCTTTCCTGTTCCGGCACCGGCGACACTCGAGATCCTGAGGGATACCACATTGCTCTATCATGCCGGACCCGCGATTATAGACGCGGAGCTCTTGACACCGACGGGCGCAGCGCTGCTCGCGCAGTTCGTGGAGCGATCCGTGCTTGCCTTCCCGCAACTGCGTATTGAAAAGATAGGTTACGGCGCGGGATCGCAGGACCTGCCCGTCCCGAACGTCTTACGCGCGAGTACGGGAACGCTCACTGAGTTGTCACGCGACCAGATCGAGGTGCTGGAGACGAATGTGGACAATGTAACAGGCGAGATGATGGGTAACCTGATCGAGGTGCTTATGGCTGAGGGTGCGCGCGACGTGGCCGTGGCACCGGTGCTCATGAAGAAGGGCAGGACGGGCTATCTCATTACCGTGATCACCACGCCACAGGATGCAGCTCGAATTGCGCAGCGGCTGATGGTGGAGACCGGTACGCTGGGTGTTCGTGTCATGCAGGTGAAACATCGTTTCGTTGCGGATCGCGAAGAGGCCCGTGTGACGGTGACCCTCAGAGGTGTGGAGCGGGAAGTAGGCATAAAAATCGGCCGAGATGCCGCGGGGAAGGTAATCACGGTGGCTGCGGAGTTTGAAGATGCGAAGCGGGTGGCGCGCGAGCTGAACATGCCGCTGAAGGATGTCCTGAAGGCTGTGGAAGGTACCTTTTTCTATACCTAAGACAAAGGCACTGTTAGTGGTGAACGGGGTCTCCTCAGCTCGGAGAATACCTGTGCGGAGGTTGCCGAGAGGACAAAGGCGCAGCGTTGAGGTCGCTGTCCCGTAGGGGTCCGAGGGTTCAAATCCCTCCCTCCGCATGCATCACGGGCCCCGATCAATTTTGTGGTGGGGCAAAGGTTTTAAAGAGGGAATGCTAAGTGATTGAATAAACAAGGGGCACGAAAAGATGAGGCAAATAGGGGATGAAACGGTCTCTGAGGGCTCGGAGGTCAAGACGATGGAGTCCGGGGAGTTGGAAAAGGTCCTGGAGCGATCACGAACTGTCATTAAGGTAATCGGATGCGGAGGAAGCGGGACGAATACGATTCAGCGCATGACCGAAGAGGGCATTTATGGTGCCGAACTCTTCGCCGTCAATACGGATGCTCAGGATTTGCTCTTTAAGAAAGTGGAACGGAAGTTATTGATCGGCAAGAAGACCACCCGCGGTCTCGGTGCGGGTAGTATCCCGCGGATCGGCGAGGAAGCGGCGCGGGAGAACGAGTCAGACATTAAGACGATAGTCGAGGACGCGGACATGGTCTTCATCACCTGTGGGTTGGGCGGCGGCACGGGCACGGGCTCAGCACCGGTCGTGGCGCAAGCGGCGCAAGAAGCAGGTGCGTTGACCATTGGGGTGGTTACGCTCCCGTTCAGCGCCGAAGGCCTGGTGCGTATTGAAAATACCAATTATGGACTCGAGAAACTACGGGAGACTACCGACACCTTGATCGTTATACCGAACGACAAACTCCTGGATGTGGTGCCGCGCTTACCATTAAACGATGCCTTTAAGGTGGCTGATGAGGTGCTCATGCGGTCGGTCAAGGGTCTCACCGAGCTGATCACCAAGCCCGGGCTGATCAATCTGGATTTTGCCGATGTGCGCACGGTGATGAAGGACGGCGGCATGGCGATGATCGGATTCGGTGAGTCTGACGGCCAGAGCAAAGCTATCGAGTCAGTGCGGAAGGCCTTGAGCTCACCGCTGCTCGAGGTTGATGTGACCGATGCAAAGGCCGCGCTCGTCAATGTGATCGGTGGCGAGGATATGACCGTAGAGGAAGCGGAGGGCGCGCTCCAGGAAGTGTATCGGATGATGAACGATGAGGCCCGGATCATCTGGGGCGTGCAGGTGAGTCCGGAGCTGAAGAACATGATCCGGACGTTGCTCATCGTGACCGGCGTTAAATCAGATCAGATTTACGCTGGTAGGGATGTCAGACGCGAGAAATTCGGCATTGATATCGTGCATTAAACGAATTACGTAATGACTGGTGCGCTCGGGAACTCAAGATGGAACTGAAATACGACGGTCTGAATATCGAGGATTGGTCAAAGAAGCTGAAGGAGTACATCCGCATATTGAAATTGGCGAAGCGGCCGAAGCGCGACGAATTTTTCCATATCTCGAAGATCGCAGGTGCCGCAATGGCGCTGATCGGTGCCATAGGGTTCGCGATTTATATCCTGCTGACCGTCCTGCCGCAGGGGCTCTGAGTGATGGCCAAGATTGTCGCCGTGAAGACAACGGTGAATCAGGAGCAGGCCGTGGCCTCGCTCATCGAGGGCACGATCAAGGAGAAGCCGCTGGCAGAGCACGGTTTGAAGGCGATTCTCGTGCCGGATGAGCTCAGAGGCTACGTGCTGGTGGAGGCTGAGTATCCTGAGATGGTCGAGCAGATCGTCCAGAGCATCCCACATGCGCGGGGCCTGGTCAAGGGCGAGATGAGCCTCGAGGAGATCGAGCACTTCCTCACGCCGAAGCCGTCAGTCACGGGCATTGAGGAGGGTAACATTATCGAGATCATCTCCGGGCCGTTCAAGGGTGAGCGTGCGCGTGTGAAGAAGGTGGACGAGGCGCATGAAGAGATCACGATCGAGCTCTTCGAGGCGATGGTTCCGATCCCCGTTACCATTCGGGGCGACAGCGTGCGCGTGCTGAGCAGGGAGAAGCATGAGGGTGAGGAGGAAGAGTAAGTGCCTGGTGAAGCTACCAGCGACTTGAGACCGGCGATCGTGCAGGACTATAAAACGGGCGAGGTGCTCATGCTCGCCTACATGAACGATGAGGCGCTGCGGCTCACGAGAGCGACGGGTAAGGCGCACTACTGGAGCAGGAGCCGTGGCAAGCTCTGGCAGAAGGGCGAACGTTCAGGCCATGAGCAACTCGTGAAGGCGATCTTCATTGACTGCGATGAGGACACGATCTTGTTAAAGGTGGAGCAGATCGGAGGCGCGTGCCATATGGGCTATCGGTCGTGCTTCTACCGCACAATCGACGGCGAGGTGGTGGGTGAGAGGATCTTCGATCCTGAGGAAGCGTACGGGAAGAACCCGCAGGACTAAGTACGTGCTGTAGCCGGTTCAGTTATTACCCTACCCCTGCGCCCGTTCAAAAAACACCGCACCGCAGAGCGGATCTTCACCCATGTAATCCCCGGTGTTGATATACGCACGCACACGACAGCCGCCGCAGAGCTCCCTGAATTTGCAAATGCCGCAGCGACCCTGCACCTCACGACTTTGTAATCTCGTGAACACTTCAGACTCCAGGATCTCGTGCAGTCGCTGCTCCCGCACGTTCCCGGCCTTTACATCTAACAGCGGGCAGGGCACGACATCGCCGTTCGGCTTGATCGAAAGCATACCGATACCCGCTCTACAACCCGGGACTTCATGGAAATAAAATTCCGGTACTGGTTGTCCAGCGTCAGCCATCCGTTTCAAGACCACCCAGTACTGGCAGGCCTGCGTCGTGCAGATCTCCAGATTATCCCGCTGCGTCTGCTCCGCGTACAACTGCTGCACGTTCCGCGCATATTCCGCAAGGTCGAGTTCCGCATCGGGGATTTCCGCAGCGCCGCGACCCATAGCGATATAATGGAACAGCCGCGCCTGCCGCGCACCCAGCTCATCCGCGAGATCGAGTATCCCCGTGGTCTCACGCTCGTTCTGCTTCATGATGCACGGATCGATCACCAGCCCCATTCCAGCGGCTTTGCACGCTTTTGCGCCCTCAACGGTGCGATCGAAGACGCCCGTGCCCCGTATGGAATCGTGCGTCTGCTGCAGGCCGTCGATCGCGATAATAACCTCCGTTATGCCCGCGTCCTTCAGGCGCTTTGCAACGGGTTCAGTGAGCGCTATGCCGTTCGAAGCAAGCACGAAACTCACGCCTTTTTCCGTACCATACCGAATGAGCTCAAACAGGTCTGAACGCACCAGCGGCTCGCCACCGCCCAGCGTGACCCGTACGTTATCCCCAAAGGTCGCCGCGATATCATCAATGAGTGCAAACGCCTCGTTGGTACTGAGTTCGTCGGGCAGTGGGACGGCGGCGTCATAATAACAGTGCTTGCACCGCAGGTTACAGGCGCGTGTGACGTTCCAGTTGATGTTGAATTTCGGCATGCTCGGGCTCACTCACTCACTCACTCACTCACTCACTCACTCACTCACTCACTCACTCACT
>JBNGDK010000013.1:0-42842 GCA_049975405.1 Candidatus Methanospirareceae archaeon
GGAAGGACATGAATGGGAACATCTCTTCATCCATCTTTTTGGGATGAAGCCGGTTGTGCAGCATGGGTACTTCCTGTGCACCTACGGTACCAACCGGTTCAGAACCGTTCGAACAACCAAAGCGGAAAATATATATGACCTAATAGCGAACCTTATGCTCGGTGAGTCTCTGCCTATGAAGCCCGTTAAGATACCGCGCATGGAAAAGGAGGAGTATGATCAGCTCATTGCCGAGAGTTATGTCAGTCGTATCGCCTTCCTGGGTGAGCAGTACCCGTATATCGCGCCCTTCCTCTACGTCTTCGACGGCCGCTATATGTATTTCCTTTCCACGAAATACGGCTATAAGATTCGGCATTTTCAGCGTAATCCGCACGTATCAGTCGAGGTGGAGCAGTACAGCCCCGACCTCTCCTCATACACCTTCGTGACGCTCTCCGGCAGGCTCGTGGAGGTCGTGACGAGAGACGAAAAGAAGGCTGTACGCGAAAGGTTCGTGCGGTTGATCAAGGATAAAAAACTCTCGAACCGTGTCCTCGCCGCGCTCGGGCATGCACCCGACGATCCACTCGAGAGCCTCATTACAGAAGAACGGAGCCTTGTCTGGAAGCTCACTGATGTGAACGAGATCGTTGCGCTGAAGAACGGCTGAGTGCCTTACCGGTGCGGCTTCAGCATCCGCGCAGTGACGATGAAGCCGACGAGCAGGTTTAAGAAGTACGTGACTCCACGCCAGATAGCCACAAGCACGCCCAGCGTGTACGTGGTTACGAATCGTGAATACAGGTAGAACATACTGCCCTCAACGATGCCGCTGCTGCCCGGGGTGATCGGGAGAAGGGAGATAATGATGATGATGAGCTGCGAGGTGATGGAGTAAAGAACGAACGGATCCTGTCGCACGGCCAGCAGAACGGCCGAGGGCACGAGGAATTCTGAGAGCCAGATCGCCGCCGTGAGCAGCATCACCGGCGCAATTCGGTGGTATGAGTTGTTCGTCAACTCGAGGGTTGCATCGCTGAATAGCCGCACCTCGTTCTTGAGGAACGTGCGGACTCGCTCGGCTCGCTGCTCTTTCACGAGCCGCTTCAGAAACGGGTGAATCTTGTCCAGTATACGATCAAACCAGGGGGGATTCTTTAATACCAGAACGAGGAAGATGAGGCAGAGTGCAAGAAGGCAGAGAAAGGTCACGCCCACCCTAAGCCCAACCCTGGCGGAGAAGCCGGAGAGCGCGATGAAGAGCGCGAGCGCACCAAGTAAGAAGATCGCATCGAGCAGCCGTTCAGCCACCACGATCGCGGTTGCAGAGCCGATGCTCGCACCCCTGTCCGCGAGCATCTTGATCCGAAGAGGCTCACCACCGACCGAGGACGGCGTAATCGCCGCCAGGAACGAGCTCGCGAGGATCGCCTCAAGTGCATAGCCAATGGAGATCGTTTGGTTCAGGAAGGCGCAGAGTAATTTGAGCCGTATCGCCCAGAAGACCCAGAAGAGCACGTGGAGGAGCAGCGCAAGCACAAGAAACCAGAGCTGAGCCTCCGCCAGCAGATTCCATGTCAGATTCGTTTCGGTCAGCTTGAAGATGACCACAATCGTAGCGAGACTGATCAGGAGTCCCGCCAGTTTCTTCAGCCCGCCACGCGCTTTATCGCTGTCCATTCAACATCCCGCCCTCTCAGATAGTTCATAATGGCAACGATCGCCGAGTACTGGAGCAGAAAGAGATGAAGTATTAACCCTACCGTGATCCTGAGCGGTGGTTTCGGCAGCGCCTTCGCCGGTAAGCGCTTTGTCGGATAGCCCAGGAGTACAAAAGGCGTGAGGATCGAGAACGGAAGGAAGATAATTACCATGTAACTCAGTGTCAGCGCAAGCAGCCATGCACGTATGAATTTTCGATTCCCGCAGCGTTTCACGTCGCGCCAGTAGCGCCAGAGCTGCAACCCGCCATAATGCCAGCGTTTGCGCTGATTGAGCAGGTCACGCCAGCGTATCGGCGCCTGCTCATACAGTTGTGTCCCCTGCACCAGAATCGCCCGATAGCCCCGTGCGTACATGCGCGTCGCATAATCCGCGTCCTCGGCGATCGCATCCTCGTTGAGCTTATACTGAGCGAGAAGATCCGCCCTGAGGACACCGATCAAGCCGTTGAACTGCTTGAAGTCCGATTTATTGAGCAAGAAGTTCAGCAGGAAATATTCCGCCTGGATCGTCTGCGCGACGAGATTCACGGGATTATAAATGTAGCGACGCGAGGAGGCGATATAAGCCGTTTGATCCGATTCCAGCGCATGCACACACACAACCACAAAATTCAGCTCCGGCCGGGAATCAACGTCAAAGAGTGCCACATAGTCCGGGTTGAAATCCGAGAGGTACCTGAGTGCGTCATTGATCGCCCCAGCACGCTTTCCCCTGCTCTTCCGCGTACAGACCGTCATGCCTTCCCGTTGTAGTAGCGCGACGCGTTCATCATCAGGAGCAGCAACGTCAACGGCATAGACGATCTTCGCTTCGAGTTCTCCCCAGGCTAAAGAGCTGAGATGCTGTGCCGATTTGAGTACGACATTCATGTCCTCGAATTCGGCTACCGGCACAATGACCGCCACTCGTTTCATCGACTCAAGTTGGTATAGAGCACCTCAAGCTTATCAAGCACCAAATCCCAGGTATAGTTCCGCTCCACAGCCGCACGGCCTTCCCGACCCAGTTCTGTTGCCAACTCGTCGTCCTCGAGAAGGCGGTTGAGCTGATCGGTAAGCTCCGCTTCATCGACGAAGGCGAACCCACCCTGTCGTGCGACCTCCGCCACACCCGGCATGTTCGAAGCGATTACCGGCGTCTCACAGGCCATTGCTTCAAGCAGCACGATCCCAAACGCTTCAAGCCGCGATTGCGACGGTAACACAAGCACCCGCGCGCGCCTCATCCACGCCCTCAGCTCTGCTGCGGAGACACGACCTCGAAATTCTGCACGTACTGCACTATTTCTGGCGAGCTCCTCGAATCGCGCCCGATCCTCACCCTCGCCGAGCACTACCAGCCGCGCTTGCAACCCCTTCAGTGACCGTATCAAGAGCGGTAATCCTTTGTATTCAACCAGTCGCCCGGTATACAGCACAATTGGGTCGCGAGATCCTGCAGCAACCCCCGGTACAAAATCCCCCATCCGGATCGCATTCGGGATGATTATCACCTTCGCCAGATAGTCCTTGAGCACCGGAGAGGACTCCGCGTAGCTTCGCGTCGTGGCCACGATCACCGCAGCGTCATCGAGCACCGGCTTTATGAACCGCTTATGCCAGTTCTCCAGCAAACTCGCACCAGACCGTGGAATTGGTATGCCCGTTACCCGTTCAGGGATCACAACATCGTTGTGATACGTAACGATATGCGGCCAATATCGCTTCTTCAGCACCCGACGTGCAAAAAAGGGTGCAGGCACGTGAGAATGGTACATATCAGCAGTGATCGCGGGGAACTTAAGGGGGATAGGCGAATACGGTAGCCGCAGACAGGGGACGGTAGTCACCCTGACACGTTCGTCATGACCCGTTGATGAAACCACCTCAACTTCATGTCCACGTGCTCGCATCCCCCGGGCGACATTTCGCGTATGTATCTCAATTCCGCCAAGGTGCGGGGTGAAATACGATGATGTCAGGAGAAGCTTCATGCTATCATGCAAAGGGGGGCGAGGACCGTTAATAGTTACCGAGGAGTCATCTGGAACTGTTAGGAGGGCGGGAAACGATACTGCCAACCAGCCCGCAAGAAGTGGGGAGAATTCGGGCTTCAGCACCTCTAGCGCGGGCTGGCAGGGGACTGGCTATCGCTCTCACGAGTATCGCCGAATCGCGTTCACACCTCGATGAACGTCTTTCTCACCAGCGCTTCCAGATCCTCCATACGATTGAGATGCATGCTCTTCTCCGTGCCGTCGCGCCTGACCGTGAGATGCAGTCCTGCAATCTCGCCCGTGATGCCGAACAAGCCTTTTATGATGCCCGCAAAGACGTTCTGGAGGCGCTCATCGCTCATCGAGACGTAGCCCATGTTCTTCGGTCGAACCACGATCTCGGTCTCGCCTTTCCGTACCGTGATCTTCCGTATCTCCACACCCCACCATAATTTGATATTGATCTCTATCTCCTCGTCCATGTGATTTCCTCGCGCATTTTTGCCGTCTTGATCACCTTGTTAAAGTTACGCTCGGATTATAAGAGAAACCGTTTTATCCGAGAACCAGCTACCTAAGATCGGTGGGTGAGCACGTATGGTACATCCTGAAGGAACAGGGCATTTGAGCTTCGGCGGCGCGGACGTTGTGGAGCTGGCAGAGCGCTACGGCACGCCGCTGTACGTCACGGATGAAGCTATAATAAGAGCCAATTTCCGCCGTTATAAAGATGCGTTTGCTGCGGTTAATACCGCTATATACTTCGCGGTAAAGGCCAACGGAAACCTGGCGATTCTGCGTATCCTGGCGCAGGAGGGCGCAGGTGCTGACGTCTTCTCAGGTGGCGAGCTCGAGCTGGTTAAAGCTGCAGGTATACCGCTCGATAACGTGCTCTTTAACGGCAACGCGAAGAGTGAAGCTGAGCTGCGCGCGGCGGTTGAGTTGGATGTTACCGTCTCGGTGGATTCGCGTGAGGAATTGCAGACCTTATCCGCCATAGCGAGCGAGCTGGGCATAAAAGCGGGGATCTCAATGCGCGTGAACCCGGACGTCTCGCCCGCCGTGAATCCGAAGATCGCGACCGGATTGCGCACCGCGAAGTTCGGAATACCCTATGAGGAGATCGTGCCCACCTATGAAGAGGCCGCGAAATTGCCCAATATCATGATCAAGGGCATACACTGCCATATCGGCTCACAGATACTAGAGCTCAGCGTCTTCAAGGAAGCGACCGAGAAGATGATGCAGCTCGTCGCAGAGCTGTATAATCGCGGTATCGAACTCGAGTTCGTGGATCTTGGCGGCGGGCTTGGTATCGCGTACGAGAAGGCAAAGGGTGCCGCGCCAACGCCGCAGGACCTCGCTGCAATGATCCTGCCCACGTTCAAAGCAAAGACGCAAGCGCTGGGTATTTCACCGCGGTTAATATTAGAGCCTGGTCGGTCGCTTGTCGGACCGGCCTCGATTCTGGTGACCACCGTGAACACCGTTAAGGACGCCTACAAGCATTTCGTGGCCATCGATGCAGGGTTTAATATGCTCATTAGGCCCGCGATGTACGATGCGTACCACAAGGTCGTGGTCGCGAACAAAATAAACGCAGAAGCTTCGGTCTTGAGCACGGTGGTCGGCCCGATCTGCGAGTCCGGCGATATCATCGCCAAAGATAGAATGCTGCCCCCGGTACGGCGCGGGGACTACATCGCGATACTGGACACGGGCGCATACGGGTTCTCTATGAGCTCGCAGTACAATGGTCGCCCACGTTGCGCCGAAGTGCTGGTGCATGACGGCACTATCGATGTGATCAGGGAAAGAGAAAGCTTTGGGGATATACTGCGATATCAGGTGTTGCCGGAACGGTTACAGTGATTGCTTGTAGCAAATGTGCTGGAGAACAAATAGGTTTAGAAGAGTCTATTTGATTTTTTCTTCTGGAGCAACTTTCCAGCCCCTTTAAATCTAAACACCCGATACGAGCGTGGCAATACCCACCGCTCCGGCGTATTGCGAATACGGCGGCACAATGATCTCAACGCCGAGCATCTCCTCAAACTCGCGCTTCACACCCTCGACCAGCGATACACCGCCCACAAAGATCACTGGTGGCCGCACCTCCATCTCCTGGATCATCGTCTCATAGACCTGCTCGGCCACTGACCGGCACGCAGCAGCCGCGACATCCTCACGCGTCACGCCCGATGCTAACGCAACCACCAGGCTCTGGATGCCGAAGACCATGCAGTAGCTCTGCAGCTCAAATCGGTCCTGCGCCTTAGCCTTCGACTGCAGCGCCAGCTTGCCTAATTCGGACACATCGACATCCAACCGGTGCGAGGCCACTTCCAGAAATCTACCGGACGAGCCGCCGCAGATGCCGCCCAAACTGAAGCCCGTCACGATGCCATCACGCATAAGCATCAGCTTGTTGTTCATCCCGCCGATATCGATCACGGTCGCATCGCCTTTATGGCGCTGTGAGAGTAGCGCGGCACCCTTCGAGACCACACTCACTTCCTCTAAATTAAGTGCTGCAGTGAAATGCTCGGCCAGCAGGTCACGACCGTGTCCGGTGACACCGATCGCATCCACCTCCGCTTGCGAGATGCCTGCCTCCTGTAATGCTTTCTCCAGTGCCTCGTTCGCACTCCCAACGGGGTCAGTCGTCGGGAGCCATTCCTTACCCACGAGTTCGTTCTCCCGCAGCACCACGACCTTCGTCGTCGACGAGCCGGAGTCAATACCCACGGTAATGCCTTCCTGCTTCTCACGCATCAGGAGCGCCTTCTTCGTGATCAAGGTCTTCAAGGCTTCCAGCCGCGAATAGAGCTCGATCTCCTTCGGCTTCTCCACGTTCGAGTACACAATGATCGGGATATTCGTGCGTTCATGGAGAAACCGGCGCAGAAGATCCTTCACGATCGTGCCTTCGGAACACTTGAAACAGGTGAGCAGGATCGCGCCCTTTATCGAAGGATCCC
Organism: Candidatus Methanospirareceae archaeon; assembly: GCA_049975405.1. Taxonomy (GTDB): domain Archaea; phylum Halobacteriota; class Syntropharchaeia; order Alkanophagales; family Methanospirareceae; genus JACGMN01. Next base: position 6,664 of record JBNGDK010000013.1, read on the forward strand.
GCAGTAGCGAGACGGCACGCGCAATCATCATGTTCAGGCTCGGGCTCTCGGCCTCGAAACCCAGCTCCGCGCATGCCGCTTCCACCTGCGACAGCTCCAGCTCCGGATACACCAGCTCGATGCCCAGACGGCTCGCAATATCGTTCAACAGCCACTGAATGCCGCTGTACTCGGATCCGCAGGAGATCTGGGCCACTTTGACCGACATCATGTTCCGCTACGCCTCGTCTCGCTTACCTGCCTCTTGTGATAAGCCCGCGAGGAATGACATGATGGCCGCGACCATCTCATCCATACGATCGCCGCCTTCGTACCGCACCTCCAGGGTCGGTTCTCCCTGTTTCCTGATCAGGAACTTGAAGAACTCGTCAGCAACGGCACAGCCCATGCAGCCATAGGTTGGTGGTGCGTCGGTAAGAATAATGGCCGCCTCTGCCTGCTCTAAAAGCGGTGCAAGCAGTCCTACACGTCCTTTCAGGCCCGCAGGCTCTTCCACTGAGACATAGCGCAGTGCGCGCTTCAAATCCTCTTCCGTGATGTTCAGTGGTGGCGCGTCTATCTCCGCGTCGCGTACGTGCTCCCCAACCTCCCGCATCAAGACCACCGGCTCGTGTCCGCCCCGTTCCACCAAATCCGCTAAGATTAAACTGTTCGGCGGATATACCAGAACTTTCATCTTATCTCATCCTTCCTTTAGTCGCTTCCCGCTCACACCTGCACTAGTTATACAGTTATCAAGTTACTTAATGCCTAATATAAGCTGTCGCAAAATCTCCCGTCTTCCGATGGCTGTTGCAATCAGGGTATCACAATCGTTATTCCCGCAGGCTGCTTACGCGCTCCGGGCCATCCGCAATACCGCTCTGCGTAATGTAAAAGGTGCATGCAGTCTCTTCGGGCATCGATCGATGCTTCTTAAGGACCGCTCGCCGCTTGCCCTGCATACCCGACACCTTCTCGAGCTGCACGATTACCTTCGAGAGATGCTCGATCGCAGAACCACCGGGCGGGCGTAAGGTGCCGTTCTCCACGTCCGTGTACACCTGATTCGTGATGATCACCACGAGATCGTACTGACGCGCGAGCTCCAGGAGGTGCATGATCTGATTCGCCAGCACACGTCGCAGCTGAATGCTCCGATCCTCGTCGAGCTCCAACCGGTAAAAAAGCGTCGCCGAGTCCAAAACGATGAGCTTAATCCCGCTCTTAATTGCTTTCTCCTTGATTACCTTCCCGATCTCCTTTATGCATACGGTCTGCTGTTCAAAGGTATGGGGCTGATAAAGCATAATCCGCTCCGCAAGGGCTTCCACCGTCTCGTCCGCGTTCTTCAGCGCGTTTGCGATCTGTAAAAATCGCTCCGGGGAGAGCCCTTCGCTATCAATAATGATCACGCTCTGCCCTTCGCGCGCGCACTCAACGGCCATCTGGAGACAGATGTTAGTCTTGCCGCTGCCCGCTTCGCCATAGAGCTGTGTGACCGTACCGGACTCGAATCCGCCGCCGAGGAGCTCGTCTATGCTCTTACAGCCCGTGCCATATTTCGTTGGTAATTGCAGACTTGCCATATCTTTAAAAGGACTTCACGACCATCTCCGCGCGCGGATTCCTGAGCACTCAACTCACCTCCTTCAGCGCTCTCAAAACGCCACCGGTAAAGTATATATCGCCCCAGGGATAGATCGTCATGGCGAACGTCAAACCCTCTTCGAGCTCAGGCACGTCGCCCCGCACCTCGTACTCCGTTCCGGTTGCCACCTCTTTGACCATAATCATATAGCTCGCCGGATCGGCGCGGACGATCTCAAATGCTCCTGTGATTGGATTACCGAGCTTCTCTAGCTTCGCCCTGAGCGTCTCATCAAGTCCTTTCTCATCCGCGTACATGAGCCCGGGCGTTCGGCCATCTGCCAGCTTGCGGGAGAACAGGAACCAATTGAGGAACTCGAAGAGCTGATCGATTCGCAGCTTCTCCAGCCCTGAAGCTTCTCTGTACTCCTCCTGCGCCTTCTCCAGCTCATTCCGCAGCCGTATATCTGCAAATGCCCGAATCTCCTCAAGCAACCACACCGATTCCCAGTACTCACGTGCCTTCCGCGCTTCTTCACCCTCCAGACGCATCATCCGCTCTACCCGACTGATACGCTCCTTGATAACCTCACCGAGCCCTTCGCCGGTCGTGCCGATTCGCTCGCAAACCTCCTGACTACCTTTAAACGCAGTAAATGCCTCATCATACCGTCCACGCCGCTCAAGGAAGTCGCCATAGTTCGCCCAGACCAGTTCATCGTCCGTTTCATTCAGAAATCGCTTGTATTCCGCTTCGACCTCGGCCCATCGCTCTTCCTCCTCGTACAGCCCCACGAGCAGAGCGTGAGCAGCTAAATCTGACGGTTCTTCCTCAAGGATCGCCGTGAGCAGGTACTTGCCGCGCGCCTTATCACGTTCGAAGAGGCGAGCTTTCAGACGGCTCTCGATAGCCGGATCGCCCAAAAACCCGTGGAACGCATCTAGAAAGCCCTCAGCTACTTTGATCTCCTCCGTCAGCCAGAGTGCACAGATATCTTCAAAATCCGTTAAAAGCCAGAGATCGTCCTGGTTGAGCGGTTGCAGCGCGCTCTTACCAGCCTCTGCAACATCCGGTACGATCGCAAACTCGTTCTCTACCCAGCCCGGCTCTTCATCCACGGTCTTCAGTCCGTGCTTCCCCATGTACTTGAGATACGCGCGGCGCACGTTGTCCGCCTCGCGGCGGCTGATCCGCTGCGCCTCCACATCTCTGTACGCCCGCTGCGTCTCTATCAGGAGCTTCACCGCGTCCCTGACGAGGTCATTGTCCTCGAGGCCCAAAAAGGCCGCAATCACGTCTTCCGTGCTCATATAAACTTCCTGTTCACTACGTCCCCACCCGTATCGGGTAAGAAATACGCTTCAGCGTTGCGATCGCTGAGAGCGCTGCTAAATGGCTTGTTCTGGGATTCGATTTCGAGGGGACGTTCCTCACCCGGACGAAGAGCTGCCCAAATTCGCCCCGGGCCTCTATCTCATGCTGGTTCTCCTTTGCCACCGGATCTGCCACGATCTGCACCTTCGTTGCCTCAGGACCGATACCCGCAAGGCTCAGCGAGGCGGCAACATTCACGTTTTCCGGGAAATGCGCCACTGCTTCTCGTGCAGAACCGATGAACAACGTCCGCTCCTCCCGTAACCCGTCGAGCTTGATGCCCTCCGCTTGCACGAAGGCATTACCCGCAAAGCCGCGCGGCGGCTTACGCGTCGTTAACTGTACCGACTGAATACCCCCTATAGCACCGGATTTGAGCCCGTCAAGACCCGCAATGGCGCCGGACGGGATATAAACCTTCCCGCCCCGTTCCTTTGCGAGCCGCTCAATATCCTCATACAGGCCAGGATCGCAAATCAGCGCCCCGACGCTCATGATCATGACATCGTTACCCGCGTCCAGCGCAGGGAGCAGGTATTCACGCACTGCATCCTGTGAAGCACATTCGATGACCAGGTCAACTTCATCCAAAATCGCTGCGAGATCTGAGCTGTCAGTCCTCGTGAGTGTCGGCTTCCTTTGCAACGACTCGCAGAGCTGGTTGATACGCTCGGGATGAGTATCAATCAACCATCTGAGCTCCATATCCAGATTTAGCGCACGGTTGGCGAACTCGTCTCTGTCTATCGCCATACAGATCTCCGCGCCGATCGCACCGCAGCCCACCACACCCACACTTATTCGTGCCATCTTCTACCGTGCTGTTTTCGTAAGTTACTTTAAAACGAGCGATTTGTGCTTAACCTTTCTTAACTTAAGAAGAGATAAGTTTTATGATGTGCCCATGCTGCTGAAGGAGATAGAGCATTTCCTCGAGGAAGATTGCGGACACGAGGATTATGAACTCATCGTGCCCATAACAACTGTCTGCAACGCGGAGATAACGGTGAAGGAGGACGGTCTCCTCGCGGGTCTAGAAGAGGTTCTGCAGATATTTAATTACGCGAGTATCGAGTATTCCACGGAATTTACCGATGGTGATTCTCTGAAGGCTGAGGATGTGGTGGTAAGACTGCATGGCTCCGCAGCGAAGATCTTAAAGGTCGAACGACTGGTTCTGAATATCCTCGGCCGGATGAGCGGCATCGCGACGCTCGTACGCGAGTATGTCGAGGAGGCGCAGAAGGGTAATCCCCAGGTCATAGTCGCGGGAACCCGGAAAACGACACCAGGTTTCAGGAAGTATGAGAAACGAGCAATTATGATCGGCGGTGGTGATCCGCACCGATTTGGACTCGACGATGCGGTGATCATCAAGGACAATCATCTCGCGCTCATGGGCATGGAGCAAGCGATAAAGAAGGCCAAGAGCGCGATCAGTTTCACCCGCAAGCTCGAGATAGAGGTGGAATCTATCGAGGACGCGCTCCACGCGGCGAAATTGGGTGTCAATATCATTATGCTCGACAACATGGCACCGAAGAAGGTGAAAGAATGCCTACAGCTGCTCAGTACCTCGGGACTTCGTGATCGGCCACTTATGGAGGCCTCGGGTGGAATAACCCAGGAGAACATACGGGAGTACGCGGCTACGGGCGTCGACGTTGTCTCAATCGGACGATTGACCTATGCTGCGCGATCCCTGGGCTTCTCGCTACACGTGAGGAATAACCTTAACCTTCCGCCTGCTACACAAGTTTGATTGACACCTTCTGTCTGATCTTGGGCAGCGCGATCCTGAGAACGCCGTTCTTTAAGGTCGCTTCCGCTTGCTCCGGCTCGATAGGTTCCGGCAGCCGAATCTGCTTTTTAAAGGCTTGGAACGCGATCTTCTTCTGAACCACCCCCCACCGTTCCCAGCAGACAGCGTTGCTCATATGTGCCGTCACTTCTAACGTATTCCTCGTCGTATGGACCTGAACGTCCTCCTTCTTCACGCGCGGCAGGTCGAAGGTTACCAGAATATGATCCTCGAGATCTTCTATCTCGTATAACGGCTCTAAATTGCCATTATAACCCCACGTTGCCTTCGATAAACCTCTTTCCATTCCCATTTCGCTACCTTCTCACCTCTCGCTTTACCGATACATAATGGGCATATCCTGCTCCATACCTTTCTGCATCTCCTGCGCCGACTGTGTAGTCTGCTGCATGAGGTCTCGCGCTCTGAGTTTGATCTCCTCAGCATTTTCCATGAGCTCAGCGACGTCCACATCGAGTGCCGTGACAAACTTCTCAACAACCTCAATCGCCGCCGCAGCAGCGCCTGGATCTGGATAGACGGGATAGCACTGTGCGAGCACCGAAACCGCGCTGATCCGCCGCTTCGCACATTCTCGCAGCATCATCGCGTATGTCCCGGCGATGAACCCCTCTTCCAGAAGATCCAGCTGCTTCTCCTTCAACGCGGCCACTGCGGGTGCGCTATTGCCAACGCCGAACACCTCTGGCTTCTCGATATCCATGCGGTTCTTCATGGGCAGCCCCTTGATCGAGATTATCGGCTCCTGCACCTCCAGCTTCCGAAACCAATCAGCCAACGCGGTCGTCAATGGGTAAACCGCCTTGGGCGGCACCGCCACCTCCGATAAGATCACCACAGTGCGACCCTCGGCATCGCTGTAAATTCTGAACGGATTCTCCAATCTCCCGTCATGGATGACCATAACCGGTGGAAACAATTCCGATTCGATGTGCCCGATCTCGCGATAGTCCAGCTTTTCCACGATGAACGTAGCTGCAATCGTCCCTACCAGGCCCACGTCCGGCAAGCCCTCCAGCACGATTGGATTATTATAGACCGTCCCTTCCTCCTCCTCTATGCGCACGATTTCTTCCATTGCTCCGAGTACTACACTTAGCTATACACTCCCCACAGGATAAAAAACCCGCCGTTCTTACATTTCGAGCGCTTCGCCTATTTGTGGACGAACATCCTCAGGTCGAACAGAAATGTGAGACCGCTACTACCGGTAACCCTGCGGTAAAAAGAAAAAACTTTAAAAGCCCGCCCAGTCCTAACACTAGTGTTATGAATGTTCTCTTTAACGGTGAGCCCCGAACCGTAAAAAGCACGAAATTAGGTGCGATTCTCAAGGAGCTCGGCGGCGCGTACCGGCCCGGTTGTGTCTGTGCAGTTGTCTCTGAGAAGAAGGGCGGCGAGTTGAGGAATGAGTTCGCGCTCAAGACTGAGAGCAGTGAGGCGAGAATCAAGATTGCCTCAGAGCACGAGACCGAAGCGATCGCGCTCTTCCACAAGATCTATCCGCAGTTCCGGGACGAGCAGGGTAGAATTGCGTGGGTAACTGAGGATGTCACGGCAATTGGACCACTCAAGACCAACCTCACGGTCGATAAGCGGGAGCGCACGTACAAGAAATGGGAGGTTTTTTTCGGCTTCGGTGGTTTTGATCCCAGCTTGACCTACCTCATGATCAGCAAGCGTGAGCATACCGCGGCCTATGGCACGGGCGAAGCGGGCCGCATCGGGAAATTGACACGCGGGCGAAGCATGATCTTGAATTTGGAAGAGAATGACAGGATAGCAGAGATAACACCGCTGGTAACGCAGGCGGAACGGATTGGGTATGTCACCACAGACCCGGATACCGAAATTGAGGAAGGCCAGGAGATTTATGCCTACATCACCGTAAAACTCTTCCCCGAGGCCCCGATGTCCTGTGAGCACTTCTTATCGCTCACCAGGGACGACCTGCTCCAGATCGACGACTGGACACATACCTTCGTTGCCTCCGGCGCGTTGATAGGTTTGAACTTACCCGTCGAGAGCGTGGAATATCGCTCCACACACTACCTCTCGGTCCGCAATAGCGGTACGGAGAAAGGGAAGATCTACATTTATAAAGACAGTCGACTGCCCAATCCGTCCCATAACGTCTTCGGGGCGGTGATAGAGGGAAGCGCCCTGGTAGATGCAGCGCAAATGGGCGACACGATCTTTACGGTCACCGAGCCGCGATGGATGATGGTCGTGGGAAAGACACAGGAGGGAGCAGAGGAGTTCTTTGAGCAGGCGGATATCGAGCAGGTGCGCGAGGGCAATCAAGCAGATGACGCGGTGGTGGTCGATCAACTGCCTGCGTTAACGATGGATATCATGGAGCGGGGAACCGTGAGAACGATCGGTGTTGACCGTGAGGCTGTGTTCAACGTGAAGCTCTTCGATGATCTGGCGCCAAAAACCACCTGGTATTTCAAGAAGGTTACAGGATTGGTTACCCGACCGATCGGCCAGTTGAAGGTGTATTTCAGCATACCTGGTCTCGTGCTCTTCCAGGGCAATGCTGATGAGGCAGGGACGCTCGTGCCCGAGAATCTCCCGCTCAAGGGTACGAAACGGGGCTTCCTTGGCGTCACGAACATGTCGCGACAGAACCGGGGCATGATGGGCATACGGTTGGAGGACAGCGCGGAATACGGACCCACCGGCGAGACACCTGATGGTGCTAATATCGTCCTTTCGATCTCAGACCTCACACCTGAAACACTATCCTTTCTCAGCAAGCTCAAGGAAGGCGACGTCATCTACGTGAAGGAGCAGCGGTAAACGTAGCCGTACGTGGGTTCGATCTTCGAAAAACGCCGCAATTCCGGACCAAGCTGAAACGGGAGAAGCGAGGAGAGGACAGGTCGAGCTATGAGCAGTGAAACAAAACTCACGCTTTCGGTGAACGCCCAGGAAGTTTTGAAGCGGCGCTACCTGCTCAAGAACGAGCGCGGCGAGGTGATCGAGACCCCACTTCAAATGTTGGAGCGCGTGGCACAAGCCGTCGCACAAGCTGAACTCGCGTACGGCAAGAGCATGGATGAGGTGCGCGCGTTCGAACACGAGTACTTCCGGCTCATGCGGCGTCTTGACTTCCTCCCCAATAGCCCCACGCTCATGAACGCCGGTACTGAGCTCGGACAGCTTGCCGCGTGCTTCGTATTGCCCGTCGAGGATTCTATGGAGGGTATCTTCGGTGCGGTGAAGAACATGGCTGTAATCCACCAGAGCGGCGGAGGAACGGGCTTCTCATTCTCTCGACTCAGGCCCCAGGGGGATACGGTGAGATCGACAGGGGGTATCGCCTCGGGACCCATATCCTTCATGCGTGTCTTCGACGTCGCTACCGGCGTGATTAAGCAAGGCGGGAAGCGCCGGGGCGCGAATATGGGCATCCTGAGCGTGCGCCATCCGGATATCATGGCGTTCATACGAGCGAAAGAGGGTGGCGAGTTCGTTAACTTTAATACCGCAGTTGCCGTAACTGACGAGTTCATGCAGGCGGTAGAGCGAGGCAAGAGCTATGAACTCATCAATCCACGCACAAATGAGGCGGTGCGGGAAATAAGCGCTCGTGCGGTCTTCGACGAACTCGTTTCCTATGCCTGGAAGCACGGGGATCCGGGCATCATCTTCATCGACGAGATCAATAGACACAACGTGCTTCCGGAGCTTGGTGAGATAGAGGCCACCAATCCCTGTTCCGAACAGCCGCTTCTGCCTTACGAATCCTGTAATTTAGGCTCTATTAACCTCGCCAAATTCTGCGATCAGAAGCGCGGTGATGTCGAGTGGGAACGACTGCGTGAAACGATCTGGACTTGCGTTCGGTTCCTGGACGATGTGATCGACGTGAACAAGTATCCGCTGCCTGAGATCGAGAAAATGACGAAAGGGAACCGAAAGATCGGGCTCGGGATCATGGGGTTCGCAGAGCTGCTCATACAGCTGGAGATCGCCTATAATTCCTCAGAAGCGCTCGCGTTCGCTGAGAAGTTGATGAGTTTCGTTACGGGCGAAGCACGACGCTGTTCAGAATCGCTTGGACGCGAAAAAGGATCTTTTTCCACTTTTGAGCGCAGTGTGTGGTCTACAGCCGATGCGATGCGGAATGCAACGGTGACCACCATCGCGCCCACCGGTACCATAAGCATCATTGCAGGCTGCTCGAGCGGAATTGAGCCGCTCTTTGCCGTTGCCTTTGTGCGCAATGTCATGGGCGGTATGCTCGAGATAAACGGGCTCTTTGAAGCGCGGGCGAAGGAAGCGGGATTTTACCACAAGGACTTGATAGAGAAAATCGTAAAACGGGGCTCAATACAGGAGATCGCGAGCATCCCACCCGAAGTCAAACGAATTTTTGTTACCGCACTGGATATTGAGCCGGAGTGGCACGTGCGCGTCCAGGCAGCAGTTCAGAAATACACGGACAACGCCGTCTCAAAGACCGTTAATCTCCCCGCTGACGCAGCTCCAGAGGATGTCAGGACGGTCTTCCTGCTTGCGCACCAGCTCAAGTGCAAAGGCATTACCGTGTACCGCTATGGTTGCAAGGAGGACATTCTTTCCCTAGCGATCCCCACGCTGATGCTCGACGAATTTGTTTCCGCAGATTCTGAGTTCGCGGGCGAGTGCAGGATTTGTTCGGTATAAATAACCCGATAAATTACTTCTGGCCTGAGATTCCGCAGGTGCTACCAGCGGCATAGAACAGAGGAATCCACGAATTTATATACCGTTGTGCCTTCTGCATAGTATCAGTGGGCAGGGAGAAGCGAAGGAGAGAAGAGCGTTCGAAATGAAGGGAAAGGGAGTGCTTACGGACGTGCGCGTACTTGCGCTACTAGTTTTTCTGTGCGCTGCGTTCATTGCCATTTACGTGTATCCCCCGCCGCCCGCTGACGCTGGAATTGATGGGAATTTAAAGTATGGCCTGGATTTGGTCGGTGGTTCCTGGTTGCAGTTACAGTTGAAAGGTGCTGTCGTGGGTATTCAGGCCCCAGTCTCTGACGACGCGGTCGCCTCGTTCCTCGAAGAGCAGTTGAACGCGGAAGTGGTCTACTTCACGCTCGAGGACGTAACCGTCTATGAGATTCGGAAGAGCGTGACGAAAGAGAACTTATCGGCGATTTTGACTGAGATTGGCGGCAGTATCGCGAAACGGCCCGACGGCACAGACTATTACGAGGCGGGCGTGACAACAGAGACGAGGGATGAGACAAAACGCATCATTGAGATCAAGCTCAACCTGTTAGGACTGGCAGATATACAACCCCGAACGGTAGGGAACGAGTTCATTCTCGTGGATCTCGCCGGGGTGGACATTGGAACGGCGAAGAACATCGTTGGGAAGCCCGGGAAGTTTGAGATCAGGATGCAGACGAACGGAACTGGCGGCGATGTCGCACAATGGATGACGCTGGGAGCGGTCGAGAACATCACGGCGCATGTCGTCTTCGGGAGCAAGGGTATAGAAGCCCAGAGTGTGGGCGCGGTTCCGATAAGAGAAGACGAGAACTCCCCCTGGGGTGCGACATTCACTCTGACTGATGAGGGTGCAATCGCGTTGCGCGATGCTGCACTGAAATATGGTGCCACGACTAACCCCATGGATCACGAAGTGGCGATGCTGCTCGATGATGTGGTGATCTACAGTGCACCACTCTCGACGAAACTGGCACAGGATATAGAAGAGCAGCCGGTGTATCGCCTACGGGCAGAGACGGGCCTTTGGGACGAGGGATTTGAGCGCGCGAAAACGCTCATCGTGCACCTGAAAGCGGGCGTCTTACCGGTGAACGTTGAGATCATCGGCTCGGGTGAGGTGCCTGCCTACCTGGGTGCGAAATTCAAGGAGGAGGCGCTGATTGCAGGCCTTGCCGCACTGTTCTTTGTGGTCATCGTCGTCTTCCTCAGGTACCGTGAGAAGAAGATCGTGCTCCCCATGTTCTTTGTGCTCATGAGTGAATTGATCTTGATGCTTGGCTTCGCTGCGGTAATCAACTGGCAACTCGATCTCCCCAGCATCGCCGGTATCATCGCAGTGATCGGTACCGGAGTGGACCAGCTCGTGATTATCACCGATGAGATACTCGCGGGCGGCCGATCCTCAACGAGCATGTATCGTAAACGTGTCTCCTTCGCCTTCGGCATCATCTTCGTATCGGCCTTCACCACCATTGTTGCCATGTTCGCGCTCGCCTTGATGGCGCTGGGCACCTTACGCGGCTTTGCCATCATCACCATCGTCGGCCTGGTGATCGGCATCTTACTGACTCGGCCCGCCTATGCACGGATGGTCGAGGAGATCGTCTGAGGCGAACCACGGGTGATGGACGATGCATGAGACACCTGCGTGCGTGCCGCCCCAAGGTATATATATCACGTTAGAAGTAATCTAATACCGTGAATCCGCAAAGCGGGAAGGTATAGCTTGACCTAGATGCTCATTGCGGATCGTGAGTGCGCATTACCCTCGGAATACAGTAAAGAGCGTGGAACGATGGATTCGGGTACACCCTTTTGGGGGACGGGAGCGGCGTAATGGCAGAGCGATTCAATGAGAAGGCAAACGCGCTGGCGCAAGAATTCTGGCGATTACAAGAGATAGTCGCCAATATCAAGAGTACTGACCGGCTCGCGGAGATAGAGCGGCTCTTAGAGAAGGGCATTGGAGGTAAGCTGAGAGATCAGCTGGAGGCTGAGGCAAAACAGCTGAGGAAAGAGGCTGAAGACCGAAGCGGCGCCGCTCTTCGGCTGAGTGATGTAAAGAAGGAATTATTAGAGCTCACTGCTGATCTAGCACCCAATTTAGACCTCTTTGAAGACAACTTCTTTCCCTACGATAGCGATCATGAGCCGATCGGAGAGCAGTTCTTCGCGGCCTTGACCGATCTCTTTTTTGGCACGCCTACGCCCAGCATTTCCTTCAAGGTTGCTACGATCTCAAAAGAGGGGATACGCGTAAATGCCACTGCTGAGAGCTCACCACTGGAGATTCTGAGCTACATCATCATGATACTGCAGGAAAGCGCGAAGAAGAGACTCGGTGTGAAGAATACGATCGACAACTGTTGCGCACTGCTCAGGCAGAATGAATACGCATTTATCGTCTTGAAAACCTTACTCAATGCAGGGAAACAATTGGGGGCAAAGGAGATCAAGGAAATCTCGCACCGCGAGGATAAGGCGTATACTGAACTCGTGAGAAGCGAGGTCTACGACAAGGAGCTGATCAACGGTGTGGACTTTTTGATGAGCGCGGAATGGGACTACAGCATGATCAAGGAATTTGATGGCAAATACGAGCCAACAGACTTCGGTGAATGGGTATGGCGGATCTGTAATGCAGAACTCGACATGGACGAAGGCTCGGGGACGGGGAGACGCTCAGGCACGTCGAATTCCGCCCTGCACCTACAGAAGTTTCTAAAGTTATTAAAAAAGTGAGAGAAAGAGGGGATGTGGTGAAGGCATACTGTGAAAGAAGACAAAGAAGAGGTGGTTGGCCACCTACGATCGAAAATATTCCCGTGGAACTTCATCTTAGAGGACGTTGACGGAGAAGCCGTAAGGCATTTTGTACCCTATGCGATCCAGATGTGTGAGGCGAAGGGAATTGAGCGGGGCTCGGTCGAGGGCGATGCGGTACGGGATGTGATTACCCGGGAGATAAAAGAGGCGGTAGAGGATTACCTCTTCGATCCCGATGATGAGGAGATCTCGCGGATGCACGGGCAATTTGCCGAGCAGTATCCGTTCGCCTTCTCGCAGAGCCTAGCCTTTGTCATTCTCCAGCGACTCGGGCTTAACCTGGACGATATCGTGGATGTGCGCGGCGTGAGCGACCTCCTTGGCGTAGACCTGCGCGTGATCAGAGAACGTGAGGATATGATACAAAACATCATCGCGAAGACCGGCGGCAGAACAATGAAGATGTTCGCACGCACGATCATTGACAAGAAGGTAATCACTGCCGGCGGCGATTGGATCGGGACCGTAGCAGACATCAGCTTCACTAGAGAGACCGGCAAGGTCGCGGACCTGATCATCACCCATCTGCGCGGATCCGGCTTGAAGACGAGCCGGATTCCTATGAAAGACGCCCGTCTCAACATGTACAGCAAGAATATAGTCTTAAAATCCTCGGATTACCGAAAAGGCGGGTGATGAGGAAGCAAGAAGCGCAATTTATATATAGCATGAACGTATTGGCACAATACGGGGGATAAAAGGAGAGGGGTAATAAGATGCGGGTATTCGTGATAGGATATGGACAGGCAGGGGGAAGGATTGCGGATGCGTTTATCGAGTATGCGAAGAAGACCGGGCAGAATTTTGTCGCTCGTGCAATCGCGATCAATACCGCGCGAGCCGATTTAATCGGGCTGAAGAATATTTCTATGGAGGACCGGATTCTGGTCGGCGAGTCCCTGACAAGGGGACATGGAATCGGCGCAGATAATGAGATGGGTGCACAAGTGGCTACTGATGAAATCTATACGATCCAGAGTGAAATTGACAAACGAGGAACCCATCACGTTGATGCTTTCTTGATCGTCGCGGGTTTGGGCGGTGGAACTGGTTCAGGAGGCGCGCCGGTATTGGCACGGCGGTTAAAGAAGTTGTACGAGGAGCCCGTGTATGGGCTGGGCATATTGCCAGCGAAGGATGAGGGGAGCTTATATTCCTTGAATGCAGCACGGAGCTTGATGACCTTTGTGAATGAGGTAGATAATCTGTTCATCTTCGATAATGACGCGTGGAAGAAGGGTGGAGAGAGTGTCAAGGAAGCCTTTGTGGACATAAATGACGAAATTGTACGCCGATTCGGTATCCTCTTCGGCGCGGGCGAGGCAAACGAGGTAGGGCAGATGGTCGTCGATGCGGCTGAAGTGATGAATACACTGAAGGGCGGCGGGGTCTCGACCATTGGCTACGCTTCAGAACAGATCGAGAGCGACGGCGGCTTCCTCAAGAAAATCACGAGCAAGAAGAAAACGATGGATAGTCTCGATTCCGTTACCCGGATCACCTCGCTGGTGCGGCGTGCAATCGCCGGCCGATTGACGATCCCCTGTGACGTCTCAACCGCGGAGCGGGCGTTGATCATTGCAGCCGGACCGCCAAAAGAGCTAAGCAGAAAGGGCATCGAGAAGGCCAAGGTCCGCGTTGAGGAGATAATTCGCGGAAAAGAGGTTCGAGGCGGCGATTTCCCGCTGGTGAAGGGGCAGCACGTCTCCACGATCGTGCTCTTTTCCGGCGTGTCGAACGTACCGCGAATAAAAGAGCTGCAAGAGATCGGTGTGGAAGCGCAAGAGACAATGAAAGAAGTGTCGAGCGAGAAAGAGAAGGACTATCAGAAGCTGCTGGGTGGGAACGACTCGATCAAGCCGCTCTTCTGAGGCGATCACCATGAAACTCCACTACCGCCTGATCGTGAGCCTGCTGCTCGTATGTGTGCTTGGCGCAACCTCGCTCAGCATGATCGGCTGGGCTGCAGATGAAACGCCATTCATGAAGGTGACATTGAAGGATATGCGGTTCGATGACGTGGGTGGACCCGAGCTGGTAAATGGCGGCAGCGAGGTCACCATTAAGCTGATGATGACGAACGTGAGCAAGGAGTTCGAGCAATCAACGCTCACGTTCCAATCCGAGTTGGAGGATGCCGTCGGTAGTATCAGTGGCGAGGGCCTGGAAGAACAGGCGCTCAAAAATGGTAGTTTATATACGCTAAAACACAAGAATGTCGCGGGCGATGTGGAGATCATCTGGTCGGGTGAGGCGCCGGACGTGGGGAAGCGAGAATCCTTTTTGTTCTTAAATATCACACAGGAGACCTCTCAAGGCACGTATACCGTTGCCCGTATCATCAAGGATGTTTCTTCTCAGACCATCGAGAATGCGATTATCGCGTTCGCCGCTGCGAGTAATGCGATAGCAGAGGCAGATACCGCGATCGAGGACGCTGAAGAGCGCGGTTTGGACGTAGCGGGTGCGAATAACAGCCTCCGACTGGCAAATGAGTATCTGAGCAACGCGCAGCAATTATACAACGAAGGCAGAGCTGAGGACGCGTTAGAAGAGGCGGAAAAAGCGGTCAACGCGGCAGACGATGCAGAAGCTAAGGCTGGCGCTGCGGTCAGCGGACGGAGCTATCGCAATTACGGCATCATCGCCGCGGTGATCATCGCCGCGGTGGTCGTCCTTGTACTGGTCTTGCAGCAGCGGAAGCGGAAGCGAGGCGTTTATTAGCCGCTTGCCAACGGATTCAGGCTACCTTCGAAGCCTCAGGTGGTGTCCGGATGCGGCAGGGGAACTATCATCCGAACGCGTACCTGGAGCGGATAAAGAACGTAGTCGGTGGGCTCGAAGCGCGAACAAGGCTTCTCAATGCACTCGATGATCGCGGTATGCTCACGGTGAAAGAACTTGCAGAGCTGACAGTTATGAGTCCTTCGGTCTCCCGGTACCATCTGCGCCTGCTGGAGGCCGAACGGATCGTGAAGCGGCGCGGCAAACGGCCGTATACATGGCGCATAACCGGCAAAGGACAGAAACGACTGATCCAGGCAAACGAGTAGATATCGTAAGAGTAACAAGCGCTCTTTCGAGCGTTTTACCCTACGGTGTTGATGCTGTACGTAAAGCTTTAACTCCCCCTGGACAATCATGTATTACTATCGGTACCGGGAGCGTAGCGAAAGTACGCACCCCTGTGGTCGGGATAGCCAAGTGGTCTAAGGCGGCAGGTTGCTAACCTGCTTCCCCTTACGGGGAGCGAGGGTTCGAATCCCTCTCCCGGCGCTTATGATTAATCCAATCGCGGTTCTATATGAGGCGGTTTTACAACGAGATGTGGTGCGATCGTCAATCCAACTGAAACATATCCTCCTCGTGCTGGACGAGACCGATCTCCTTGCCAATCCACGCGGGCTGGAGCAGTTTCGGCGCTTTGTTCACTGGTGCCATGAGTTGGGCATCGACACGATTAGTGCGTATATCAGCGTTATTCGCGATGGATTGGACAAAGAGGAGATAAAGGCCGCACAGAATCGTCTGGCAAACGAATTAGAGGATGCATTTCACGATGGCAGCGCAGCACTAACGATCTATGGTGCGCGCACAGATGCAGGAGTGGAGACCATGAAAGCCAGGACCCACCACCACGAGTCGAACACGAACGGGCGCCAGATAATCATCTCGCTGGGGTTTACGGGACGCAGCGAGTTGACGAAGGCCGCACGCGAGCTGGCCGAACAGGTGAAAGCAGGGAAGCTTGCTCCTGATGAGATCGATGAGCGGCTGATCGAATCGGAATTGCTCTTCAAGTCCGAGCCGGACCTCGTCATCAGGTCTGGCTCCACGCAATTGATGGATTTCCTTATCTGGCAATCGGTCTATACCGAATTTTACTTCACCGACATGAACTGGGTGAACTTCAGGAAGATCGATCTTTTGCGCGCGGTACGGGATTTTCAGTTGCGCGAGCGGCGGTTTGGACGGTGATTTCCGGGCTATTCGACCAGCAACATCTTCCGCATCCAGGTGCTCACCGCTTTGCGTGCCTGCTCGGGATTGGCGAAGTTTTTCTCTAACTTGGGATCGGTGGGCATGCCAATAAACGGGTTGACGACTCGGTTCTCCACCGCGAGGATCCAGATCTGCGCGTTACCCACATCGTGCTCTCGAACGAATGAAATGAAGGGCGCCGGCGTCTTCTCCGTGGGGACCACCATAACCATTTCGGCCTTCGCATCCGCTATTTCTTCCGGTAGGTCAGGATATGTTTCCATAAACGATGGCACGAACTTGATCGATGAGAAGATGAAGAGGCTGAGCTTGTACCGTAAGGATCCTTCTGCCTTCTCTGCGTGAATTGCGCGATAATTGGTTTCAGCATCCGCTAACTCGCTCCGTATCACGTAGCCGCACCGCTCCAGAAACTCCTGAAGCACGTCTTGCAACGTACCCAATGGACTTCGTAGTTTGGCCCAGCGGAGAAACGCCGATTCCAATTCCGTCGCGAGGTAGCCATGGATGGGTAAGCAGTAGAAGACCTCACCCTGATAGTTGATCTTCGTGCGCAGATCGGGTGAGAAGACAGATAATTTCTCGGTGCTCGTGATGCTCGTGAAGATCTGCGCCTCTGCATTACCCCCAATATCTCGTTCCAGCTTCGCTCGTTCTACTGTGGTGAGCGCGTACAAGCATTCCTGTATTTTCAGTTTGAGTTCGCCTTCCGAGAGCACCTTATGCTCCCGAACATAGTTTGAAAGGTGTTTGAAGATTCGTAACAGAGGTTCCTGGGTCATTGGTGATTGGCGCGCTCCTGTGGCTCGACGTCTGCTCGTCTCGAAGACGGGGCACGCGGCGTTTTATACGGTCGCCGCATCTGCTCTCCACACCGTAAACAGGTGGTCGTCATGTACTCGCTCCTGAGCCGAACCCGCGCGGTCTTGCCGGGTATGAGCAGTCGGTAACAGCGCGTGCAGAGCCGCATCTTCAGATGCCGCGGAATGCGCACCCTGTACCGCATGCCTATTGCACGTGCGAGCTGAGTATAGCGATCACTTCGCTGGTCCTGCCCTGCTTGTGCCGCTATCTCAGCGAGCTCAAAGAGCCGCTCGATTCGTTCCTCTGCAAGGTCTGCGATTTGTTTCTTTAGTCTCATGGACTGCCTGCAACAGTCTTAAGTTAGAAAAGCACTGATAAATAGCATGCCGCGACTGCAAACTCCTGATCCGCGATCAGAACGGACTGCCTCTGACCCACGTCCGTTATCTAAAACGGTAACCAGAAGAGGGCAACGGATACTATGGATGCGAAAGAACGAGCAGAGTATCTGAAGAAGGCACGCGTCATTGCCGACTATCAATTCGGACGCGGCGCGGGAACTGCGCTGTTCCCTCATACCGTTGAGTTCCTCTTCTCGCGGACGCGTAGAATAGCGCAGATAAAAGACGGGGGGCAGCGTATGGCCACGCTCCGGAGTCTTGATGGCCTCTTCACCCTGGGTCGCGAAGGCGCGAGGCGACTTCATCAGGTGCTCCCGTATCCACAGCTTCGCGTGGTGATGAACGAAGAGAGCAGCGAGTTCATCAAGACTGGCGGAACCGCCTTTTGTAAGCATGTCGTGGATGCTGATCCAGACATACGCGCCTATGACGAGGTGCTTGTAGTTGACGAGCGGGACAGGTTACTGGCCACCGGGCGGGCAATGCTCACGCGAGAGGAGATGCGCTGCTTCCAGCACGGCGTTGCCGTCAAGGTGCGCTACGGTACGATGGCATGATCGCGCGGAGCTTCCATCTACACGTAATTACCACCGACCGGCATTTCTGCTTTTTATAGTGGGAGGAACGAATAACATAGAGGATGTTAGCGGAAGAAATCGGCTTAGCTTTAGGGAGTAGTGGTCGCACCCTGGCCACCGCGGAATCGTGCACCGGTGGTTTAGTGGGCGATCTGATAACCAATGTCTCCGGCAGCTCCGAGTATTACAAAGGCGGCGTCGTTGCGTACGCGAATGATGTAAAAGAGAGTGTCTTGCAGGTTACACGTGCGATACTGGCAGAGAAGGGTGCGGTAAGCGCGGAATGCGCAGTGGCGATGGCAAATGGTGTAAGAACGCTCCTCAAGGCCGATATTGGCATTTCGACTACCGGTATTGCCGGTCCCACGGGAGGGACGCCGGAGAAGCCCGTTGGATTAGTTTATATAGCATTGGCAACAAAAGATTACGTAGCTCACGAAACGCATAGCTTCCACAGAGATAGGGAGGGAAACAAGCGCGAGGCGGCTGACGCCGTTTTGCACTTGTTACTGAAGTATCTCTCAGAGGTGCGGTAACGTAAGGTAAAGTAAATGAGGACAAGGGCTCGTAGCTCAGAAAGGTAGAGCAGCGGGCTTTTAACCCGTCGGTCGCGGGTTCAAATCCCGTCGAGCCCGTCAGTCACACATAATACGCTGAACTGAATATATGAAGAGGGGAAAGGTATCCATACTTGAACATGAGTTGGTGCCCAGACATGAGGTCATGGGCGAGGACGAGGTAGCAGAGCTTTTAAGAACCTATAAGATACAAAAAGAGCAACTGCCGAAGATCAAAGCCGCTGATCCCGTGATCAAAGAGCTCAAGGAAGCGGCTGTTGGAGATGTCATTCGGGTACGACGAGTCAGTAAAACCGCGGGTAGATCGGTATCGTATCGTCTGGTTATTGAGTAATGAAGGTAGGAAGTGGGAGTGAGTATGTTAGATAAGAGTGTTTTATCAAAGGCCTATTTAAAGCGGAAAAAAATCGCGCAACATCAGCTTGATTCCTTCAACTATTTCCTCAATGAGGGCATGCATCGCGTTATTGAGGAGCAGCCGTTCGTCGAGACCTCGATCAGTAGCGAAGACGAGATGGGGAAGTACTCCGTGGGCGTGCGCTTTGGGAAGATCACAGTCGGGCTCCCGAAATCACGTGAAGCGGACGGCTCTTCTGAAGAGATTTTCCCGTCTCAAGCGCGGCTCCGGAATCTTAAGTACGCGGCTCCGGTCTATCTGGAGATGCAGCTCATGCGGAAATACGAGCACGAGGAGCTGGGAGTCAAGGAAGAGAGCGAGCTGGACACGGTGGAAATAGGCGAGATGCCCATCATGGTGAAGTCCGCGAAATGCAATGTCTCCCGCGAGGTGCGTGAGGAGAAGTTGGGGCGGAAAATTTCTGATCAGGAGTACGAAGATTGGCTGAGGCACGAGGCAGGAGAAGATCCGCTCGATCCCGGCGGCTATTTCATCGTTAACGGTTCCGAGCACGTAATCATCACGCTCGAGGATCTCGCACCGAACAGAATCTTCGTCAATTTCGAGGAGAAATACGGGAGTAAAAGCGAGGTATCAAAGCTCTTCTCGCTCAAGCAGGGCTTCCGGGTTCCAATTCGCGTAGAGATCAGTAAGAAAGACATACTGGAAGTTTCCTTCCCCGCCGTGGGCAAGAAGATCGAGTTCGTGACCTTGATGCGCGCCCTGGGGCTTGAGGACAACACCGCCATCGTCAAAGCGGTCTCAGACGAACCTGAGATCCAGGAGCATATACGCGGTAATATCCACGAGAGTAAGATACACACGCAGGAGGAAGCAATCGACAAACTGGGCCGTATGATCGCACCGACTCAGGCAAAGGAGTATCGCGAGAAGCGCGTCAACTACATACTTGACCGCTATTTCTTTCCGCATCTCGCTGACAAGATCGCCAAGGCGCATTTCCTGGGTCGCATGGCAGAGTCCTGTTACGAACTCTCGCTGGGGAAGCGCGGTGAGGATGACAAGGATCATTACGCGAATAAGCGCTTGAAGCTTGCCGGCGATTTGATGGAAGACCTCTTCCGGGTCTCGTTCACCAAGCTCATGCGCGATATGCGGTATCAGCTGGAACGGGCGCATATGCGCTCACGCGAGCTGAAGATATCCACGGCGATTCGGTCCGATGTACTCACAGAACGGATCACCCATGCGCTTGCGACCGGTAACTGGGTAGGAGGCCGCGCAGGCGTATCTCAACTGCTGGAGCGGAGCAACTTCGTCGCGACGGCGAGCCACCTGCGTAGGATCATCTCGCCGCTCTCTCGATCTCAGCCTCATTTCGAGGCTCGTGACCTTCATCCCACGCAATGGGGGAAGATCTGCCCGAGTGAGACACCAGAAGGTCCAAATTGTGGCCTGGTCAAGAACTTCTCGCAGATGGTCGAGATCTCGGTGGGTGAGGATGAAGAGCACTTCAAAGAGCTCCTCTATACGCTTGGGATCGTCCCGCCATCACGCTCATCTGAGCTCAGTGCCGAGAAGCTAATCCGTGTCTTCGTAAACGGCGATTTCATCGGGTTCAGCACATCGCCTGAACGATTCGTCGCAGAGGTGCGCCAGCGGCGACGTGCAGGAGAACTCTCCGATCAAGTTAACGTCGCTTACTATGCTAACCGCCGCGATATTCTCATTAATTCGGATGGCGGTCGAGCACGCAGACCTGTTATTGTCGTCCTGAACGGCAAAGCGCTGGTCAATGAGTCGCACATCGCGAAACTGCGAACAGAGGAGATCAACTTCGATGACCTCGTCAAAACTGGGGTGATCGAGTATCTCGATGCCGAGGAGGAGGAGAACGCGCTGATCGCGGTGGACGAGACCGATCTGGAGAAGGAGGAGGGCAAGGACTACACCCATCTGGAGATCGACCCATCACTGATTCTGGGCGCGGTCGCAGGGCTTATCCCCTTCCCCGATCATAATTCGTCACCCCGAAATACCATGGGCGCGGCGATGCTGAAGCAGTCGCTGAGCCTCCCCACGGCGAATTACAAGTCGCGAACAGACACGCGGACGCATGTACTGCACTATCCGCAGAAGCCGATCGTGAAGACGCGAACGGCGGACCTCGTTCAGCACGAGAAGCGGCCTGCTGGCCAGAATTTTGTCCTCGCCGTCCTGAGCTACGAAGGGTACAATATGGAAGATGCGTTGATCTTGAATCGTGCGGCCATCGATCGCGGATTGGGACGGAGCCACTTCTTCCGCACGTACGAAGGTGAGGAGATTCGGTATCCAGGTGGTGAAGAGGACCGATTTGAGATCCCTGATATGGAGATTGTCGGTGTGCGAAGCCACGATGCGTATAAGCAACTCGATGAGGACGGTATTATCAATGCGGAGACCGAAGTGGCGCCGAACGATGTGCTCATCGGGAAGACGAGCCCGCCGCGGTTCCTGGAAGAGACGACCGAGCTTTTGAGCCCCCTGGAACGCCGTGACACCTCGATCTGTACCCGCCCCAATGAACAGGGAGTGGTCAGTTCGGTGGTGCTCATGGAATCGAGCAGCAATCGACGACTGGTAAAGGTCACCGTCCGCGATCAGAAGATTCCGGAGATAGGTGACAAGTTTGCATCACGACACGGCCAGAAGGGAGTAGTGGGACTCATCGTGCCTCCCGAGGATATGCCCTTTACGGCCGACGGTCTCGTACCTGATTTGATTATCAATCCGCACGCGATCCCCTCACGAATGACCGTAGGCCACGTTTTAGAGATGATCGGTGGCAAGGCAGGCGCGTTGGAAGGGCGCTATATCGATGCAACCGTCTTTTATGGTGAATCTGAGGATAAGTTACGAGCGGCACTGGACAGCGCAGGCTTCTCCAGCACCGGGCGAGAGACGATGTGGGACGGCATGACCGGCGAGAAGATCGAAGCTGAAGTCTTCATTGGTGTCGCCTATTACCAGAAGTTGTACCATATCGTTTCCGCGAAGATGCACGCACGTGCACGCGGGCCGGTGCAGATTCTGACGAGGCAGCCTACCGAGGGGAAAGCGAGAGAAGGTGGGCTTCGGTTCGGCGAGATGGAGCGCGATGTCCTTATTGGCTACGGCGCGGCGATCTCACTCAAGGACCGGCTCCTGGACGAGTCTGACAAGGTGGTCGAGCTCGTTTGTGGGAACTGCGGGATGATCGCCTCCACGGACAACAAGACCGGCTCGGTCTTTTGCCCCAACTGCGGGGCAGATACCGACATCTATCCTGTGGAGATGAGCTATGCGTTCAAGCTCTTGCTTGACGAGATGAAAGCGCTCTGTATAGCGCCGCGATTACAATTAGAAGAGGCCGTCTGAGATGAGAACGAAACGGATAAAAGGGATTAAATTTGGCTTACTGTCCGCGAAAGAGATACGCAAGATGAGCGCATCCCGGATCATTACACCGGATACCTACGGCGAGGACGGGTTCCCGATAGAGCGCGGGCTGGTGAACCAGCATATTGGCGTCATCGATCCCGGACTTCGCTGTAAGACCTGTGGCGGTCGGATGGGCGAGTGCCCTGGTCATTTCGGGCATATTGATCTCGAAGCGCCCGTTATCCATATCGGCTACGCGAAGTTGATTTACAAGATTTTAACGGCGACCTGCCGGAGCTGCGGCCATGTGATTCTTGGTGAGGAAGATCGCGAACGGTTCCTGGACGCGATCGAGCAACAGCGAGCGAAACATGCAGATGTTGGGGACGTGGTGAAGCAGGTCTTTAAAGAAGCTGCGAAGAATAGCGTCTGCAGGTATTGCGATGAGCCACAGCAGCGCATAAAATACGAGAAGCCCACGACTTACATCGAGATCGACGCGGAAGAGAAAGAGCGGCGATTGATGCCCACCGATGTTCGGGAGCGCCTTGAGCGCATACCCGACGAAGACGTGCCCCTTTTTGGGATGGATGCCAAGAACGCGCGCCCCGAGTGGATGGTTCTCACCGTGCTGCCGGTTCCGCCGGTGACTGCGAGGCCGTCAATTACGCTGGAAAGCGGGCAGCGGAGTGAAGATGACCTCACACATAAGCTCGTGGATATCCTCCGGATCAATCAGCGGTTCATGGAGAATCGCGATGCAGGTGCCCCGCAATTGATCATCGAAGACCTCTGGGAACTGCTTCAGTATCATGTAAACACGTATTTCGATAATGATATTCCCGGTGTACCGCCAGCCAGACATCGGAGCGGCCGACCACTGAAGACCATCGCGCAACGATTGAAGGGGAAAGAGGGCAGATTCAGAGGCTCGCTATCCGGTAAGCGTGTGAATTTCTCCGCTCGTACGGTTATCTCACCCAATCCTGATATCGAGATCGACGAGGTCGGCGTGCCAGAAGCAATCGCGAGGGAGTTGACCGTTACGGTCAATGTGACCGAGCGGACCCTCGAGTTGATGCGTGAAACCGTACGCAGGGGCAAGCGACACCCGGGTGTGAACTACGTACGACGCAGTGACGGCCGGAAGGTGAAGGTGACCGAGAGCAATTTCGAGACGCTGGCCGACGAGCTGGATCTCGGCTGGAAGGTCGAGCGGCACCTTAAGAACGGTGACATCGTACTCTTCAACCGTCAGCCGTCTCTCCATCGATTGAGCATCATGGCACACTACGTCAAGGTTATGCCCGGACGGACCTTCAGATTGAATCCCGCCGTTTGTCCGCCATATAACGCTGATTATGACGGCGACGAGATGAATATGCATGTGCTCCAGACAGAAGAGGCACGTGCGGAAGCGAAGATTCTTATGGCCGTGCAGCGTAACATTATCTCGCCCCGATTTGGCCGACCGATCATTGGTAACATCCACGATTACATCACCGGGTTGTTCATCCTCACCCGGGGTGAGAAGCGATTTACGAAAGAAAAGGTGCTCAATATCGTCTATAAGATCGCGCTCGATGGATTAGGTGCGCCTGCTGGCTTTGATGAGGCGCGGCAAACGCACTACTGGACCGGGAAGCAGATCTTCAGTCTGATCCTGCCGTCGAGCATGAATTTGGAATTCCAGAGCAAGACCTGCCAGAAATGCGCAACGTGTCAGATGGAGAACTGTCCCTATGACGCCTACGTGAAGATAGCAGATGGGCGGCTGGTCTGCGGCGTAATCGATGAGAAAGCCGTGGGCTCCTTCAAGGGGGTCGTCATTGAGCGGATATTCCGGCAGTATGGTGAGGTGGCCACCAAGAGATTCATCCAGGACGCCGCTCGGCTTGCGATCAATTATATCAAGCACGCAGGGTTTAGTTTCGGCATCAGTGACGAGGACATCCCCCTCGAGGGTAAGGATGAGATCAGGATAGAGGCGATCCGAGAAGCCGAGAAGAAAGTTGAAGCGCTGATACGGGCGTACAATGGTGGAGAACTGGAGGCGTTACCGGGCAGAACACTCGAGGAGACGCTGGAACTCCTGGTCATGCAGGAGCTTGGCCGCGCGCGTGATGACTCAGGTATGATTGCGGAGCGCTATCTCGGTATCGAGAACCCCGGCGTGCTCATGGCCAAGTCCGGTGCGCGAGGGTCCATGCTCAATCTCACGCAGATGGCGGCCTGTGTCGGTCAGCAATCGGTGCGAGGCGAGCGGATAAAGCGCGGCTACCAGGGACGAACGTTGCCCTATTATAAGCCGGGCGACCGTAGCGCCGATGCCCACGGCTTCGTACGAGCTTCCTTTAAAGATGGCCTTTCTCCCACAGAATACTTCTTCCACGCCGTTGGTGGCCGAGAAGCGCTGGTGGACACGGCGGTCCGTACCTCGCAGAGCGGGTACTTCCAGCGACGACTCATCAATGCGCTGCAGGATCTCGAGGTGAAGAATGACGGGACAGTTCGGGAGACCAAGGGTACCGTCGTTCAGTTTAAATACGGTGACGACGGCATAGACCCCTCGAATGGCGAGTTAGCAAAGGTGGTTGATATTGATAAAGTGATTAAGGAAGCAATCGAGACGGGGGCGTAAGATGTACCAGGTAACGAAGTGTAAGGAGGCGTGAAGTATATGGCAGAAGATAGCGGGGAAGGACCTGAAGCGTGGGCGAAAGCAGATATCGATGCGGAGATAGCTGCGCAGCTCAACGAGGATTTCTCGACCGCTGAGCTCTCCGTATCGTTTGAAGAGCTCCTGGATGAAGAGATCAACACCACCGTTGCGGAAGATATCATCATGATGCTGGGCCGGAAGCTGGATGGTGAGGTCAAGCTCGGCGATATTGAGTTCAATGTGAATCGAAGCGGGCTTCCGGAGAATATCAAACTCGATTTGAAAGAGAAATTGAAGGCCGTGCGAGCAAAGCTAACCGCCGAGAAACTGGAGGTCATTATACGTAAGATTGTTGCAGGCTACGAGCGGTCGAAAGTAGAGCCGCGAGAGGCGGTAGGTATCGTTGCCGCGCAATCCATCGGCGAACCGGGCACGCAGATGACCATGCGTACCTTCCACTATGCCGGTGTCGGCGCTATTTATATCACGTTAGGGTTGCCCCGGATCATCGAGATCGTGGATGCACGAAAGAAACTCTCAACACCCACCATGACGATCCGCCTGCTCGGTGAGTATGGAACGAGCCGGAACCTAGCGGAAGAGGTGGCGGGGATGATACAGGAGATCTACATCAGCAATCTCGGCAAAATTCGCTCCTCGATGGAGACGATGACTGTGTGGGTCGAACTCAATCCGAAGGACCTGGAGAAGCGATACGTCACGAGAGCGGACGTGATCGAGAAGATTAAGGAGATCAGCCAGGAAATGCTCGTGGACGAGATGGAGGACGGACAGTTACGCATCTATACGGGCTGTGACACATTCCACGAACTATCGAAGCTAGAGAAGACCGTGGCGAGCAAGCTGGTAAGGGGCATCGTCGGGATACAGCGGGTGCTAGTACGGCGGGCTCCCAACGGCGAGTACGTGCTCTATACGGTGGGCTCGGAGCTGAAACGTCTGCGGAACCAGAAGGTAGAAGGAGTTGATTTTACGCGGACCATGACGAACAATATCGCTGAGATCGAAGAGGTGCTCGGTATAGAAGCAGCCCGGAACGCGATCGTGGAAGAGATGTTGAACACCTTGAATGAGCAGGGTCTGGATGTGGACCCGCGTCATATCATGCTGATTGCCGATGCGATGACCATGGACGGCACGGTGAAGCAGATCGGCCGGCACGGCATCGCGGGCGAGAAAGCCTCAGTGCTCTCGCGTGCTGCTTTTGAGGTCACGGTCGACAACCTGCTTGATGCCGCCATTCACGGTGAAACTGACGAACTAAAGGGCGTCACGGAGAACGTGATCGTCGGACAGCCAATCAGATTAGGGACCGGTGCGGTCGAACTGGTGGCGGGACGATAACGGCAAAAGCTCAAGGTTTAAAAGGGTCCTGGTAGGTAAGAAAGACGGGAAGATAGATAGACCAAGAGAATAAGAAAGAAGAGGAGCGAGACAGACGATGGCAAAGGCAAAACGGAAGGCTGGGCGAAGCTCGATCGAGCTTTCAGATGTGCATAGGGAGTTGCAGAAGGTATTAAGCCAGGGAGATGTACTGCTGGGCTCACGGGAGACGGTACGGGCGGTACTGAATGATGAGGCGCGGGTCGTTATTCATGCGTCCAATTGCCCTGAGCAGGTAAAGCAGGTCTTTGCAGACGCAGCGAGAAATGGTGACGAGGAGCTTATTGTGTATGAATATCCTGCGAACAGTCTCGAGCTTGGGCTCGCCTGCGGGAAGCCGTATTCAGTCGCCTCACTCTGTATTACCGATCCCGGCGATTCCGCGATTGTGCGTGTTCTCACACCAGAAGAGCAACCAAAAGAGAAAACCTTGAATATCGCCACACGATAAGAGAAGAGAGAAAAAACAACAGGTGAGTGAAACTGACCGTAAAGTTGGATACCGAGGGGATAAGGTGCATCGGAATCTTCGAGCAATCGACCGGTGCGGGCGTGATGGACTGTCTCGTGGACAGCGAGGCAAATAAGGTGATCATGGTGGTAAAGAAGGGTGACATGGGCCTGGCAATCGGGAAAAACGGCATGAACATCAACAAGGTGAAGAAGATGCTGAACAAGGAGATTGAGGTCGTGGAACATTCACCGGACGCGAAGGAG
The DNA here is from genome assembly GCA_049975405.1 of Candidatus Methanospirareceae archaeon. GTDB lineage: Archaea > Halobacteriota > Syntropharchaeia > Alkanophagales > Methanospirareceae > JACGMN01. The sequence goes on from JBNGDK010000013.1 coordinate 33,893, forward strand.
TTCATCGAGAATTTGCTGCGGCCCGCGTACGTGAAGAGCGTCGAGCTGCTGAATAAGAACGATAAACTCTGCGCTTACGTCGAGGTGCTCACGAAGCATAAGGGCATCGCCATCGGCCGCGATGGCGAGCGGATCAAGAAGGTGAAGATGCTGGTGAAGCGGAATCAGGGCATTGACAACGTGATCATCAAATAGTCCGTGCAGACTCACCGTTCTAAAACGTTTTATCTAGGAAACCTAAAGGATAGTTTAGTTCTTAAGGAGTGAAGCGATGGGAAGAGGCATGTACGCAGCGAGGAAGATGCAAAAGCGCAGGAAAGAGATGCGGCGGAAGAGCCCGGATTACGCGCGGAAGGTCTTGAAGACCGCGAAGAAGAGTGATCCATTGGAAGGTGCGCACATGTCACGGGCAATTGTTCTGGAGAAGGTAGGGATAGAAGCGAAGCAGCCGAATTCAGCGATTCGGAAGTGCGTGCGTGTGCAGCTCATTAAGAACGGTAAGCAGGTGACTGCTTTTGCGCCGGGCGACGGTGCGATTAAGTTCATCGATGAGCATGACGAGGTGTTGATCGAGGGCATTGGCGGTCGTAAGGGGCGGTCATACGGCGATCTCTCGGGCGTGCGCTTCAAGGTCGTGGCGGTTAACGACATCTCGCTCCTGGAACTGGTGCATGGGCGGAAGGAGAAGATACTGAGGTGATCGAGATGGGAGCCGAGATACAATTTGGCAAGGTCTTTAACAAGTGGGATCCGGCAGACGTGACGATCACGGATATCGGTATCGAGCGGCACATCAGCCTCTTACCCGTATCAGCATTGCATTCCGGCGGTGCGCATGCGAGCCAGCAATTCGAGGAATCGAAGGTTTGCATCGTGGAACGCCTGATTAACAAGATTATGCGCTCCGAGCATAACACCGGGAAGAAGCTGATGGCCTACAGGATCGTGAATACCGCGTTTGATCTTGTTCACGAGGCTACAGGGCAGAATCCGCTCCAGGTGCTCGTGGATGCGATTCAGCATGCCGGCCCGCGTGAAGAGACGATTCGATTGCGGTTTGGCGGTATTCTCGTGCCCAAAGCCGTGGATATGTCCTCGCAGCGGCGGGTAGATCAAGCGCTCATGTTCATTACCCAGGGTGCAGAAAAATGTGCCTTTAAGAGCAAAAAGCGGCTCGAGCGATGTCTCGCGGATGAGCTCATCGCCGCATCGCGGAACGCAAAGTGCTTTTCGGTCAGTAAGAAGGAAGAGAAGGAGCGAATCGCACGAGCCGCGCGATAGTACGATTGCGCTCATTTTTTGCCTGGCACTGTGTTTGGGCGTTTTTTCACACTTACTCCTGCACCCTATGGTGCACGTGGCCATCGCGGCGGTGTGCTCTCCCGGACTGTAGTGTTTATATACGAGAATGATCTACGGGTAACTACGTGGTGTGGCGTGTTGTCGCGGGTTTGCGGTGGAATATGGCGGTTATTTGCGACGTGCGCATCACGAACCGAAGAGAAATCGAAAGGAAGGAGAAAGGGAGGCTTTGTAAGGTATGGACTATAGTGGCGAGAGGCGGGGATTTGCCGCCCCTATAAATGTTGGCGAGACCTACGACGTTACGATTGAGGACGTAGGACGTGAAGGAGACGGCATCGCTCGTATAGAGGGTTTTGTGGTCTTCGTGCCCAACACGCAGAAAGGGGATACCGTAAAAATCCGCGTGACCAAAGTATCGAGACGAGTTGCTTTTGGCGAAGTGGTTACTGAATGAGTGGCTGCCTGCGCGACTGAAATAGACTGCTCTTAAGGTCTTAGAGACGTCCAAAGGAGAAGCTATAGCTACTCTATAGCTTTCTTTTATTTTTACAGAAAGAACATGAGCGTTAGCTTCGCGGTAAAAGAGCAGCTCACTGAGGAAGAGATCCAATCAGGACTTCATAACGTCATCAAGGACGGCCTGGCTGCGCAAACGATGGTTACCTTGACCGGGGGCGCGTTTTTAGTCGCCTTCGCGCTCCTCCTCGGAGCCTCTAATCTCATTATCGGGCTCGTCGCTGCGATACCATCGCTCGCGCAATTGATGCAGATTCCCGCGATCTACCTTATCGAGAAGTATAGGGCACGGCGCGCAATTTGTTTCTACACGATCATAGCAAGCCGTAGTTTCTGGGTGCTCATCGCCTTCATTCCGATACTCTTCGGCCTTACCGGTGGCCTATCTGTTCTCATTGTTGCGCTCATACTCTACGCGGCGTTTGGCGCGGTGAGCAGCAGCAGCTGGAACTCCTGGATGCGCGACCTCGTGCCGCAAGACCAATTGGGTGCGTTCTTCTCGAAACGTATGAGTTTAACACTGGGGCTGGGTATCCCGCTCAGCCTCGCTGCGGGCTTCTTCATTGATTACTGGACGCGGCTCTTCCCCACACGGGCGATCTACAGTTACTCACTTATCTTCCTGCTCGGCTTCGTCGCGGGCTTGTTTGATGCCTATTACGTCTCGACCATTCCCGAGCCGCGAATGACAGTTCCACCCAGCCCGGCTCGGTTCTTTGAGGTGCTCTCAAAGCCTTTCAGGGACGTAAATTTCAAGAATCTCATTCTATTTCTGGGCTCCTGGAACTTCGCCGTTAACCTGGCCGCACCGTTCTTTACCGTTTACATGCTGAAACGACTGGAGTTGGAGATCTCATTCATCATCGTCCTGCTTGTTCTGAGCCAACTCATGAACATCGCGTTCTTACGACTCTGGGGCCGATTCTCAGATCGCTACAGTAATAAATCAGTGCTCAGCGTCAGTGGTCCGCTTTTCATGCTCTGCATCCTCGCCTGGACCTTCACAACTCTACCTGAGAAGTATGTCCTCACCATACCGCTTCTCGTGATTATCCATGTCTTCATGGGGATCTCCACCGCGGGCGTGACGCTGTCCTCGGGGAATATCGGGCTCAAACTGGCGCCGAAGGGAGAGGCAACCGCGTATCTGGCAACCAATAGCTTCGTCAATTCCCTGGCTGCGGGCATCGCCCCTATCCTTGGTGGGCTCTTCGCCGACTTCTTTGTCAATCGCGAGCTCTCGTGGACGCTGAGATGGTTCAGTCCAGACGGGGAACTGGTACTACAAACGTTGAACTTCCGTCAATGGGATTTCTTCTTCTTCCTCGCGTTCCTCATCGGATTATACTCTATCCATCGTTTGGCGCTGGTTAAAGAGGTGGGTGAGGTGGAGGAGAAGATCGTAATTCGTGAATTGATTGCCGAGGTCAAACGACCACTTCGAAATTTCTCCACCGCGGGCGGACTACGCCACATGCTCCAGTTCCCCTTCTCCCTCATTCGAACAACAGTAGAGAAGACGAAACCGAAGAACCAGCAGAGGCCGTAGGATTGAACGTGCTGATAAAACGGCAGCGAGTAGTATGGTGCGGCTAATCCTGGTTTATATACTCCGCTCGACTTACTCTATCAGCTAAGACGAGTGACCATGGTGTTCGCAGTTAAAGACCAATTAACGGATGAAGAGACCGAATCAGGGCTCAGAAGCGTTATCAAAGATGGGCTCACCACGCAGACGATGGTGACGCTGACAGGCGGCGCCTTCCTGGTCGCCTTTGCGCTGCAGCTCGGCGCTTCCAACCTAGTGATCGGGCTCCTAGCAGCGATTCCGCCGCTCGCGCAGTTGATGCAGATACCCGCGGTCTATCTGGTGGAACGTTATCGCGTGAGGCGGGCGATTTGTGCCACAGCCACCGCGGTGAGCAGATCGTTCTGGTTACTCATTGCGCTCATTCCGTTCCTCTTCACCCCCCAGATCGGATTGCTCGCACTCATCCTCGGACTCCTGTTCTACGCTTCATTCGGCGCGATCGGAAGCAGCAGCTGGAACTCGTGGATGCACGATCTCGTACCACAGGACCGCCTGGGCTCCTTCTTCTCGAAACGCATGAGCCTGGCTACCGGCATAGGTATCCCGCTCAGTCTCGCCGCGGGCCTCTTCGTCGACTACGGCCGTAACATTTTCGACCAGAACGAATTATTCAGCTATTCAACGCTCTTTTTCCTCGGGTTCCTCGCCGGCATGCTCGGTGTGTACGTTATATCCACCGTACCGGAGCCACGCATGATGAGCCCGGTAGAAGCGGAGCCCTCGTTTCTGAAGACGCTATTGAGCCCCCTGCGTGATGGTAACTTCAAAAAACTGGTATGGTTCCTGGGCTCCTGGAACTTCGCCGTTAACCTGGCTGCACCCTTTTTTACGGTTTATATGCTCAATCGCCTGGGATTGCAGATTTCAGTGGTTATCGCGCTCCTGATCGTGAGTCAGCTCATGAATCTCGCGTTCTTGCGACTCTGGGGCAACTTTGCCGATCGCTTCAGCAACAAGTCGGTGCTCGGCGTCAGCGGTCCGCTCTTCATGCTCTGCATCCTCGCCTGGACCTTCACGACCCTGCCCGAGAAGTATCTGCTGACCATGCCGCTCCTTGTCCTCATCCATATCTTCATGGGCATTTCCACTGCAGGAGTAACGCTCGCCTCAGGGAATATAGGACTGAAGCTGGCACCAAAGGGGCAGGCGACCGCGTACCTTGCAGCCAGTACGCTGGGGAACTCGCTGACTGCCGGCATTGCTCCCATCATCGGCGGTTCCTTTGCGGACTTCTTCGTGGGCCGCGAACTCGCCTGGACTTTAACGTATACCACACCCACGGGCAAACTGGTAATTCCCACCCTGGACTTCCAGCAGTGGGATTTCTTCTTCTTCTTCGCCTTTCTGCTTGGCTTATACTCAATCCATCGTCTCGCACTCGTCAAAGAGGCGGGGTACGTGAAGGAGGAAATAGTGGTGCGGGAGCTGATCACGGAGGTCAAGCGGCCGTTACGGAATTTCTCCACTGCCGGTGGGCTCCGCTTTATGATTCAGTTCCCGCTCTCACTCGCTCGAACGACGGTTGAAGAGATGATGGAGCGGAAGAATCAGCGCAATGGCAACTCGCGGACCGGCCATGATGAAGCGGAACAGCGGAATGAGCCGAACTCCCAGCCGTGAGTGCAAGATTTTTCTCCACGTAACAGAATAGAATGGTATGGACGCAGTGGCCTTTTTCATCTATGCCTTCACCTCATTCTTCATCATCGTCAATCCCATCGGCGGGCTCATCACCTTTATCTCGTTAACTGCACGAGTGAGTGCTGCGGAACGCATTGCGATCGCCAAACGCGCGATGACCGTCGCCTGTGTGCTGGCTATCTTCTTCGCACTCGCCGGTGAGGTGACCTTGCGGATCTTCGGCGTGACCGTGGATTCCTTGCGGGTGGCAGGCGGCGTCCTGCTCTTCATCGTCGCGCTCGACATGGTCCTGGCGCGAATCTCACGTGAGAGTGTGACCGAAGAGGAGATTCAGGATGCCGCGAGGCGTGAAGACATCGCGGTCTTCCCGATCGCCACGCCCCTGCTTACCGGCCCGGGCGCCATAACAACCGTCATTGTCATCATACGAACCGGCCAGACACTCGACTTGAAGCTCATCGCGATCGGTGCTATCATACTCACCTTTGTGCTCTCCTACCTCATCTTTCGATATGCCGGCCAGATCTATAAGTTGCTGGGTGTGACGGGCTCGTTGGTGATCACGCGGGTGATGGGCCTGTTGCTGGGCGCGATCGCGGTCAATTTTATAGCGACGGGGATCTGGAACATCTACCAGTCGCTGCTGGGTGCTGGATAGTCTGAATAGCACGGCATTAAGGGTAAGCTTACGTCATTCCACCTGGAACTTCAGCACACCATTCAAACTCATGATCATGCCACTCAACTCTTCAAGATCCTGCATAGTAATGACCACCCGGAAGATATAGGTGTACGCGCGTGGTGTATGGCTAATTTCAAAACCCTCTATCTTGGGCTTGAACTTCTCGAGGGTCGCCTTCAGGTTCTCCTCCGGGAGGTTCTGGTCGAAGCTGATGGTTACCCGATGCGAATGCCCACCAAAGCCTCTTTTCTCAAAGAGATAATCAATGAAGAAGACCATGAGACATTGAAAGGTCGTGAGTACGCCAGCCACGTAATACCCCGCGCCAAATGCAACACCAGTTGCACCGATGAGCCAGATGGCCGATGCGGTCGTGAATCCCATGACGGACGGGCCCTCCTTGATCAACGTCCCCGCACCGAGGAAGCCGATGCCCGTGACCACGCCCGCGGCGATGGGATACTGTAGCCGGCACCGATGAGGCCCTCGGTAACGATCATGAAGGCGCAGGCGCCTGAGGAGACCAGGGTGAACGTGCCGAAGCCGATCGGTTTCAGACGTATCTGTCGCTCGATGCCCACGAGCAGACCTGCGAGAAAGGCGAGCGAGAGCCGAAGTACGAGTATGGGAACTGTCACGGAGTCCATGAACGAGCACCTTGTGTGGAGTTAACGGTGCTCGATACATTAATAAGTTACCGTCGTCACTTCGCCAATCTCTATTTATCAATTAAACTCCCGTTCGACGTGTAGAAATAGAGAGAGATTCGGGACTGCTCAGATTGCTTATTACAAACACCATTCGGCGCTATCTATAATTCGTCTTCTCGACACAGATTTGTCACTGATGGTAACGAGCTCACCGAGTGACTACACTGCAGCGTCGTTAATACAGCCAGTCGTATCGCCGGTATTCCTTTAGTAGAATGGTTGCCGTTGCTGTCCACGAACTCTTTCGAGGCGGCTATTCACGGCAAAGCTAAAAAAAATGAAAAAAAGAGGCTTGCTTATCGCCTCTTTCTTCTTATGGTTAGTGCAGCGATTGTCGAAAGAAGACCGCCCAAAGCAACAAGGCCCAGTGGTGTGAGTGCGGGTACTGCTGGTACAGCACAGATCGAAATCCGGTCCAAAGGATCTCGATAATTGGGTGTACCATTGTCATTCGTATCATCATTTGTCGGATCGCCATCGCGATTTACGTCCTCGCACCGGGTGGGAATACCATCATTGTCATCGTCGTCATCTTTATAATCGGGAACGCCGTCGCCATCGGTATCCTGGGCATCTGAAGGATCGCCATCACCGTTTGGATCAGGATTCTCTCTGGCCGTTGGTACGGTATCGTTGTCATCGTCGTCATCTTTATAATCAGGAATGCCGTCACCGTCCGAGTCCCCTCCACCTTCTTCGCCGTTCGGTATGCCGTCGCCGTCATCGTCTCCGGAAGGGCAATAATCAAGTGGACTGCTGTCCTCACTGTTGGCACTGCCGTAGAGGGGGTACGGTGGTGGTGGTGTGTAATCATCCCAGAAGTTGCCCGTCCAGTCGTTACCGGTTCCATTATCCATCGCCTGATAGAATTGTCCGTTGTTATAGAAGCAGTTCGAATGTAGCTCGTTATCATCAGACCCTTCAGTGAGCACTGCTCCTGAGATCGCAAGCGCCGTGTTGTTCACGATCATGTTCCGCTCGATGGTGTTGTTGTCCGCATGGTTGAGCCAGAACCCGTGGCCGTTGTTCAGTATCTCGCTCTCGTTGATCGTATTGTGCGTACTCCAATCCAGCCAGACGGCGTAATCGATCCGCGGCTCGCCCGTGCTGTAGATGCGCCCGCCGGAAAACACGTTATTATCGCTGTTTCCCAATACCCCTAAACCATACGATGTCGTGCCCCTGATCTCGGTGATGGTGAACTCGGTGAAGCTGTTGTTGTTTGCACCATTTGTCGAGAGGATGCCGTAGGCCTCCCAATTGGTTGACGTAATAGTGGAGACGGAGGTGCTGGAGCTGAAGGTGTTGTCGTTTGAGTCTTCCAGAGCGATGCCGAGGGCTAAGTAGCCGCCAGCCGTAGTAATAGTGGAAACGGTAGTGCTGGAGCAGAACCTGTTGCATTTTGAGTGCTCCAGATTGATGCCGCAGACGAAGCCAGGACCATTAATGCTTGAAACGGAAGTACTCGAGCTGAAGGTGTTGTTGTTCGAAGTTAACAGATAGACGCCGCGGGCGGCATCGGTCGCGTTCAGTGAAGAGACGGTGGTCTCGTTGAACGAGTTGTTATTCGAGTGGTTGAGGAACACGCCGTAGGCGATTTCACACGAGAGGTTGGTGATGATTGTGTCGGTGAAGTTGTTGTTGGCTGAATCGAACAAGACGATGCCGTAGGTATCGTTCGTCGTCGTCAGATTGGCAACTGAGGTGCTCGAGCCGAAGGTGTTATTGGTCGACCCCTTATTGGCTGAACCTAATAGCCCGATGCCCAAGGCAGTTCCGTTGGCTGTAATATCGGAAACGGAGGTGCTGGTGTTGAAGGTGTTGTTGCTTGAATCCACCAGATAAATGCCCTCGCCAAGGGTTCCACCCTGAAGATTGGAAACGGAAGTATTGGAGCTGAAGATATTGTTGCTTGACAAATACATAGTGATGCCCACAGCGCCTTGCACGACTGCCGTAACATAGGAAACGGAGGTGCTCGCGCTGAAGGTGTTGTCGTTGCTTGAAGAATGCAGATAGATGCCGACGGCTTGGTTTCGACCATTAATGTTGGAAACGGAGGTGCTGGAGCTGAAGGTATTGTTGCTCGAAAGATCCAGAAGGATGCCATAGGACCACCAGATGGTGGCCGTAATGTTGGAAACGGAGGTGCTGGAGCTGAAGGTGTTGTTGCTTGAGGAGTCGAGCCTGATGCCGTAGGCGCGGTCGGTCGCGTTAAGTGAAGAGACGACAGTGTCGTTGAACGAGTTGTTATCCGATTGGTTGAGGTAGACACCGTAGGCCTGTTCGCACGAGAGATTGGCAATCGAGGTGCCGGTAAAGTTGTTGTTGGCTGCATAGTAAAGACGCACACCATAGGTGTCGTTGACTGCCGAAATATTTGAGATGGACGTGCCGGTAAATGAGTTGTTGTTTACAAGATGAAAGTTAACGCCGTAGGCCTTTTGACAGGAGAGATCGGAAATTGCCGTGTCGGTAAACCGGTTGTTTTTTGCTCCAGTTGAG
>JBNGDK010000014.1:0-25540 GCA_049975405.1 Candidatus Methanospirareceae archaeon
TTATCCGTTCCGGTTTGTTGATAAGCAATGGTAGAAGAAGCCGTGTATAAGCCCGTCGAGCCGAGCGATAAGGTGGAAATCAGACAGTATCCTCAATTGCTGGTAGCAACCGTTACCGGTCTCAGCGATAACGAACGCATTCTGGCTCCTATTCAGGTACATCTCCGGTACCAACGAGCCGCAGCAGAAGATCGCGATGACCGCACCCGTTATCACGGCTTCGGAGCGCATGTCCTTTGTGATGCCCGCGAAATTCACGAAGGATACCTTGCCCACTCCCCGTGACGAACGCGTGGAGATCGAGGTGGTGGGGTAAGGGGTTTACAAACACCCTTTTCAATAGACCGTAGCCGTAGCACCTCGCGCACGTCTTTGTCTTCATCTTTCAGCGGTGTTTACACAGACGATCGTAAGCTATCGCAAACACCGAACCACGAGTTAAAACGGTCGGTACTCACAACACTCACTGCACATAATTCCGCAGCGTTCCGATTCCCGCTATTACAATCTCAATCGTATCACCGCGCTGCAGTGCTCCGATCCCGCTCGGCGTTCCGGTTGCTATGATATCCCCCGGATGTAAAGTCATTACTTTGGAGAGGAACGAGACCAGCTCCTCGACACGGAAGATGAAATTTGTGGTCGTGGAATCCTGCCGCAGTTCGCCATTCAGGTAACTCTGTATACGGACGTTGTTTGGATCGATGTTGCTCACGATCCGCGGCCCCACGGGGCAGAAGGTATCAAAGCTCTTCGCACGTGTCCACTGCACGTCCTTCCGCTGCAGATCACGCGCCGTGACGTCGTTCAAACACGTGAACCCCTCGACGAAATCCATCACCGCGTCCGGTTCGACGTTCCTGCACGTGTTCTTCATTACTACTGCCAGCTCAGCTTCGTAATCCACCCGCGTTGATTGCGCGGGATAGATAATGAACTCTTCGGGCCCGATCAGCGCAGTTGGCGGCTTCAAAAAGATGATGGGCTCCTCCGGCAGCTCCATCTTCAGCTCACGGGCATGATCCCGGTAATTGAGCCCAACCAGCACAACCTTCGTTGGCTGATGCTGCAAAAAGGAGAGGGGCATCTAGGAAAGATTACTGCTTCTTGAACAGTTGTCTGATCTCCTCGCCCACGGTCTCGATCTGGTGCTTCCCGATGTTCTCACGGCTTGCCTTCAGGAACGGAATACCCCTCTTATACTCCTCCACCCAGTCCTGTGCGAACTCACCGTTCTCGACCCGCTTCAGGGCGTCCTGCATCTTTGCCTTTACTTCAGGCCCGATGATCTTGTGTCCGACAGCCCACATACCGTATTCCGCGGTGTTCGAGATGACCTCGGCCATACGCTTGATACCGCCCTGCCAGACCAGATCGACGATTAATTTCATCTCGTGCACGCACTCGAAGTACGCCATCTCCGGGGGGTAGCCCGCTTCCACCAGGACCTCAAACCCATTCCTCATCAGCTCCACCAAGCCACCGCACAGGACGCACTGCTCACCGAAAAGATCCTCATAGGTCTCCTGCTCGAACGTGCATTCCAGGATACCGGCCTTCGTCCAGTGCATCGCCTTCGTCATGGCCAGCGCCAGCTCGCGTGCCTGGCCCGAGGGGTTTTGCTTCACGGCCACGAGCCCGGGAACGCCGAAGCCTTCCAGGTACGCCACACGCTCCTCAGTACCCGGCGCCTTCGGGGCGACCATGATCACATCCACCTCCTCAGGTGGGACGATGCGTTTGAAGCAGATATTGAACCCATGTGAGAAGCAGAGCGCCTTACCCGCCTTCAACTGCGGCGCGATCTGGTTCTCATAGACCATCGGCTGTACTTCGTCGGGCAGCAGAATATGGACGATGTCAGCCTTCGCCGCCGCTGCATCAATCGGCATAACCTCAAACCCATCAGCCTTCGCCTTCTGCCAGCTTCGATTCGGCTGACCACCCAGTATCTCTGTCTCGCCGATGATAACGTGCACACCGGAATCCCGCAGACAGTTCGCCTGCGCATCGCCCTGTGAACCATATCCGATAACTGCAACCGTCTTATCCATCAAAATGCGCTCGTCTACATCCTCATCATGTAATACGTTCAATGCCATGTGCTTTCCCACCTCCATGTAGTGGTTACACAAAGAAACCGAATTTATCGCATATATAGCTTTCCGGTTCTGTATTTTATCCCGCACCAAAGCTCAAAAGAGCTTGATCGCCGGGATCCAACCCACGTACACGTTACCGTTGCCATCGGTAAACTGGGTGCACGTAATCGTTCCGCCCATCACGTCTTTATTCGCCTCATGAATGATCTGCGGATACGAGCCCGTTTTGATACTGTAGTGATATCTTTCGTTTGCCACCAGAACGAATGGTTCGTCGAACGTAATGGTCTGCCAATCGCCGCTATAGCCCGCCCACTCCGCTTCCACGAGTGTTTCCGTGCCCTGCCAGATCTTTACGTATTCGGTGTGCCCGCCCGTGCCGCTGCAGGGATAGGTGTGAAGTCTACTCACAACCATCGTCTGATTCGGCGTGATCGTCCCGTTATGCGTGCCTGCGATACTGGGATAGGTGCCAGGACCGGTATCAAAGACGTTGGGGGGGGACGCACAAGAATACGTGCAGCCCGTTCTCTCTGCGTCGTTCCAGCCATTCGGCATATTACAGGTGTTCTCCTCGCCTGAGCTTGCAAGCCAGTCACCACTGGCGAAATCCGAGAACCCATTATTGCATACTATATTACCAACTATCGTTGTGTTGGACGCCTGCGAATAAATACCGTAGTCAGCGTTATCAAAGATCGCGTTTTGTCCAAGGTAGTTGTTTGAGTTCCCACCCAAGCACCAGCTCCAGGGGTCACAGTCGCTGATACATACGCCTGTATTGAGATTGTTGCCAACCTCATTATCTATGATTTCGTTGCTATCCGAGCCGTCGAAGATGTAGAGCCCATAGGTGTTACCGGTGATCTCATTACCTTCGATAATGCCCGCGTCTGCATTGAAGAGTAAGATGCCATGAAGCCCGTTCGCGGCGATGGTATTCTCGGTTATTATCGTACCGGTCGATGAGTAAATTTCAACGCCGTACTCGTCGTTATAGCTGATATTATTGTTTTGTATCCTCGTGTAGTCCGAGGATGCGTGCAAAAAAATGCCGCGATCGTAGTTCAGAACGGTGCAATTAATTATTTTGACATTCTTAAAGCCCGGATTGAGGATTCCGTAGCCCGCGCCCGAACCATTCAGTATCGCGCCATTGCCGTCTAAGATCACGTTCGAAGCGTTAATGATGATCACGCCTTGCGCACCGGAGTCGGCAATATCGTACCAGCCGGGAGCGAGCACGGTGTCGACGTTGATGTACAGATCGTCGCTCGGTACCACAACGGGCGTATCACGAGCGTCCAGCGGATCGGTGCCATAGACCTTCACCTCCTCGCCGTCCGTCCAGCCGTCCCCGTCCGTATCAGTGATGAAATAGCAGGTATGGTTGACGAACTGCAAGGCCGTTGGGTCGAATATGGTCTGGTTATAAAAGCTGGCATTGTAAGATTCGCTCTGGGTGAATGCAGCATTGAGCGAAGCGTACGACGGAAGTGTATAGCCCGGCGGTGCCGTGTAGAATTCGACCCAATCAGAGAGCCCATCGTTATCATAATCAGTCTCTTTACCGTCTTCAATTCCGTTTGAATTCACGTCGGGATTTAATGGATCGCTGTACAACAAATTGAGAGAAGCATGCAGGAATTCGAGTCCGTCCACGATACCGTCATCGTCCGCGTCAGGGTCGGTGAGATAATCGTTGAGATCCGCGATATCCATTACTCCTCGGGCCATCCAGAGCTCTAACTCGACCCCATCGGTCCAGCCCTCGAACGGCCCATCGCTGTCCGTATCCTCGTCGAGCGGATTGGTGTCGTACGTAACCGCCTCGAGGAAGTCGTTGATGCCATCGTGATCAGAATCGTGATCAAGCGGGTTCGAGCCCACCTTCTCCACCTCTCGGCCGTCGTTCAGACCATCCTCATCGGTATCTGGATTGAGCGGATCGGTGTAGCTCTTGATGATGATCTCATGGTAGAAGATCCCGGAGATGTTCAGTAGATCGCCCGTTTCACGCCGCAGTATAAACTTCGTGCTCGCGTCTGTTATTGGATCCGTAATCGCCCATTCATGGATACGCTCCGTGATATTCGCGAGGACCGCGGTTTCTGAAAGCGGATACCCATTTGCCGTGAACGCTGCACTTAATTCACCGGTGATTGTGCCATTTGCCAGCTCGGCTTCTGTGACATTCGCGTCCTCCATACTAACGGTAAAGAGGTACTGCTCATCAGCAATAATGGTGTCATTATTAGTAGCGCGGCTGAAGTATGACTCATTGTACGTGGTGATTGGCACACGCATCTCCTCCCAATCGCTGCGGCCATCACCGTCTGCATCCTGATAAAGGATCAATCGCTCACGCTGCAACCAATTCGCCGCGCCAAAGAGCTGGATCTCGTCGTAATCGCTCAACCCGTCCTTATCAAAATCGAAGTAGTGCCAGATGTCATACCGCTTCCATTCATCGTCAAACCATCCGAGCGCAGCGCCCATGGCCGCCATCAGCTCCATCTCCTCGATGTCCGAAACGCCGTCAACGTCAGTGTCGTTGGTCAGCGGCGAGAGCACCATATCTTTCTCCGTACCGTCATCAAGTCCGTCCCTGTCAGTGTCAGGATTTTCCGGATTCGTCTGGAATCGTGCACGATAGGGATCGGGAAAATCGTATACACGCTCGCGGTTCCATTTCCATTTCCACCATGGCGTTTCTGGATGGGGCTCCACGTGCTTGCCCCACAGTTCTTCCGCAGTCAAGACGAAGGAGCCGTTCGTTACGATTCGGTTGACCGCCCAATGCCAGCCGCGCACCTCATCGCCATCCGATAAACTGTCTCCGTCGGTATCAGGGTTGAGCGGATCGGTGCGATACGTGATGTTCCCGACGAAGAGCAGCTCCGTATCGTGCTCTATGCTCTCCTCATAGTCGGTTAAGCCGTCATCATCAGTATCGACCTTCAGCGGATCGGTACCCGTCTCGATCTCAGCGCCGTCCAGAAGGCCATCGCCGTCAGTGTCATTATTCAGCGGATCGGTGAGGTAGAACGCGAATTCGAGCCCATCGAGCAGACCGTCATTGTCCGTATCGGGATGCAGAATGTTTGTCTGATAGACCAGCTCGAGCCCGTCAATCATCGAATCGTCATCCACATCGAAGTCATTCAAATAAGCGGCGATTTCCGTGTCGTTCTTCCCCCGCTCGTCCCTGAAGTAGTCGCGCTCGTAACCGTCCCGAAGCGCGTCAAGGTCCGTATCGGGGCCGGTGCAGTTCGTCCCGTAAGTGGTGCACTCCTCATAGTTACTGAGCCCGTCGGCGTCCGAATCCTCGAAGATCGGCGGGTTCGGCGGTGTGCTGGTACTCAACCACTCTTCAGCATCGCTGTAACCATCGCCGTCTGAGTCCGCTCTGGTAGGATCAGTGCAAACCGGCCATGGATACATGCAGTCAGGATCTTGCGTCCAGTCCTCATAGTGCGGCCAGTCATTTCCGTTGATTTCGCCGCGATCGGTGAAGTTGCCGTACATCGGGAACCCGTACCCCGTGTACACGAGCGTCTCTGTCGCATCGATTACTCCGTTATCGTTCGTATCATAGTCCCCGTCAGTATCGATGTCCAGGGGATCGGTGCGGTACAGCAGCACTTCCTCGCCGTCCAGGAGCGTGTCATTGTCAGAGTCAGGGTCGATAATATTCACCAAACCATCGCCATCAAAGTCCTCGTACGGGCCGCTTCTCTCCACCCCGGGAAATCCATACCGTGCAACCCGCAGCGTTTCGTAATACTCCTTCTCATAGCCGTCGAGCAGTCCGTCGCCACCGCCTCGATCGGAGTCCTTATTCGTCGGTGAGGTGACGTTCCAATAGACATAGTTCGTCTCGCTGATGCAGTTCTGGCACGTATCGCCGGGATATCGACACCAGCACTGGTACCAGCCAAATGCGTATGCCTTACACGCACACTTGTTATCGCCCTGGCAGACAAAGAGATCCTCACCATCGATTCCTTTATACCGGTAGCAGGTGGTGTTCGAAGGGAGCCCCTCGCATTCCGTGCAGGAGTAATTGAATCTGTCCCAGTCCACCTCTTCTCGATCCGTAAGGTTGTCGAAGTCCGTGTCGGGCAGAGAGGGATCGGTATTAAACGTTCGCTCGCCGGGCTCCTCTTTACAGGTGTTATTCTCCAAGCTCGCGCTCTGGAGTGGACCGCCATCCTTCAAACCCTCACCATCGGAATCGAAATCAAGTAGACTGGGCAGCGAGTCATTGTCGTAATCGACGAGTGGATCGTGGTTCCAGCCCACGTACCAGTATTCCAACTCTTCTTTATCCGTCATGCGGTCGGCGTCACTATCGTTGAAGGCAGGGCTAGTGTAATATTCGAGGAGTTCGTTGCCGTCGAATAACCCGTCACTGTCAGTATCGCTGTTGCTCGCGTTAAGCCCCATGTGCACTTCGGTTTTGTTGAAGATGCCGTCCTTATCAGAATCGATGTTTGAATTCCCCAGATCGGAAGAATTCGTCCACGTCTCTGCCGTCGGCGGATACCACAGGGTATCTTCCCACTCCTTGCCCCAGCTGAATTTAAAGAACCAGAGGACACGTGCCCAGAAGTCGAGCAGGAGTTCGTATGGGAGCCCTATTTGGAATCTGGCGCCGTCTGAATCGATCACTGTTCTGCCCGCAACTCCTGAATCGCCCTTGACTTTGAAGCCTAAGACAAACCATTGTACAGGGATATCGATGCCGATCGCCTTCTTTACGAAACTTCCCTTCGTATCGGTATTGCCCTCAATCAGCATGCCGATACCGAAGAGGAGCATAATTGATTCTTCCGAGGCATCTTTCACTGCGTTATAATCAACGCCCGTGACCAGGGACATGACCGCCACCACATCTACTCTAATCCCCAGCAGCTTCAGGGCGTTGGCTACCGCCGTCCCCGTCCCCGAGATCCAGTAATTGAGGATCGTCGCGATCGGGACGTAAAATTCCATGCGGAGATCAATACTCGCGCCGCCACCGAGGAACTGGAGTCCATCGGAATACTGATAAATGAACTCATATTGCTCATCCGCCCAGGGAAACTCCTGGAAGAGGATACCGGCATGGATCTTGGGCACGAGGTATAATTTAATATCATACCCCTGTGTTTGGAGCGCCTGACTGAGCCCGGTTAGCTTCGCGAGGTCGATCTTACTCTTCGGGGTCGCGGTAATCTTAATTTTCACCTGTTCAGGCGAGTACCACGGCCCTTTCTCGATCGAGGGCTCCACATCAAATTTGAGTGGCATCTCGAAGGTCTCGGGCAATTTCCCGCTCTGGTCTATCGAACCGCCCAAATTGGGCTTCTTCGCCTCGATCTTCGTTCTGCTGAAGTTCTGGAAGCCAATATAGCCCTGGCCACCCTTATCGAAAACCTGCACCCATCCAGCTTTATCGAGACCCCAGACTACTTTGTCCACGAGCCAGCCCCAAGCGCCACAGATCGTCGTGTTCCCGCCCCAGGGCGAGGTGATTTGATACTGCGTCTTATTCCCGTTCGTATACGCCTCACTCGTGCTCCCGTCAAGAGGTCGCTCGGGTAGGAATGCCTTTCTGACGATATTCTGCAGGTTCGTCACCACGTAGCGGTTAAAATCATTATGAATCCCACGAGCAGCCCGCTGCGCCTCCACGCTCTCACTCCGACCGAGGTAAACGGACGCATGATGCATCGCATCAATAAGGGCGAGTTCACCATCCACCTGACTGCCGATCCCGTGCACGTTTGCGCAGCTCAGGTTCTGGGAGGAGCAGGATTCAAGGACGTGCCAGTTCGTCGCAGAGTTGTCTAAAAGCACATTCAGGTCGTCCCACGGCAGTTCGTCGTCGCCAATCAGCATGCCGTCGGGCGTACCATGGAAGACGTAAATCGAACCTAAATACTGCCATTCCAGCAGCATCGCGAGCTGCCCCGCGGAAGAGACAGGGATGTAATCAACGGACGAATAATGGCGCGAAAGGGCGGCGTAAATCTGCAGAGCGGTCTCTTCGGTCACAGCGTCCGAGTCGTCGTACAGCACGGCGATCGTCTCTGACAGCCTGGCGGTCGGTGACAAGCCGCACACCATGCTGAACAACAGAACACAGATGACGATAACGGAGAAGAACTTCTGGGTCGGCATCTAGCTCTCCCGTAAGAATCTGCTAAATCTTCTCAAAAGCGCATCACGAAGATCCGTCAACGTGCAGCCAAAGCGGGCACACAAAAAGCAGAGAACGAATCTTCTACCCAGTACTTTGCCCGGTTGATTACCTTCCATCAGAACCTCCCCCTTCCGACCGGCAGGGCACCGAAATGAAGTTAATCCCTATATTACGTAACAGCATTCAAAAGCCTTCCGATATTTTTCGGGGATTACGCCAAAACCCCGTACCTATCGCTCTGCACCCGAGCCCATGCCAATAGCCGTGACGCCGGTCCTGAAGAGCTGTTTCACGCCGAAATGCCGCATCAGCTCCACAAAACGGTCGATGGTACCCGGCTCCTCCGTCAGCTCCAGGATCACGGAATCCAGGGTCGCATCGGCGATCTTCGCGCCATAGGATTCCGCAAGCTGCATGACCTCTGATCGAGCATTAGGATCCTTGACGTGGATCTTCATGAGACACAAATCCCTGATGATCGCCTTGGTCCGTACCAGATCGGCGACCTTAACCACCTCGATCAGATTGCTGAGCTGCTTACGCACCTGCTCCAGAACGCTCTCTGACCCGTCAATGACGACGGTCATACGTGATTGCCCCTCCTTCTCGCATGGCGAGACGGTGAGTGAGATGATATTGATCCCGCGCATGGTGAACATGCCGGACATCCGCGTGAGCACGCCCGGGTGATCCTCTACCAGTAGCGAAATGATATGCGTGGTCATTCTTCTGCTCCTGCCAGTTCCACGAGTTCTGCTGCTCTGGTCACCTCGGCCGATCGTGCTGGTGATGGGAGTGGTGTGCAATGTTCCGTGCCGATCATGCCGAGCATCCCCCCACCGGGCGGGATCATGGGGAGCACCTTATCCTCGTTCCCCACGATCATGTCGATCACGGCGGGCTTGCCTGAGGCGAAGGCATTCCGGAGGGCATAGCGTAGATCTTCCGGCTTCTCCACGCGTTCGCCATACGCGCCAAACGCCTCGGCCAGCTTGACGAAATCAGGCGTGATGCCCAGCCCGGTATGTGAATATTTCTTCCTGAAGAAGAGCTCCTGCCACTGGCGTACCATGCCTAGATACCGGTTGTGGAAGATGCAGACAACGACTGGGATATCGTTCTCGACACACGTGGCCAGATCCTGGCAGGTCATGAGGAAACTGCCGTCACCCGCGATATCTACGACCCTCGTATCCGGTGCCGCGACCTTTGCCCCGATCGCAGCCGGGAACCCAAACCCCATCGTGCCCAGCCCGCCGGATGAGATGAACATGCGCGGCTTCCTGGTCATGTAATAATGCGCCGCATACATCTGGCACTGTCCCACCTCGGTCGTGACGATGACATCCTCATCGAGTATGCAATTCAGCTCCTTGATGAACCTATCCGAGAGCGAGGTACCTTCTCGCCAAACGTCATTGATGCAATCCTCACAGGCCGCGTGCATCTCTTTTATCCGCTGCGTCCAGATGCTGTCGCTCGCAGAAGCGTTTTTCCGCCGCTCCAGCCAGTGAATGAGCTCAGTAAGCGCGAGCTTGGCATCGCCCTGGATCGGGATATCAACCGGGATGTTCTTATTGATCTCGGCCGCATCGATGTCCACGTGGATCAAAGTCGCTTCGGGCGCGAACTGATCCAGGAGCCAGCCGGTTAACCGGTCACTGAACCGTGTGCCAACGGCAAGCAGCACGTCGCATTCATTGATGGCGCGATTGGCGTAGATGCGGCCGTGCATACCGGCCATTCCCAGCGAGAACGGATGCGTCTCAGGAATAGCACCTTTGCCGAGAAGCGTCGTGACCACGGGCGCGCCGAGAAATTCTGCCAAGTACCTGAGCTCTTCGCTTGCATCCGCGCTGATGACCCCGCCGCCAGCAAGAATGAGCGGGCGTTCCGCATTCACCAATGCCTCGATCGCTTTCTTGATCTGCACCCGATTCGGCTTGATATTCGGCTTATAGCCCGCGAACGTCTCTTTTGGGTGCAGCGCTATCTCCGTTCTCGTTGCCAGCACGTCTTTGGGCAGATCAATCAGGACGACGCCCTTTCGACCGGTATTGGCGATATGGAAAGCGTTATGGATGACTTTCGGGAGGTCCGCCGTGCGTTTCACCAGGAAGTTATGCTTCGTCACAGGCATGGTGATGGTGAAGGTGCTGGCCTCCTGGAAGGCGTTGCTGCCGATTGCTGCAGTGGGCACCTGACCCGTAAGGGCCACGATAGGTGCTGAGTCCATACTCGCGTTAGCCAGGCCCGTTACCAGGTTCGTGGCGCCCGGACCTGAGGTCGCGATGCAGACGCCGGTCCTGCCGGAGACGCGTGCATAGCCGTCAGCCGCGTGGGCTGCGCACTGCTCGTGCCGCATGAGGATATGCCGGATCGAGTCCTCCGAATAGAGCACCTCATATAAGTCCAAGAGAACGCCGCCCGGTATACCAAAGGCGACCTCAACGCCCTCGTTCTTCAACTCTTCAATGACAATCTCCGCACCGCTCAGCTTCTCGTTTGTCATTCTCCCTTTTCCTCCCGGAATTCTCAGCTCAGAGAATTTATGGTGATAGAACTAGTAATAGTTATATCGGTGCCCATTATAAAAGCAGACAACCTACGAGGCGTGCTCGATTACGGATTTCTTGAAGGCGGCAGTGATCGCAGATGCTCGCTGCGTTCTCGCTCTCTGGGTCGGAAAAAGAACGGCCTTAACGTCATGTAACCGCCAAAAGATAGTGAGAGCGTGTATGAGTATCGAGGACTGCGTAGGTACCGTTCGGCGAGCTAGAGCTACAACGTGATGAGGGGACGGGAAATCGAAGAGATATGCTATCTATCCAGCGAGTGAGAAGTATACGCGCAGCAAACGACACCAAGGGTTATTTGAAAATGGCTGACTCTGTGTGGACGGTGGTTCAATGACACTACAATTGACCGAAGCGCAAAAGGCTAAATTGAAGGAGTATTTAGAGAACAAAGGGTTCTTCTTCGAAACTCGACCATATCAGGAATTTTTAGCACGAAAAGATGCTATTGTCGTTAACCTCTATACCAGCGGTAAAGTCGTGTTCGGTGGCAGCAACAAAGCGGGAATTCAGGAAATAAAAGATTTCTTGTTATCACTAGGTGCTGTGGAGGTTACTAAAAAAGAGAAGGAATATCCGCATATACCTGTGTCCGGCACCAGAATAGGCACAGATGAAGCGGGAAAGGGTGATTACTTTGGACCGTTAGTAATCGCAGGTGTCCTGATTACGGAAGATAAGGAACAGGAATTATCCAAACTGGGCGTCAGAGATTCTAAAACGCTTGGTGAGAAAACCATTTCAAATCTAGCTTTTGAAATCAGGAGGATGCTAAACAAAGAGGACTATGAAGTCATCTGGATCAGTCCCGTTACATACAATATGTTATACCAAAAACTGGGTAATCTGAACAGGATTTTGGGATGGGGGCATGCAAAAGAGATAGAAAATTTGTTGGGAACTGGAAAGGACTGCAAAATTGCAATCGCTGATCAGTTCGGAGACCAACGCTACATTGAAAATGCCTTAATGAGTAAAGGAAGAGAAATAAAGTTATTTCAACTGCCAAAAGCTGAGCGCGATTTAGCTGTTGCCACAGCCTCGATATTAGCACGAGACACGTTTGTTTGTAACTTAAAAGAGATGGGTGAACGGTATGGTACAGTATTCCCAAAAGGATCTTCGGATGTCGTAGAGTTTGGAAAGCAGTTCGTAGAAGAAAACGGTGTGGATGCACTGTTACAGGTCGCTAAAGTTCATTTCTCAATAACGCGCGAAATTACCGGTGGATTAGTCCCACAGATTAAGGAAGACCCCAAAACCGATTGGTAACTATGAGCAAAATCAATACATTGTACGTAACTAACAGAAACGACTGGCGCGCATGGCTCGAGGAACATTTCGATACAGAAAAAGAGATCTGGTTGATCTATCCCAAAAAATCTTCTGGCAAGCCCCGCATCTCGTATAACGACGCTGTAGAAGAAGCATTGTGTTTCGGTTGGATTGACAGCACTGTAAAAAGTATTGACGAAGAGCATACCGCTCAACGCTTCTCGCCAAGAAACCCCCAAAGCAACTTCTCGCAAGCCAACAAAGAGCGGTTAAAATGGCTGCTCACGGAGAACCTGTTGCATCCATCAATGCAGGATATCGCTGAAAACATACTTAAAGAGAAATTTGTTTTCCCGCCCGATATTATAGCAGCAATAAAAGAAGATACAATGGCGTGGGAAAATTATCAAAATTTTTCGCCTTCATATAAAAGAATCCGCATTGCTTATATTGCTGCAGCACGAAAACGGCCCGAGGAATTTAAAAAGAGACTGGCACATTTCATTGAGAAGACAAGGGCGAATAAGCAAATCGGGTTTGGTGGGATAGAAAAATATTACTCGTTGTGAACAATAGCCCGAAAATGCCCGCTTCAGAGTGATGTTTCCGATTCAGGTGCAAACGGCACTGAGGAGCACGACTATTCGCTCACCCACCATGACCGAAAAGCTTAATTACACGTTCGTAACTCACGTTATCATGCAAAAAGAACATAAAATGCAGGGATGTAACTCCGGGGGTGCTTTCTATTTCCTCGGTTTTATCGGAGCTGCAGTGTATTTCATCGGAGAGGCAACAACATTCTGGATGGGCGTGCTCGGCTTTTTGAAGGCAATCGTTTGGCCAGCTTTCTTGGTCTATGGATTACTCAACTATATCGGGATGTAGGTCTCGATCGGGTAACGTGATGGTGGCTCATACTCAAGTCGCCTCTGACTCATGGTGAGTCCCTGCATCCGCGGGTCGAAGCGATCCTCCGGGCTCACACTCCTAGCGGGCAAGTATAAACAGGCGGATACTCGGAGAGATTGTATTCAGGATGCATTCATTACTACCTTCGCATTCACAAGGCACCCGTCCAACGAACTACTCCTTCCCACGCATGCCTTTAATCATATCGAGGAGTTTCTCGCTGTAAAGCCCCTGCTGGTAATGAATCGGGCAGGGGAATTCGGGGCAACGCGTGCAATGGTCCACCTGGTTCTTGATCGCGCACTCAAGAATGAAGCAGGGATGTCCAACAGCCACGGTGAACTTTTCCAGCTTCTCCTGAGCCGCGGGATCGGTCCCCGGGACACAGCCATCGATGGGACAGAATCCTTGCTCCCGCAGGCCACAAACTTCACACGCTAATCCACATGCACTCGGCATTTGGCATTCACCTCCACTATTCCAATATCGTTATGTGTGCACTTAAAATCTCACGTTCTAGGAGCTGGAACCGGGGGGGGGTTGTGTTATTATATTAAGCAGCGAGCGCGTATGTAGATTACGTTACGTGCATACCTGTTGATAAGACGATGTCCCCGCTCCTCATTTTCCTGCTCGCATTGGCTCTGATCCTGCTGCTCACCACGACATTCCGTATCCATCCCTTCCTGAGTCTGCTGGGCGTCTCGATCTTCGTGGCGATCGCGGCAGGGCGGCCGTTTGAAGGCCTGGAATCGCTCTTAACGGGCATGAGCAGGGTGCTGTATCAGCTGGGGATCATCATCGTCTGCGGCAGCATCATCGGCACGATCCTGGAGGGTATCGGCGGTACAACGGTTATTGCCGGGGACATCATTCGGCTCACGAAGAAACCGGTCCTTGCCCTGAATGTGCTTGGTTTCCTCGTGGCATTGCCGGTGATGTGCTGCATCCTCGCTTATATTATCTTGATTCCAATCGCACGCGAGATTGCCACCAGGCAGAAGATACCCGTGGGCGTGGTCGCGACCTCGCTGAGCCTGGGCACACTCGCATCCTACGAGCTCGTCTATCCCGCGCCGGGTGTGTATTCCGCCGCGACCGAACTCGGGGTGGTTGGCACAGAAATCGTGTTGCTCGGCGTCTTGATTGCGATTCCCACGTCACTGGTCGGGTACTGGTACGCGCAGCGCTTCTGCAGGGTCGGAGCGATCCCCGTGAGCGCGGCTGGCGAGGTCCGAGAACGAGCGAGCAGATTACGTGCTTATCCTCCTATTGCCGTGCCCGTGGTGCTCATCTTCGCGCAGCTTCTCGTTCCTATACCCGTGCTGGAATTCCTCGGCAATCCGAATATCGCGCTCTTGATCGGCGTTGCACTTGCCTTTCTTTCCACGACCCAGTTAGGGCAGGACAAACGTAATCTCTGGACCAGGGAAGCGGTACGACGAGGTGGGGGAATCCTCATGGTGCTTTGCGCAGGCGGTGGGCTTGGCGCAGTCTTAGCAATGACCGGCATCGGTCTGGAGCTCTGTGCAGTGGTTATCGAATCGGGACTGCCCGCGCTTCTCATTCCCTTCCTGCTCGCCATTGCGATTCAAACTGTGCAGGGCTCGCGGCTCGTCACGTTCATCGTCGTTCCCGGTCTTTTAGCGCCGATTTTGCCAACACTAGGCTTGCACCCGGTGCTCACTTTGTTCTCTATGGCCTCAGGCACCTTTATGATCTCGCACGCGAATGACGCGTACTTCTGGACGGTGGTGGAGCTTGCGGAGCTCACGCCGGCGGCAGGCTACCGCTGCTATACCCTGGGCGGATTGATACTCGGCGTGATAGCTCTTGGTATGACAATTCTCCTGCATCTCTCAGGCATGTTTGCGGTGTAACGGCAGCGAAAAGCGCAAGAAATTCTTATAAAACGCACCTATTTGAAAAATTGTACTGAGAAGCTACTTAAGGACACAACGAAAGAGTTCACATAGTATCAGTGAAATGGACATCCGAGTACGGAAGATTTACGAGGCGCTTTTCGCGCTTGAAGAGCTGCGCGAGCTTTATCGGCACGCGTTGCCGACCGGTCTTGACGACCAAGAAGCAGCACACTTTTCAGAACGTATTACGCACCTCGAGCGGCTCCTGCAGGAGTTAAAGGCGGGCAGGGGCACCCCCATCAAGCAGGTCACACACGAGCTCGAATTGCGGACACGCGAAGAAGAGTTCATCAATATCAATCCCATCCAGGCCGGTGGGCGCTTGACGCTGGACGCGCGCAAGGCGCTCATTGCTTATGGTGACGGCTATTCGGTTTGTGATCGGTGCCTGACGGGCCGGCTGGACGAGATAACGCAGCCGCCGATCGCGGAATTTCACGCGGACCTGGCTGAGTTTGTGGGCATGGACGACGTGCGGGTGATGCCCGGTGCGCGTCGCGGCTTTCAGGCCGTTACGTCCTCTCTGGTGGAGCGCGGCGATGTGGTCATCGTCTCGGATTTAGCGCACTACACGGAATTCCTGGCCGTCGAGCTCGCAGGTGGCGTTATCCGCGAAGCAGCCTCGGGCGAAGAGCACGTTATCACCGGCGAAACAGTTGCCGAAGCGATCGAAGTGGTGAAGAAAGAGACAGGAAAGCTGCCAAAACTCATCATCATCGAGCTCGTGGATTACAGTTACGGAAACGTGCACGATGTCGCAGGCGTGGGCAGGGTGGCACAGGATTACGGCATACCGTTCCTCTGTAATGGCGCGTATGCCGTGGGGATGATGCCGGTCAACGGTAAGGCGATCGGTGCTGATTTCCTCGTTGGCTCAGGGCACAAGGGAATGGCTGCCGTTGCACCATCCGGTATCCTCGCGACGACAGCGGCATGGTCGCCCATCGTATTCAGAGGCAGCAGTATCATGGGTGACAGCACCGGGAGGAGCTTTGAGAACAAGGAGCCTGAGCTGCTCGGATGCACCTTGATGGGTGCGACGGTTCTCTCAATGATGGCTTCCTTCTCCGCTGTAAAGGAACGGGTGCAGCACTGGGGCGAGGAAGTGGAGAAGTCGAATTATTTTGTTCGTGAGTTTCTCCGCATCGATGGAAACAGGATTCTGAGTGAATATCCACGCAGGCACACACTCTCACGAGTGGATACGCGTGCGAGCTTCGATAAGGTCGCGAAGACGCATAAACGCCGAGGCTATTTCCTCAGTGACGACTTGAAGAAGCGGAAGATCGTGGGTGAATTTGCGGGCTCGACGCGTGTGTGGAAGCTGAACACGTATGGATTGAGCTGGGCGCGCGTGAAGTATCTGAGCGCGGCGTTTCTGGAGATCGCGGGAGAATACGGGCTGAAAATCCACTGATTCTCATATCTTACGGGGTAGAAGATCTAGGGTAAGATCTCTTAAGGTTAGTAAGCACGGCTCTTAGAAGGATCAAGATATGCGAACCTGCATCCTCTGTGGCAGGGAGAACGTATCAGCAGCGTTGCAGGTCTGCGTCGTTTGTCTCCGCAGCGGCCGAGACGAAGCAGTAACGCTCGCCAAAGAAGCGCATGCGCGCATCAGAGCGCAGTACCGCCTCCCGGCCGAGCCGCCACGAAGCGAAGGCGAGACACGCTGCACCGTTTGCGCGAACGAGTGCGTGATAGCAGAGGGTGAACGGGGCTATTGCGGGCTCCGAGCGAACGTGAACGGTAAACTGAGATTGGCAGCGCCCCATGACCATGCGATCCTGTATTCTTATAGCGATCCGCTGCCGACGAACTGCTGTGCGGCGTGGTTCTGCCCCGGTTCTTCGTCGTACGGAACGGTGAATGTTGCGGTATTCTTCTACGGCTGCAACTTCAACTGCCTCTTCTGTCAGAACGCATCGCATAAAGAGTTCAAAACGATCAAGCCCATGAGTGTCAAAAATTTCGTTGCCGCCGTGACCCAGCGTGACGACGTTTACTGTATCTGTTATTTCGGCGGCAGTCCCGAGCCGCAGCTCCCGTTCGCACTGCGCGCTTCTGAGGCTATTCTGGCGAAGATGAATGTGCGAATCTGCTGGGAATGGAACGGCTGCGGCAACAAAACCTTGGTGAAACGCGCGGCTGAACTTTCCTTACAGAGCGGTGGGATCGTTAAGTTCGACCTCAAAGCCTTTAACCCGCAGCTGGGCGAAGCACTGAGTGGTGTTTCCAACCAGCGCGCCTACGAGAACTTCGAGATGATCGCACGCCAGTATTTCGAGCATTCCAAGCCGCCACTGCTCACAGCGACGACGCTGCTCGTGCCGTTTTATGTTGACGAGACGGAGGTAGAGCAGATCGCGAAGTTCATTGCGGATCTGAACCCTGAGATACCGTATTCATTGCTCGTCTTCCAGCCCGATTTCTGTATGCGCGATCTACCGATCACGCCGCGTGAGCAGGTGAAGCGCTGCTATGAGGCGGCCAAAAAATACCGGGATAACGTAAATATCGGAAATCAGCAGTTGCTTGGAGTAGTGTAATCCTCCAGACCTGCCTGTGGTAGACAGAGGAAACGTGAATGAGCTGAGCTTTTCGAGGTTGTTACAGGCACTGGACCGCTTGAGAACGTCAAAATGATATTTTTATGATATTTTTACGTGCAAAAACGAAAGCTTCTAATAGCCGCAGATAGGTAACAGCGAGGTGTAAGAGAGACATGTTGAAACGGGCTCTGGGGCTCTGGCATATAACATTGATGGGTATCGGAGTCATTCTCGGGGCGGGTATTTATGTGATTATCGGGGAGGCTGCAGGGCTCAGCAGCAATGGTTTGTGGCTCTCTGTCATTCTTGCTAGTATTGTCGCCGCGTTAACCGGCTTAAGCTATGCCGAGCTTTCCTCTCGCTTCCCCGAAGCAGGAGCGGAATACGTATATGTCGAGAAATCATTTGGTGATACGGCCGCAGGGCTTACTGGTTGGTTGATCATCGTGGGCAGCATCATTGCGGCTGCGGCTGTATCGGTTGGTTTCGCGAAGTACTTCTCTGCCCTTTTTCATACCCCTATCCTGTTGATCGCGATCGCGACGCTGATCGTCTGCGGTGTCATTCTCATTGCGGGGATAAAAGAGACCGCGTTTATAACCATTCTCTTCACGCTGATTGAAGCGAGCGGTTTGTTCCTGATCATTTTCATTGGCGTCCCGTATTTCGGCTCGATCGACTATCTCGAGCTGGCGCAAGGGCTGAACGGTGTTATAAAAGCGGGTGTATTGATTTTCTTCAGTTACATCGGCTTTGAGAACATTGCGCGGCTGGCAGAAGAAACGAAAGAGCCAGAGAAGAACATGCCGCGGGCAATTCTGCTCTCTATCAGTATCACCACGGTTATATACGTCCTTGTTGGAATTGCGGCGTTGAGCGTTGTTTCGTGGCAGGAATTAGCACAGGCGGAGGCGCCACTTGCATTGATCGCACAGCGTGTGTACGGTGATCGTCTCGCGCTCGTGTTATCGGTTATCGCGTTGTTTTCTACCTTCAACACCGTGCTGGTAACGCTCCTCAGTAGTTCTCGAATTATCTACGGTATCGCCGCATATCGAGCTCTGCCACGGATCTTCCTCTCAACCGCGGAGAAATTGCAGACACCGTGGATCGCGATCATAGCGGTCGTCGGTGTGTCTATACCATTCGTATTTCTTGGTGATCTGGCGACGATCGCGAATCTCGCGAACTTCACGATCTTCATCATTTTCATCATGGTGAATGCCTCGGTCATCTATTTCAGGTACAAGCGCCCCGTGGAAACCGGCTTCAAAACGCCGCTCACCATCGGCCGATTCCCGATTTTGCCGTTTCTGGGCCTGCTCACCGCGCTCTTCATGCTGTTTTACTTACCGATCAAGGTGCTCAGTTTGGGGTTTGTGCTCATTATTCTGGGCTTACTTATCCCCCTCGCGCTGAAAATCCACGTTAATGAAGCATTGTTCCGGGAGCGGTAATCTCGTGGACGGAGAAACGGCAGTCACAAAACCGACAGATACTCCTTCAACTCCCATTCCGTCACGTTCACACGGTACCGATCCCACTCGACCAGCTTGGACATGATGAAATTCCTGAAGATATGCTCGCCCAGGGCATCTTTGACGAGCTTGCTCCGCTTCGTCAGGTTGATCGCTTCGATCAAGCTCCCGGGCAGCGTCTTGATCTTCTCCCGCTTCCGCTCGTCCTCGCTCATCAGATACACGTCCTTCTCTGTGGGCGACGGCAGCTCATACGCGCCTCGCACACCGGCGAGACCTGCAGCGAGCATGACCGTAAAGGCCAGATACGGATTGCAGGCCGGGTCAGGACTGCGGAACTCAATTCGCGTCGCTTTCTCCTTGCCCGGTTTGTACATCGGTATCCGGACGAGTGTCGAGCGGTTCCGGCGCGCCCACGTGATATACGCCGGCGCCTCATAGCCCGGGACCAACCGCTTATAAGAATTGATCCACTGGTTGGTAATGGCCGTAATCTCCGGCGCGTGCTTCAATAACCCCGCCGTGTAGTATTTCGCGACGTCCGAGAGATTATGCTCATCTGCGGGATCGAAGAACGCATTCCGCTCGCCCTTGAACAATGATTGGTGCACGTGCATACCCGAGCCGTTAACCCCAAAGATCGGCTTGGGCATGAAGGTGGCATAACAGCCGTGCTGCCGCGCGATCTCCTTGATCACGATCCGCTGTGTCATCACGTGATCCGCCATCGTGAGCGCATCTGCGTACCGCAAATCGATCTCATGCTGCGATGGCGCGACCTCGTGGTGGCTTGCTTCCACCTTGATCCCCATCGCCTCAAGCATCATGATCGTCTCACGGCGGAGGTCACTGCCCGCGTCGAGCGTGGTCAGGTCGAAGTAGCCGCCCTCGTCCAGCACCCCCAGCGACTTGTCATCACGCAAATAGAAATATTCCAGCTCCGGGCCGACGTAGAAGGTATAGCCGTACTCCTCCCGTATCCGCTCGAGGCTCAGCTTCAGTGCGTGGCGTGGATCGCCTTCATACGGGCTACCATCTGGCTTCAAGATATCGCAGAACATCCGCGCAATCACATCACCCTGAGTCTTCCAGGGGATGAGCTGGAACGTGCTCGGATCTGGCTTTGCGAGCATGTCGCTCTCATCAATCCGTGCGAACCCTTTAATCGAGGAGCCATCAAAGCCCATGCCCTCCTCAAATGCCATCTCCAATTCGCCTACGGAGATAGAGACGCTCTTCAAATGCCCTAAAATATCCGTGAACCACAGCCCGATGAACTGCACGCCGCGCTTCTCAAGTACGTCAAATACGATCTCCTTATCGGCTCTCTTTTTCGCCATGTCAGTTAACTACGGTCATCTATTGGCGTACGTTGTATTTAAAGGTAGTATTACGACCGTTTGAGCGATGAATATGTAGAGATGCGAGTGATGTTTTAGACATACCGTTCATCCAGCCGTGTCGAAGGGGATAATTACTGCGATGATCCTACTCCCAGAACCGTCTCGTTCGTGCGTATTTCCGCTCCTCTTCCAGGATATGGCGGTAAAAGGTGTACTCCTCCTCCTTCTCCGTCGCCCGTAGCACTGGATTGAACCGCCGAATGATTCGGGATGCGATTTCAGGTCCCACACCGCGTGCAGCAAGTGCAACGACCGCAGGGACGCCGTGCGAGAGCACTAAATTCGCATTCCGGTAAACCCGTTTCACTCGCTCATGCTCCTCCTTCCTTGTAGTGGCAGTACGTGGTGCAGCTGCGTGCTTCACCAGCCTGATTTCATCCTCCTCCCACGGCTTCAGGGCCGCGATTAACCGCGAGCTACAGATCGGGCAGATGAGCCCCGATTGTCCCTGTTCAATCACGGTTTTCACGTGCCTCCTGGCTTCCCAGCGCTTGCAGTTCACGCAGAATAAGAGCACGCGATCGTTCATGATGCGGTTCCGGAGCGCTTCGATGATGAGCTGCTCGTCACGCTCGGTGGCCAGCATATCGCGCCAGCTCGTATATCCTGCGGCGCCGACGGGGCTCACACCGTGTGATGAGAACTGAACGCTGATCGCTCCCGATTTGATCTTCTTCACCATCTCGATCGTCCGTTCGACGTCGAGCTTATCCGCAAAGATTTCACGCACCGTCTCATTATAGATCGGTGTATCGGCAAGCAGGGCAATCAGCTTATCGGCTGAAATCCGTTTACGATCGAAATTCTTACGCAGGGCGCCGAACCGTTTTGCCACGTTCATGAGCTCCCATCTGAACAGGAAGGAGTTCCGCAGGGTCTTTTCGAGAAGCGCTTGCACGTACTGTGGCTCGAGTGCGGTCAGTGTCTGCTGCACCGTATCGCGGGACAATGCACGCCCTGATTTCAATTTTATTCGATACGGGTCAATCTCCATGGCGATGTCCATGCCGAGCCGTGCTCCGATCAGGGTAATGAGCAGTCGCCCAAAGGTCTCATTCACCTGATGCCCCCAGCACGTGTTGAAGATGACCTCCTGGTGATCTTTCGCGATCTCGATGACCAGCGTTTTTGCCGTGGGCACTGGATAGTCCTGCTCCACCTGTTTGCTGAGCATGGCGATCAACGTCTCGAAACAGCCACGGGGTACGCCATACTCCTGTTCAAGCTCAGTGTTCAGGTCTGAGCTGCTACTGCCCGCGGCAAGATCAGCGGCAATTCGGGCACGCAGATGACCGACGTCCTGCGCGATAACAAAAGGAACAGGTATCTCCTCGCCCTCCCAGTTCGGGATCTCGCCCTCGCGTTTCACTCCTGGCTCGACCGTGAGCTTCGCGACGCCTTCCTCTTCGTTGAGCTCGGTATCCACGATCCGCCACGTATCGCCCTTCGCCACGAATAACGCGCCGGGGTCCGCGAAGTTGAGCGCGAACCGCTCGTCAAGCATACAGATGAGCTTTCCGCTCACGATGTCGTAAACTTCGACCTTACGCTCATCTGGAATCATGGAAAGATTCTCATAGTAATAGGTGCGCGTGCCTTTACTGCGCCACAGCTGCTCGCCTTCGTGTTTCACCAGGCTTTCCGCCTCTAATTGCGTGATCACGTGGAGCAGCATCTCACTAGAGAGGTTTCTGAACGGATATGCGCGTATGACCACGGCACGGAGCTTCTCCAGGGTGATCACGCCGGTATCGAGCAGTATCCCACATATTTGATTGGCCAGAACGTCCAGCGAGCCCTCTTTCAGCTTGATATCCTCGATCTGACCCCGCTTCGCGCGCTCTGTGATCACCACCGCTTCCGCGACATCGTCCGGAGTCAGCGCAATGATCTTCCCGTTGGAGGTTGTCTGGAACGAGTGCGAGGCACGCCCAACACGCTGCACGAGACGTGTCACTTCACGTGGCGACGCGTACTGGACAACCATGTCAATGGTGCCAATATCAATGCCGAGCTCCATCGAACTGGTGCAAATGAGCCCTTTGATCGCGCCGCTTTTCAGGCGCTCTTCTGCTTCGATCCGCATCTCTTTCGAGAGCGAACCGTGATGCACACCGATCAAGCCGGGCTCAAACCGGTTCAGTATCGAGCCGAGCATCTCCGCGGCCCGTCGCGTGTTCACAAAGATCAAGGTCGATTCGTTCCCCTCAGCGTTCACGATCTCTCGCAGTGCCCGAACATGTGCCAGCACATCAGGCTCGACACCTGCGCTATGCGCTGCTCGTATATCCTGCGGTGCTCGTCGTGGGCTCAGCACCTCGATCTCAAGCGCTTTCGTGGAAACGGTATTGATCACCTGCATCGGGCATTGACCTGCGAAGTACTTCGCTACCTGCTCGGGATTGCCCACCGTTGCGGAGAGGCAGATGCGCTGGAAATCGCCCGCAAGTTCCGTGATGCGCTCGAGCGCGATTGTTAGCTGCGCACCGCGTTTCGAGTTCGCCAGCTCGTGCACTTCGTCAATGATCACGTGCCTGACAGCTTTCAAGTGCTCCCGTAGCCGCGCGCCCGGGATCATCGCCTGGATCGTCTCTGGTGTGGTGATCAGCACGTCTGGTGGCTCCAGAGCCTGTCGTCGCCGTGCGTACATGCTGGTGTCCCCGTGCCGCACCTCGATACGGAGATCGAGCTGCTCGCCCCAGCGTTCCAGCCGCAGGAGCATGTCGCGGTTCAACGCGCGTAATGGCGTGACGTAGAGCGCTAAAAAGCCTTTCCGCACAATATCTTGCTTTTTATACGCGATGAGTTGATGCAGCACGGGCAAAACCGCTGCTTCCGTCTTACCCGAGCCGGTCGGCGCTATCAGTAACACGTCCTCGCCCGCTAAAATGTGCGGGATACTCAACGCCTGGGGTTCCGTAGGTGCGGCGAAGGTCTCACCTAATACCGCTTGTATCTCTGCAGTGAGCAGTGAAAAGGCATTCATGTAGCTCGGTTTAGCAAACGAGTTACCGTACTTTTCATTTACCGTTGGGGCAGAAAAAGATTCGAAGCAAGGAGGGGGACTCGCTTCGCTTCACTTCGCTTCACTTCACGACCATGCATTTCTATTCGAGTTTGCTTGTGGGATCGCGATATGCTGGTGCAGTCACCAGATACCATTTCTTCTTACCGCGATCAAATTTCGCGCCCATACTCTTCATGAACAGCGCCGTGCGATGGGGATCAATACCGAGTTCTTCAGCAAGCGTCAGCGTGGATGCGCCGCCACGCTCGCGGATAATGCGGGTCGCACGCGATTCCATCTCATCGCGCGGGGAGATGAACGCTTCCAGTTCGAAATTCCAGGCAACATCCGCGATCAATTTGAGTATGAGGATGAAGATCGGAATGAGAATGAAGTACGAGATCCAGTGCGCGGTCACCAGCAGGTTCCAGGCAAAGTGCATCAATACCGCGCCGATATAACCAAGGATGATTATTCGCCGTTGCGCCTTAATCGTGGCCACACCGACCATCAGTCCAAAGAGTCCGGTGAAGAGAATATGCCCCACGGCGATGGATCGCACCGCGGCAAGCTCGATTCCAAATTCCGCGGATACGCTATAGAGTAAATTCTCAACGATTTCAAAGCCGATAGCGACGGCCGCGCCGTAGACCAGGCCGTCCATCGGGCCTTCCAACTCCGGATCTTTCCGCAGCCAGTAGATGTATACCCCCTTACAGGCCTCCTCAACGAGCGGCGCACTGAGTATCCCCGCCCAGAAGAAGACATACCTTTCGAGTGCGTAAGAAAAGATAACAGCAGGAATAGCGCCCCACGCCACGGCTTTTAAGATCTTGCCCAGCGGCTCAGGCTCAAAAACATCCTTCTGATAGATGTAAAGGAACCAGAGCACACTGACAATAACGCTAATGTATATAATTTCGAGCATCACGTTTACTAGAAGCGGGTGGGTATAATAATTTCCACGGTGTCCGCCGCTGATTACCTTGTTCGGTTTGCCGTTCGGTGTGCTGTGCTCGATTGGCCTAGGTGCGACCAAGCTTTTAAACGGGCGGCGTCAACTATATCCACAGGTGCGGACGGCACTATGATCAACGTGGATGTAACTATTCGGCTGAAGCATGGCGTGGCAGACCCAGAAGGCGCGAACACCAAAAAGGCGTTGCAGTTGCTCGGGTTTACGAATGTTCAGGCAGTGGAATCGATGAAGACGTTTCGAATCATCCTGGAGCCAGGAACCGGGAGCGGCGACGAGGCCATGGTAACGCGGGAAGTGGAAGAGATGTGCAGGAAGCTGCTGGCCAATCCGGTGATTCACGATTACACGATCGAGCTTGTGCAGCGTGATAGCTAGCTGCGCGGGGCGCGAACGCGCAAGGTAATACGATTGACGATATGAACGTGTGGTGATAAGCGAGGTGCAATGCGATGGCAGAGCTCGATCCCTGGGGTGTTACGGATATAACGGATTATTCACGGCTCTTTGACGAGTTTGGCATCTCGCGGTTCTCGGATATTCTTGGGCAGATTGAGCAGCCGCATCTGTACATGCGCAGGGGTATTATCGTAGGGCATCGTGGATACGAGGACGTGGCGCGTGCGATAAACGAGCGGCGCCCGTTCGCGGTGATGAGCGGGTTCATGCCATCAGGTAAGGTCCATCTCGGTGGCAAGATGGTGATGGACGAGATCATCTGGCACCAGCGCATGGGCGGCGACGCGTTCTCCTGCGTTGCGGATATGGAGGCGCACTCGGTACGGGGCGTTTCGTGGAAGCAGTGCAGAGATATCGGGCTCAACGAGTACCTCGTGAGCCTCGTCGCGCTGGGCTTT
This sequence comes from Candidatus Methanospirareceae archaeon, assembly GCA_049975405.1. Lineage (GTDB taxonomy): Archaea > Halobacteriota > Syntropharchaeia > Alkanophagales > Methanospirareceae > JACGMN01. The sequence goes on from JBNGDK010000014.1 coordinate 25,254, forward strand.
GAGATCGAAACGGGGCAGTTGTATTTCCAATCGGAGCACAAAAAGCTGCGCGATCTCGCGTTCGAGCTCGGCACGGCGGTGAACTTCAGCGAGATCAGTGCGATCTACGGGTTCCGGGGAGAGGTGAACATCGCGCATATGATCAGCGTCCTGGTGCAGAACGCGGATATTCTGCAGCCGCAACTCCGCGAGTATACGGGCCCCAAACCGACGGTCATTCCCGTTGGTGTGGATCAGGATCCACATATCAGGTTAACGCGGGATATCGCCGCTCGGATGCGAATGTT
>JBNGDK010000014.1:25640-41398 GCA_049975405.1 Candidatus Methanospirareceae archaeon
ATCGCGCTTACCGAGCCGCCTGAGGAGGCTGCACAGAAGGTAAAACGTGCAAAGACCGGTGGACGGGTGACGGTGGAGGAGCAGAAACAGCACGGCGGCCTACCGGAAGATTGTACGATTTATGCGCTTTTGATGGTGCACCTTATCGAGGACGATGCGCAGGCAAAGGAGATCTTTGAAGAATGCAAGAGCGGGAAACGGCTCTGTAAGCAGTGCAAAGCGGAGGCGGCGGAACTCATGCAGTCTTTCCTGACGCAGCATCAGCGAGATCGCACAGAGGCGCGTGAAGCGCTGATGAAGCATGAAGTGTACAAGCGGTGGTTCAGATAGCCGTTTCGATCATATCATAATAAACGAAACCGTAAGGCATTCTATACGGGCCGTGCTAGCAGCTCTTTTACCTTCTTTATCCCGGCGATTGCGTCTTTACAGTAGTAATCTGCACCTATCTTCTGGGCAAAGTCCGCGGTGACCGCTCCACCACCAACGATAATCGGCACCGTAAGACCCTGGCTGCGGAGATGCGAGACGATCTCGGCCATGTACTCGCGGGTCGTTGTGAGCAATGCAGAGAGTGCGAGCACATCGGCTTCGGTCTCTGAAACGGCACGTGCGAAGCTCTCTTTATCCACATCAACCCCCAGATCCTCGATCGTGAAGCCCGCGGACGCGAGCATAATCGCCACCACCTCCTTCCCGATATCGTGCACGTCGCCCTTAACTGTACCAATAACGACCGTACCTAACGTCCCTGTAGCTTTCGTTGCTCCTTCCTGCTCCAGGAACGGCTTGAGTATCTCCAGCGCTTTCTTCGCGTTCCAGCCCGAGACCATGAGCTCTGCATCGAAGTACCGCTCCTTGTACCCTACCCCGATTATCTGAAGTCCTGAAGTCAGCTCTTCAACGAGCTCGTAGGCGCTCGTGCCCTGGCTCATGCGCTCATCGATATATGCCTTTATGCGCAGCTTCTTTGTATCAAGGAGCGCGTCAATGATCTGCTCGGCCCTGCTCGCATCCATAGGATACCCAAGCACGCACAAAGCTTAAAAGATTTCAGCCCGCATTCTTAAATATAACTGCATGAAGATCGTCTTTACGGATTCAGGAATTGAAGCGGACCTCGTTGCGGGCAAGACGATCCTATCGTACGCGCAGGAGTTGGGGATCGAGATAAACGCCCCGTGCGGCGGTGAGGGAAGCTGCGGTCAGTGCCTCATTGAGGTTGAGAGCACACCGGGCGCACTCTCACGGAAGACCAAGGCGGAGCGGCAATTAATCCGTAACGATGGCCATCGACTCGCCTGCCAGACGCGTATTCGAAGCACCGAGGTGCCTGTTTACGTCCGCATTCCGCGGATCGCGTATTGTATCCTGGAGACGAGCGAGTTCTGGCCGATCCCGGTCGAGCCGTTTGTGCATCGTGAAGGCGATCGGGTCTTTTACGAATCCACCGATCTCGGCAGCTTTACGGGCGAGCTGCATGGCATTGCACTCGACATCGGCACCACCACGCTCGTGATGTATCTCGTCGATCTGGAAACGGGTGCGGTGCTCTCGGTCCTCTCCCGTGAGAACCCTCAGAAGAAATACGGGAACAATGTCATCTCCCGCATCGATTTTGCCCGAACGGGCCAGCGGCTTTTGGAACGCGAAATCAGAATAGCCGTGAATGAGATGATCGCCCAGCTCACTGAGCGACGGAACGTCTATGAGCTGGTCGTTGTCGGGAATCCGGTCATGCGCGACCTCTTCTTCGGCTCGTCCGTGCAATCACTCGGAATTAGCCCTTACGAGCCCCTGAGCACTGCATCTGTCCGTAAAACGGCCAGCGAGCTCGAGCTCGTCACGAATCCGAACGCACGCGTTTACGGCCTCCCACTCGTGGGCAGCTTCGTGGGCGCAGACGCCCTGGCGGTCGTTCTTTCCACTGAGATGTACAAACATAAGCGCATCAGCATGGTCATTGATATCGGGACCAACACCGAGATTGTTCTCGGTAATCGTGACCGTCTGATTGCCACGTCCTGCGCGGCAGGTCCGGCATTCGAGGGGTGTAGTGTTCAGTTTGGCCTTGGGAGCGTCAGTGGCGCGATAAACGAAGTGCGGCTCATCAACGGCAAGGTGACCTACAAGACCATTCACCAGGCAAAACCGATCGGCATCTGTGGCTCAGGATTGATCGATGCGCTAGCGGTGCTCCTGGAGAACCGCATCATTAACGGACGCGGGAAGTTCCAGGAAGATACCCACTCGTTTCAAATAACGGATGTTATCCGTCTGTTTGAAGCGGATATTGACAAGCTCAATCTGGCGAAGTCCGCGGTTTCGGTCGGTATAAAGGTCCTGCTTGAACGCTACGGGATCGAGCTCAGGGATATCGATCGCATGTACCTCGCCGGTGCGTTCGGCTATTACATCAATCTCGAGAACGCGATGCGTATCGGGCTTCTCCCGAAAATCGAGCCGGAGAAGGTGAAGAAGGTAGGCAACGCGGCGATCGAGGGCGCACGGCATGCATTGATCTCACGGACGAAACGTGCCGAGGTAGAGGCGCTTGCAGAGCGGATTGAGCATATCAAGCTCGATGAGGTGGAGAACTTCCAGGAGAAGTTCATTGGTGAACTCTATTTCCAGAACTACCTTTACTCATCTTAAAACCCCGTTCTCTGTTCTCTCCCACGTTTTTGAGTGAACCGCCAGGGCTCCCCATACCCGAAGCTTCTAAAGTACCAAGTTCATCGATAACAGATGACAACCGGTCTCGCTCTATTTTTCCAACGATATCATTTTCTACACTCGTACCCAGCTTTTTCTCCAAGAATTGCTTCACCTCTTCCCTATTCCAACCGTTTCCCAACGCTTTACCCCATAAAGCTCTCATTTGCGTTGCTGTTGCCATACCTGGTGTCTCTATCGCACCACCGATCTCATCAATTAAGCTTGATAGCCTCTCTTTATCTACTTTACCTATGATTTCATTCTCATCGCTTGTTCCGAATCTCTCTTCCAAAAATCTTTGTATGCGCTCTCTCTCCCAACCTCTCTCCAGCGCTTTTCCATATACTGCACGCAGTTGTTGCGATGTTGCCTTACCGAGCCCGCTCAGAGGACCTATCTCTGCGAGTAAATCGTTAATCGTCTGACTTATATTCTCCAGCTCGCTGATTTCCTTTTCCACCGCTATGGTCTTCTCGTTTACTGGAAAGGATACCCTTACTTTCGTACTCATAGTTCCACCAACACCTTCCTTATTCATGGTTCGGGGAAAGAATGCGCAACCGGTGGTCAGAATCGGGGCGATTTACCGCTCATGCCGCGGTCGTGCCGTGGTTCCCCCGCACCATCAGTCGTCACCATCCGCGTCAGCTTCCCCCATCTATGATACTATTTACCGTAAGTATATAAATAAGGCACAAACAATTTTTTCTCTTTCTATCCGAGCACGAACCTTTGGCAGAATCCGTCATCCGTGAACGAGCGGTAAAAGCACGAAGCAGCCGCTTCTTTCCCGTTCATTCTGTTTTTGTGGCCTGCGTTACGGTAACGCAGCCTTCAGCGCCTCCAGCAGCAGTTTCCCCGCTTCTTGCATGATCGGCCGTTCAGGGCCCATGTACGCGACGCACTCATTATCGTGCAGTTGCAGCACCTGCTCCTCGAACTTCGGGTCCGTGTACGACATGCCGATTAGCTTCGCCGCCACCTTCGACGCTGATCCACAGGGCGTGTCACGCACCACCTTCACGCTCTCAATGATCATCGTCTTCGGATTCACGCGTACCGTCAGTTCAGGTTTACCGAACAGCGTGGCAAACGCCTGTATCTCCTGGTGCTCGCTCGACTCCAGGGTGCAGAACGGCTCCAGGAATTCGAGGTGGATGCCCTTCTTCTTGAGTTCATCGGTAATGGAATATTTCCCCTCAGGAATCAAGTTGGGATCATCAATAGCCCAGAGGACCGCTTTGACCCCCAGTTTCTCCGCGATGATCGGAACGAGGTCACCGGCCTTCGGGAGTATTCCCAGCACCAGGAGGAGATCAGCGGCGCAGAGGGGCAGATCAGCCGGGAGGTCACGCTCAGGATCGTCGAGTGATACCGTGGCTACGCCAAGGTCGTAGATGCCAACGATCCGGTCGGCGAACTCGCTTGCAGCTAGATGCTCTGCTATCAGCTCGCCAATCGACCCATGATAGAGAAGGTAGATCTGGTTCATGGCGCGTGCCTCATTATTACTACGGCGCTTATTTATGTCCGCATGACGATACACACAGGGTGACGTTTGCTGCTAAAAGGAAGGCACTGCGTGCGGAGGCTATTTATTTATTCTACTATTCGCGTGTATATTGCCCGGTAGACCTCAGAGAGATCGCCCTTTCCCTGCCTGAACACATCTTTATCCAGGCTTCTGATCTCGCCGCGTGTCTCGTAAGCCTGTTTATCCCAGAACCTGCAGACATCCGGTGTGCCCACCTCGTCGCCGAGTATGATCTCACCGCACTTCTTGCAGCGTCCGTACTCGAGCTTGAAATCGGCCAGTATGACACCCTTGGTGCTCAGATAGGCGCTCATGAGCTCGCCGATGCGCCGCGTCGAAGCCGTGATGAACTCGATCTCAGTGTGATCCATCCACCCGTTCGCGACGAGCTCATCCTCAGTTACCGGGCGATCAACTTGCTCAAACTTGGTGGTGAATTCCACATAACTTCGGGCGAGTGGCGCCCCTTCTGTCACCTTCGCGCCTTCAGGAACGAACTCAGTGCTGATCTCCACCTCACCGCGCTGATAGCGTCGCCAGAGCGAGCCGTAGAGGTAGTTCCGGGCGATGACCTCCACGGGCAGAATGTTGAGATCCTGAGCCACGAGCATGTTCGGGGGCAGGAATTCCAGGAAGTGTGTTTTTATCCCCGCGGCTTTGAGCTTCTTGAACCAGAAGCAGGAAAGCTTGCAGCAGATTGCGCCTTTAGCGGTATATTCCGCTTTCTTCAGCCCGTCGAAGGCCGTTACACGATCGGTGAAGACGAAGACGATATCGCCATTCGGCCGTTGATACATGTCCTTCGCTTTTCCGCTACGCAGATACGTCGCCTCGTCCATAGCTTCACTAGGATTAAATCGCTATTTTTATATATAAGTCTCTCCCTATTAGCAAACGGAGAGCGTTTAGAGCGTCTGGAGTGGTCAGCACGTCCCTCCGGTGGCGCTTTCTTCGATACGCGGGATTTGGTTGGGCGAGAATGAGAACTGCAGGTTTGAAACGGAGCACGAAGGAGACGAGTGTCGGGGTGGACTTGAACCTTGACGGCACGGGCACGAGCGAGATCAGCACGACGATCAAATTCTTCGACCACATGCTCGCGACTTTCGCGAAGCACGGGTTCTTTGACCTGGTAGTGAAGGCCGAGGGCGACTTGAGCCACCATATCATCGAGGATATCGGTATCGTCCTGGGCGAAGCGTTCAAGAAGGCCCTGGGTACTGCTGAATCAGCGGAACGCGCGGCGATCGTGCGATTTGGGTCTGCCACTGTGCCTATGGACGAATCGCTTGCGCAGTGTGCCGTGGATCTCGGCGGAATCGGTGGCGTTGGACGTGGTTATACGGTATTTGAAGCAGATTTCGGGAAAGAACTGGTGGAGGATATCAGCACTGAGAACATCCCCCATTTCATCACGACCTTTGCCACGCACGCGAGCTTCACCATCCATATCTCCGCGCGAGGCGAGAACGAGCACCATAAGATCGAGGCGATTTTCAAGGCCCTGGCGATCGCTCTGGATCGCGCGACACGACTTGAAGAGCGGAAGAAGGTAAAGGGCAGGTAGTGGCTGCTGGCTGGCGGTGCGTGGTAGTCTGCTGCGTAGCCCTCTTTATGCAGCGTAAACGATCGAGTAAAAGAGCCGGTGAGATGTGGACCGAGGAATACAGACCGAACCGATTGGACGAGATCCTGGGGCATGATGAGGTGGTAAAGCGGCTGCAGGGCTTTGTCAAGGAGCGGACGGTGCCGAACCTCCTGCTCTGGGGCCCACCAGGCACAGGCAAGACCTCGGTCGTCTACGCGCTGGCGAAGGCGCTCTACGGTGAGTTTTACCGCGAAAACCTCATGCACATAGAGACCGCGGATTTTGTGGAGCAGGGCAAGAAATGGTTAAAGGAGAACAAGCAGTTCAAGCTCTTTTATAACGAGCAGAAATCCGCGATCGTTATGTTTAAGGAGAAGATCCGAGAATACGCCGCGCTGGCACCGATCAACGCATCCTTCAAGCTCATGTATTTCAGTAACGCTGACTTGCTGCCCTGGAATGCGCAGCACGCATTGCGGCGGATCATGGAACGGAGCAACAGAACCTGCCGGTTCATCTTCGCCACCACGAAACCGGCGAGCATCATTCCTGCCGTACGGTCACGCTGCCTGAATCTGCACTTTCGCTCGCTCGAGCAAACGGGCGCGCTGGATCAGCTACTCCAGGTGGTTGCCGAGCGGGCAGGATTGGCCCTTACCGCGCAGGGTCTGGCGGCTCTCGGCGATTACGCACGGGGCGATGCGCGTGCGGCCATCTTGATTCTGGAAGCCGCGACGGTAGGAACAGCACCGGAAACGCCGGTAATCATCGATGCGACCCGAATAGCAGCGGTTGCGGAGAACGTGTTTTTTCAGCGCCAGCAAGCCGAGGAGTTGCTTGAGTCCGCGCTACGAGGCCGCTATACGGATGTGCGGGCACGGTTGGAATTCTTGATGCGTGTGGAGCGCGTGGAGGGCAGGGAGCTGCTGCTCGAGTTCCATGAGGCAGTACGACGGAAGATGCAGCGTGAGGCGACACCTTCCGATCGGGATCGGTATGCGCGGGTCATGGTGCGCGAGGGTGAGACGGACCTCAAACTCTGCACCGCGCTGCATCCGTTGATACCGCTCGATGAGCTCTTAGCGACCATCGCGTTTAGCGCGAGTAACGGCTGAACCCGTGGTTAAGCGATCTGGTACGTCCAACCACTGCTCGAAGGGGCAACTAACATTCAGACGGCACCTTCCATCAGCGCTCTGAACGCCTGCTCGTCGAGTATATGCACGCCGAGCTTCTGCGCCTGTTTGTATTTCGAGCCAGGATCTTCTCCAGCCACCACGTAATCCGTCCGTTTCGAGACGCTCGAGACCACCTTGCCGCCCAGGCGCTCGACGAGCTCCTTTGCTTCCTCACGGGGCATGGATATGCGACCCGTGAAGACGAAAGTCTTCCCTTTCAGTGCCGCTGGTGCCGGACCAGCCGCCACAGCCGCGGCTACTTCTGTCTCGTACTCCACACCTGCGCGCTCCAGTTTCTGCAACAATTCTTTGGTGCTCTCCTGTGCGAAGAACAGGAGCATGCTCTTCGCCACCTCCGGGCCGATCTCAGGTATGCCGGTCAGGTCGTCATACGTGGCGTTCCGCAACGCTTCTAGATTGCTGAACTGCTCAGCGAGTAGCGACGCGGTATGTTCACCCACGTGCCGTATCCCTAACGCGTGGAGGAGTCGTGCGAAACTCGTGTGCTTGCTCCGGTCGAGTGCATCCCTGATATTCTGGGCGGATTTCTCGCCCATTCGCTCCAGGCGCGCGAGTTCGCGTTTCGTTAAGAAGAAGAGATCCGCGGGATCGGCGACCATGCCGCGATCCACCAGTTGCTCGATTACCTTCTCGCCCAGCCCCTCGATGTTCAGCGCACGAAGCGATGCGAAATGCTTGATGCGCTCTTTTAGCTGGGCACGGCAGGCGACACCGATGCAGCGTGCAATCGGCCCTTCCTTGATCACGTCCGAGCCGCAGACCGGGCATTTCAGAGGCATCTGGAACTCCTTCTCCGCTCCGGTTCGCTTCGAAGTGATCACGCTCACCACTTCGGGGATCACATCGCCTGCCCGCTCGACCACAACGGTATCGCCGATCCGCACATCCTTTCTCCTGAGCTCGTCCTCGTTATGGAGCGTCGCCCGGCTCACCGTCACGCCTGCGATCTGCACGGGCGCAAGGATCGCAACGGGCGTAAGTGCACCGGTCCGTCCCACCTGCACGATGATATCGTTCACCCGTGTGAATTCCTCACGCGCGGGGAATTTGTAGGCGATTGCCCAGCGCGGACTCCGTGAAATGGTGCCCAGCAGCTCCTGCTGCGCGATGTTGTTCACCTTCACAACGACGCCGTCAATCTCGTAATCAAGCTCGTCACGCTGCTGCTGCACGATGTCATGATACTGGATCACGGCGTCAATATCCATGAGCCGCCGAATCAAGGGGTTTACTCTAAAGCCGATTTGTTGCAAATACTCCAGGATTTCGTTCTGTGAGGAAACAGTCCTGCCTTCCAGACGACCGATCCCGTAGGCGAAGAAGTCGAGCGGTCGAGCGGCCGTGACCTTCGGATCGAGCTGCCGTACCGAGCCTGCAGCAGCATTACGGGGATTGGCGAACATCTTCTCACCGCGTTCGCCCAATTTCGCGTTCAGCGCTTTGAATTTACTGAGCGGCATGTAAACCTCGCCTCGAACCTCGATCAAGGCGGGCGGTGCGTTTTCAGGCGTATCAGCACGGATGCGAAGCGGGATCGACTTAATCGTCCGTAGATTCTGGGTAATCTCCTCGCCGGTATACCCGTCACCACGGGTGCTGCCGACAGCGAAGCTGCCATGTTCGTAGACCAGCTCCATCGCCAGGCCATCAATCTTCGGCTCCACCACGTACTCGATCACCGACTCAGGCCCCAAAAGCCGGCGCACTCGGTCATCGAAGTCCCGGACGTCCGCTTCGGCCGTGACACTGGTCAAGCTGAGCATCGGGATGCGGTGCTCGTACGTGCCGAACTCCTCTAAGGGCTTCGCACCGATCCGTTGCGTGGGTGAATCGGGCGTAATCAGCTCGGGGTGCCCGCGCTCCAGCTCTACCAGCTCGGCGAACAAACGGTCATATTCGGCATCCGAAATCTCCGGCGCATCCAGGACATAATAGCGATAATTGTGATAGCGAATCAGCTCTCGTAACTCCTCTATTCGTTTCGTTACTGTCTCATTCTCCTCGTCGCCACCCATGTTTATATATTCGTAACCTGATACTTAATACTCGAGGTATCTACGAGCATGGCAGCGGAGAGGGAGAAAGAGGAGACACTCATACCGAGCACTGATTACCTGGCAAGCGGCATACACATCGGCACGCAGCAGAAGACCGGCGACATGAAGCGGTTCATTTACCAGGCGCGGTCGGACGGCCTGTATCTTCTGGATATCAGGCAGATGGATGAGCGGCTGCGTCGTGCGGCGAAATTCCTGGCGAATTACGACTCGAAAACGATTCTTGCGGTTGCCGCGCGTGAATACGGCCATCAGCCAGTGAAGATGTTCGCGGAAGTGACGGGAGCAGTGGCAAATGTCGAGCGGTTCATTCCCGGTACGTTAACCAACCCGGATAGTGCGCACTTCGTCGAGCCCGCTGTTCTGATCGTGACCGATCCGATGACTGATGAGCAGGCCTTAAAAGAGGCAGTGAGCAACGGTATCCCGATCGTCGCGCTCTGTGACGCGAACAATTCGACCTCGAATATCGATCTGATCATCCCGACGAACAACAAGGGCAGGAAGGCGCTGGCCACCGTTTACTGGCTGCTGGCGCGCGAGATGCTGCGCGAGCGGTATCGGCGTGAAGGCAAGGAAGACCAATTCGCTTTTCCGTTCACTGCGGAAGATTTTGAAGCTACCCTGTAATGCTAATGCCTCCTTCAGGAGGGCAGGAGATGAGAAAGGCAGTAGTAGCTGGTTCCTGGTACGAAGGAGATGCAAACCGATTGGAACGGCAGCTTCAGGGCTTCTTCGCGGACTTCCCGCGTGCAGAGCATGAGCAGGTACGTGGTGCTGTCGTGCCCCATGCGGGCTATATGTATTCGGGCCGTGTAGCAGCAAGTGTGTATGCCCGGCTGCCGCATGCGGATACCTTTGTTATCCTCGGCATCAACCATCAGGGTATTGGCTCACTCATAGCGGCGTCTGCAGAGCCCTGGGAGACGCCCCTGGGCGTGGTTGAGACTGATGAAGCGTTCGTTGAGGCGCTCCCGAAACGAATCATTGATGTGGACGAGACGGCGCATATGTATGAGCATTCCATCGAGCTTCAGCTCCCGTTCCTCCAGTTCTGCTTCAAGAAATCCTTCCGCATCGTCCCGATCAGCATCGGGCTGAATGACGAGGAAACGGCGCGTGAGATCGGGGACGACCTGGCCAGCACGATTGCCGGGTACAATAAGCGTGTGATCATCATTGCCTCATCGGATTTCACGCATTACGAGCCCGAACGGATCGCGCGGGATAAGGACGAGTACGTAATTGAAGCGATCAAGGAGCTGGACGTGCCAAAGTTCTTCAAACGCGTGTACGAACGGAACGTGACCGCGTGTGGCATTGCGCCGATCGGTGCGATGCTGCAGGCAGCCAGACAGCTCGGAGCGACCAAAGGCCTCATGACCACCTACATGACGAGCGGAGACGTCACCGGCGAGCGGTCCAGCGTCGTCGGTTACGGCGGTCTTATTATCGTCTGATTTAATAGCTATCGAACCGTATTGTAACTTCCGCCACGTCCTGGCATGGCACCGCACGGCAGTCCGTAGGGTAGACCGGTAGGTATGTATGCATGCACGCACACACATAACACCATGGAGGAACCAAAGCGCGCGCGTACGTTGATTCCCGCCTGCAGGGTGTTCCTGGCGGAATTCTTGCACAGTGACCTCGTCATCGAGGCAGCCGGAGTTACAACGCTCATAACACCCACGGGTGCACGCTGTCCACGTCTCTATGCAGTAGGCGCGATAGAATCGGTGGAGACACGGGGCAACGTCGTTCGGATACAGCTCAACGACACTACCGCTTCGGTGCCCGTGTTCGCGCCACAGGGCCTTTATCCCGCGGAACCAGCGACAGAAGGTGCCAAAGCAGAGCGATATCTCGCGGTCGTCGGGGCCGTCGTCAGGGTGCGAGCAGGCGCCGATGCCCGCAAACGCGCGCTGATTCTGGCCGAAGCGCTCGGGTTCGTCGAGAACCGTGCACGTGCGGCCTGGCTGCTCACGACTGCGATGCGAACGATGGAGCGTATCGAGCAGCTCCGGATCCGTTTGAGCGACCCGGGCTCTGTTACGGGCGTGCCGATTGCGCACCTGCGAGAGCATTACGCGCTGGACAATGAGCGACTGGACGCGCTAGCAGGCACGGCGATTACCGCGGTCAACGGCCTTATGTCTCATTATCGGACACAAACGCGAGCGCTCGTCGTGGAGCAGCTCACGAAAGCGGGCAAGAGTGGGTTGGATCGGTCAAAGTTGCTCGACCGATTGAGGTGCGATCAAGGATTCCCGGAGACCTGGGTGGGTGAGGTCATAGACGGGCTTATTCTCGAGGGGCAGTGCTCAGAGTCAGAGAGCGGTGAGGTACGAAACGTACGCAGTTGATTGAATACTGCGCAAATGAGCGGCTTGTGCACGTTGCGCAGATATCATCATGATGTAACCAGGAATGGCTGCCAACGCCACTGACCGGGCTCGGGACACGCACAGATGCCCTTGAACTGCTTTCCGTATTTAGCGTCGTTACGGTGATCAAGCGGTTATGTGAACACAAATAGTAGCTAAAAGCCGCTTATTAAGCGAGAGTTCACACACACAAAAACGCAACATTTAAATATTAATTACCTTGTTTTAATTATGGCCTCTCTAATTGAAACTATGATGACCCAGGTGTCATCAGGTGATAACCTCTCTGCCATCACCAACTCGGTCGGCGGCGATGAAACTGCAGTCAAATCAGCTCTCGGCATGGGCTTGCCCATGCTGCTCGGCTCTATGTCGAATACTGCGTCTCAGAAGGGTGGTATGGATATGCTGACCAACATGATGGCGCAGACAGGTGGCAGCGATCCCATGGCGAACCTCAGCGGTTTTCTTGGCAGTTCGGCGGCTGCTGGCGGTGGTGGCATGTTGAACAGCCTGCTGGGCAGTCAGCTGGAACCGATCCAGAACGCCATTGCTCAAAAGACCGGATTGCCGCCTGCAGTGGTTGGCAAGGTGCTGGCAATCGCGGCACCCATGCTCATGAGCTACGTGGGTAAGAAGTTTACCCAGCAGAAAATGGATAGTGCAGGGCTCACCAACCTCCTCGAGGAGGAATCCAAGCTGGCTCTGAAGTCTTCGCCTGAGGTAGCTAGTATGGCAGAGGAATTCATGGGTAAGCAGGAGGAGAGCGGCGGTCTCACCGGTCTACTGAAGAAGCTCCTGAAATAGAGTACTCCTGCAACATCAGTAACCACTTCTTTACTGATTGACTATCGTCACGAATCAGCCGATACGAGGTAGCTCATTCTATAGCCACGTGAGCATGCTCGCCGCCTGCAACTCGTTCGCCGCTACTTATCTCCCGGACTGCCTGTCATGCGGGGGGTGGGATTCGAACCCACGTATCCCTGCGGAACAGGATCTTAAGTCCTGCGCCTTTGGCCATGCTCGGCTACCCCCGCTGTTCGCTCCGTTAGCTAACTAACCGTTGGCTTTCCAAACTATTAAGTTTCCGCGGACGCCAGAGCGGCTAGTAGACAACGCGGTCGAGCGCATCCAGCTCAGCAGCATCCTTAAGCTCTCGTGCGATGCGCCTGCCCGTACTCATGGGCTCGTCGTAGAAAAGGTGCGAATAGGGTGAGCCATTGATGTACAGGTTGGTGCCCGCAACGATCCGGGCGGAGATCTCGAACGCGATGAACTCCAGCTCGTCGGTACAGATGGTCTCGACACAGAACGGGCCGATAAGACCCGGGCTGAAGAGCTCCTGAGAAGTCCTAACGACGTCCTCACCGATCTTCAGGATCTTCGGGAGCAGTGACTCGCGCGCGACAACCGGGAGGTTACCGGTAACGACGAACGAAGGCTCTGGCAGACGATCCTGCACGAGTGCGCCAAGCCGTGCAAGCCCGTCAATATTGGACTCGTACCGGATGTCCATACTGAGCAGCTCCAGGCGGTTCTGCAGCGGTGAGTAGAAATAATGGGGGTAGAACCGCGTGCCGATCACAAATTCCTGGATCGTGAACTGCGCTTTATCGCTCAGGTTCAGGAGCTCGAGCTTCTGCGCGAATTCGGTTGGACTGCTCGCCAGGAAATAGCCGCGGCCGCCCTTCGCACCGGGGAATTTCACGAGCACCAGCCGGTCGATCTCCTCAGGGTCCGTGAATTCCAGCGGTAATCTCAGACCAGCGTTGAGCAGCCATTCACGCTCTTTTGCACGATCAGATTCCCATTCCAGAACCGCGCGGTTGCCGAACAGGGGCACCGCGAGCTCGTCCTCGATCCGGCGGGGCGAGAGGTATTCGACAAAGGACCCGTGCGGGATGAGAATGGCGTTTCGAGCGATGAGCTGCTGCTGAAACGCAGTATCCATAAGGTTCTGGTACTGCGCGACGGTGAGGATCTCATCCGCCACGCCGAACTGCTGGTAGACCTGCTCCGTGCCGTGCCGGCAGATCGCGAGATTTCTGAAGCCTTCATCATGTGCACCTTTGAGGATCTGGAGCGCGGTATGGCTCCCGACGGTGGCGACCGTCAGCTCATCTCGCGCATAGCCAGCCAGAACGCACTGAATCTCATCTGGTGTGATCATCTCGTACTGGTTAGATTACGTCACCGTCTCCGCCAGGCGACCCGATTCACTGGCCTTCTTGAGCTCCAGCGCCACCCGCTTGCCGACCGAGAGCGATTCACCGTAGAGATAGCCCGAATAGGGCGTAAATCGTGTTCCGGGCGAGCCCTGCACGCGCATAGAGATATCAAAGATGACCGCGGTCTCCTTTGGCGGCCCGGGCGTAAAGGTACCTTGCAGGGCAAAGGGGCCGATGATACCCGGTGGATACTCATCCTTCGCGACGCGCACGAACTGCTCACCCAGCGCGAAGATCTGCTCTAAGAGCGATTCCTTGACCGTGCAGGCGATATGTCCAGCTTCGATGGCCTTGACGTCCAGATACTTGAGCGCTTCGAGCTGCTGCGGGGCAGGTAACCGCAGAATACCGTCCAGGTTCGTCTGTCGTCGCGTATCAGTACCCAGCAGCTCGAGCCGATCGTCCAGGACCGAATAGAAATAATTGAAGTTCGACTGGGCGCCCATGACGAATTCCTCGATCACCGCCTTCTTCAAGCCTGCTTCCGTTATCTTACCGGCACGGATCATCTCCTGTGAATTCTTGTAGAACTCATCGGGCGACGCGGCGAAGAAGAACGCGCGTTCGTACGTCCGCTGCGCCTCGGGCGCCTTCACGAGTACCAGCCGGTCGATCTCTTCAGGGCGCTTATAAACGCGTGGATACGGGATTCCGCCCTTCTCCATCAGGTAATACTGGTTTCTGTCCGCATCGCGCTCCTCTGCCCTGAGCATACGCCGCGAGCCGAACAGGGGCAGTAGAAACTCATCCTCTATGCGATCAAACCCAACATACACCTCAAATGAGCGATGCGGGATGAAAATAACGTTCTTCGCACGCATCTGCCGCTGCACACGCTCTTCCGTGATCTCCGTGAACTGGTCGAGGATAATGGTCTCGTCAACCACACCGAGCGCGCCCTGCGTGCGAAAATACCGATCGTATGTTTTATCTCTGCCCTTCTGGCACACGACGAGCGTCTTGAACCCCAGATCCTTCGCGCCACGGCAGATATCCAGTGCGGAATGAGACCCGAGAATGCCAATTGTTAGCTCGTTCGCGTTATATTCAGCTAAAACCCCACCTATCTCATCCTGAGTAATCATCAGAATCACCCGTGTGTGTTTTTATTTGTACACGAGCGATATAAACATTGAACATTCGGGTAAACCGAAGAGCGTCCTGGTAGCAATGGTAAAGATCATACCTCTGGAGGACTACTATACGGAGCAGGAGCCGGCACCGGGCGAAGCGGAAGCGGCGCAGCACGAACAGGAGCAACTTGAGAAGCCCTTTGTCTTTATTAATGCTGCGATGAGTGCGGACGGCAAGATCGCTACCATACAGCGAACGCAAACGCGAATCAGTGGCATCAAAGATTTCGATCGCGTTGACGCGCTGCGTGCCGAGAGTGACGCACTCATGGTGGGTATTGGCACGGTATTAGCGGATGATCCTTCGTTAACGGTGAAGTCACCGAAACGGCGTGAGCAACGAAAACGTGCGGGTATGGATGAGAACCCGTGGCGAATCGTGGTGGACAGTAAGGCCCGAACACCCAGTAACGCTGAAGTCCTGCACAAGGGTGAGGGCAAGCGGATCATTGCTGTCTCCGAACAGGCGATTGTGGAAGATATTGGGCGCCTGGGCGAGAAAGCGGAGGTGCTCGTCTGCGGTCAGACTGACGTGGACCTGAAGCGGCTGCTCCACGATCTGGCGCTCCGCGGTGTTCGGAAGGTCATGGTGGAGGGTGGTGCACGGCTCAACTGGTCGCTCCTCTCCCAGGGGCTCGTTGATGAGATTTACACCTTTGTCGGGAACGTGGTGATCGGTGGCGAAAGCGCGCCGACGCTCGTGGACGGCTTTGGCTTTGATACCCCAGAAGCACTGCTGAAGCTGCAGCTCATACGCACGGAGAAGCTGGATGAGGGCATACTGCTCCGCTGGCGTGTGGTGAACGAGGCGCCGAAAGCGGGTGAGAACAACCAACCTTGAAACTACCTGACGGGATTACGAAGTTCGATGAGCTTGCGTCTATTACCATCCGGAAACGGGAGAACGAGCA
>JBNGDK010000015.1:0-40444 GCA_049975405.1 Candidatus Methanospirareceae archaeon
TAGTTACGCGCTCGGCTTCTCCATCAATTTCCGCTTACTCAAGACTTCGCCCGTTCTCGCATGCGGCATCCTTAACAGGCTATCGGTGTACTTCTCGATCTCACGTGCTTCCTTCGCGAGCTTCGCCGCTTCACCAAGCAGCTCGTGCGCCGCGGCGACGATGGGTACGTACTTCTCAGGCTCCTTCATCATGAAACAGCCCTTTACGTCCAGCTCCGCCACCTTCTCCGCCATGCTGTAAGCGGCGATGGCCTTCGCCTTCGCATACGGGTTCGTGAAGCCTGCGGCTGCAACTGCTTTCTCGGCCGTTGCCACGATCTGTGGCAGAGTCACCGCGCCACCGGCCCGGATCTCCTTGATTACACGGTCGATCTCATCCGCGACCAGCTTCACCACACCAGTAGCCGAGAGCACGGACATCACGTCGACGTTGAAGATGCTCATCTCTACCGGATCGAGGAACTCGCGGCGCGCACCGATCATCGGATCGCCCGGAATGATGATGAATCCGAAACCGTCCTCCTTCAACTTATCCTTGGCCTTCAGCGCCGGCGCGTCCGAGACCACGATACAGGGTATGCCCTTCTCCTTCGCCATCTCACGCGCTTTCTTCGGGCCCGGGAGTGCCGCATTCGGGCTGAGCACCAGGACCAGATCCGGCCCCCAGTCGAGTAAGCGAGCAACGTCTGGTGCTGCTTCCGGCGTCATCTTCGCGCCCGTGCCCAATACGCGCACGTCGATGTCCTCCCGGTCAGCTCGCTCGTCCAGCAGCAGATCCGCTATGCGTGAAATCCCGATATTCCCTAATTTCGCAAATCCAATCTTTACTACGTCCATAGAAATCACGGTTTTATCGTTGGCCGCACCAAAATAAAAAACCTTCTGTTTTTCCCCCCGCGCCGCCGCAGTCTCTCAACACCGCGTAGCTCGCAGTAGCAGGTAACGATGATCCGAGTTACTCGACGGTAGTGAAGGGAATTTGCTGTGAGTCCTTCGAATGAACTTTTTTCAAAAAAGGTCAGTGCGTGAAATACGCAACTACTTCGATCCCCTTTTCCGTTTCTGCCACGGCATCGATGCGCACGAACCCGTAGCGCTCGAACTGCACTACGGTATCACGTTCGTCCGCGATCAATAACTCGCCCAGGCCCTCATCCATGCCATCAGGCCGCTTCACCCTGACAATTATCCCGTTCGTCGGTACCCACTGGATGACCGGCATGCCCGCTGGAGCGGGTTGTGTCGCTTCCGCTACGACTCGCGCTTGCAACGGCGTAACACGCTCAACTTCGATCGTGCAGAGGTATTTCAGCCGAACGTGCTGCCCTGGCTGCAACTTCGCCACATCCGTGTCTGCGAGATACACGGCATTACCCGTCGGTATCTCCCGGTACTCCGTGCCCTCAGGATGCTTTAAGGCCTTTACGATTCGGTAATCGAACCCTTTCAACTCGACCGCTACGGGATTGCGGACGAAGAAGTAGCGAGGCGCTTTCGGATCGATCAGCTTTCGATTCTCCGCATACAGGTTCTTCATGCTCACCGCGATGTCTGTCTGCGTCACACCGATCGATATGAAGAACTTGCGGATCGCCTCGGGCTGAAAACCGCGTCGCCAGAGTGCTCTGAGTGTGGGTAGTCGCGGATCGTCCCAACCCTTGTACTCGCCGCGCTCGATCGCTTTCCTGAGCTCTGAGGTGCTGAATTTACCGAATTCCTGCATTTTTATCTTGCCCCAGAGCATGGTGCGCGGGTACGTCCAGCCGAAGTACTCGTAGAGGTATCGCTGCCGCTGCTCCGATTTCATGAGGTCCTTGCCCCGAATGATGTGCGTGATGCCGAGTACATGGTCTTCGATCGCCGATTCAAAATCCAGCATCGGCCACACCATGTACCGCTCGCCAACACGAGGGTGATCGCGTTTCAAGACGCGAAAAGCGACCCAATCGCGTAACGCAGGATCCGGATGGGTCATATCAGTTTTTATCCTGAGCACCGCCGCCTTCTCCTCGTACCCGCCGCTCAGCATCTTCTGCCAGTACCGCCTGGTCGCTTCAATACTCGCCGTTCTACATGGGCAGGGTGTCCTGTGATCCTTATACTCCTTAAAGGTCTCCGCGGGGCAGAAGCAGATGTAGGCCGCGCCCCGTTCGATCAGTTCTTCCGCGTACCGGTAATACAGATCGATACGTTCCGATGCGATTACCAGTTCGTCAGGTTCCGCATCGAGCCACGCGCAATCCTCGAGATACCAGATATACGCATCCAATAACGGCCGCTTCAGAACAGGATCGGTGTCATCGAACCGGAGTATGAATTTACCACCGTATCGCCGGGCATACTCCGAGTTGATAATGATACCGCGAGCACTGCCGAGTGTTGCCGCGCCGTTCGGATTGGGCGCGAATCGCATCACTACCTGCTCACCTCGCGCAAGCGGCAGTTCCGGTAAACCTGATGGTTCACGCTTCGGCTCGAGCGCCTTTGCCTCCAGCTCGGCTAATAACTCAGGCGCGAGTGTTGCCAGTTCGCTCGCGCGCTCCTCGCTGCTCAGCGATTCGATCCGCTCGATCGCCCCCTGCACCAGTGCTGCGACCGCTTTCGCTTCACTTCGCAGCTCCGGGTGCTCCGCAAGTATACGCTTCAGCACGACGTCACGCTTCGGCGATCTGCCATACCGCACAGCATTCTGCAGCGCGATTTTATGTATCTCGCGCCCGAGCACGTCCACATCCATTACTCCCCTCGACGCTCCCACGAATAAGAGGCGCTTTACTCAGAATAAAGCTTCCGGTCTCGATCGCTCGATCGATGCTCCATGTTTGCTGCCCTAGCTCTTAGCTTCGGAGCCGGGGGTGCGGCATCCGCGAGGACAAAGATATGCAGGTTAAGTTTATATAAGGGATAAATAATCAGAATTATATATGCGTAAACAAAAGGTGTTTGAGATGACGCGGGAAGAAGCGCGGGGAAAGCGAATTGCGGGGAAGAAGAAATCAGTAGCTGTTGTTGTGCTTGGGGCTTTGCTATCCTGCTGCTGCGTTGCACTGCTTACCGCGCCGTTCAGTGCAGGCGCTGCTGGCGGTGACGGTGCGCTTACGGTGCCTGTCCAGCAGACGCCCATAGCGGCGGCCACGATTCCGGCTCCGACAACCGCTGTGCCTCTGCACGAGTACCGTGACGTGGGCTCAGGGGTCGTGATCAACGAGTTCATGCCGCTCCCCTTCGCAGGATCCGATTGGATCGAGCTCTATAACCCAACGGCCAGCACAGTCTCTCTTGACTCGTATACCATTACAGACGGCGCAAACAATAAAATCGAGCTAACCGGGGAGGCGATCGGTGCACACGGCTATCTGGTGCTCGAGTTCAGTAACAAGTTGAATAACGCAGGGGACGTCATCTATTTGAATGACCCCGCAACAACCGTCGACTGCGTCACTTACGGGACGTGGGACGATGGTGACCCCACGGATAACGCACCCGCGTCCGGGACGAATCAATCAGTAGGCCGCTATCCCGATGGATGGGATACCAATAACGATAGCGCAGACTTCATGATCTTCACCAGCCCCACGCCGGGTGCGCCGAATACGATCGTGCCCGCGATCGTTTCCGCCACCCCGCCATCGCCCGTTTATGACGATGAGGGAGTTACCCGCACATTTACGATCACGGTCAATCAAACGGTGAATATCACCTGGCGTCTCAATGGAACGGTGGTGCAGCTCAATGCAAACGTGCCAGCATTTTCGTACTGTGGCTATACGAGTAGCAGTGCGATTCCCGGGTACTGGAACCTCTCAGCCGTCGCGAGTAATGCCAACGGAAGCGTCTGCCATACCTGGTGGTGGACGGTCTTTGAGTATCATGAGCCGGTAAGCGCTACCGTGCATATCGGGGATGCGCAGGCAAGCCAGGGTGAAACTACCGCTTCACTGATCACCATCCGTAACGCGACAAAAATCGGCTCGATCGATCTCGAACTCACCTATAACCACTCGGTGGTCGTGGTTACAAACGCTTCCGCAGGCGATTTCGACGAGACGGTCATCAATCTCGAGGAGAGTGCAACGGGCTTCGTTAAGGTCGTTGCCTTCCAGGCCGAGAGCCCCGGGTTAAATGGTACGGTCGTGCTCGCAGAGCTCGAACTCACTGCGGTGGGGGGCGCGGACGCTTACAGCCCGTTGAACCTCACGGTGAAGAAGATGACCGATGCCACGCCCGAGTGTGCTGATCTCCCCTGCACGGTGAGGAACGGTACGTTCTCTACCAATCACCTACCGGTTGCCGATGCTGGCCCTGATCAGACCGCCGTGCTCAACGACACGGTGCGCTTCAACGCCTCCGGCTCCTACGATCCCGACGGCGAACTCATCGCTTTCTTCTGGGACTTCGGTGATGGGAGTAACGCAACGGGCCTGAACGTGACACACCGGTACACCGAAAACGGGATCTTCGTCGTGAACCTGACGGTGACGGATAATGACGGCGCTACCGGCAGTGACACGTGTACCATAACCGTGAATACGCCACCTGTTGCTGATGCCGGTCCCGATCATGTATGCCTGGTAGACGATGTGGTACAGTTCAACGGCTCGGGCTCCTACGATCCCGATGGGACAGTAAAGACGTATCAGTGGAACTTCGGGGACGGCGTGAACGCAACAGGTTCCGCGGTGATGCATAGTTACACTGATGCAGGAACGTATACCGTGACCCTTACCGTGACCGACAACCTCGGCTCGCGCGATGTAGCCATCTGTAACGTAACAGTCTTCATCAACGGTGATGTGAACGGGAACGGCGAGTGTGAGATCTCGGACGCCATGTACCTCGCCAGGCACCTCGCGAACATCGCCGGGTTCGAGTCTGTCGAGAAGATCGTGTGTGATGTGAACGGGAACGAGCTGATAGAGATCTCAGACGCGCTATATCTCGCGAGACATCTGGCACAGATATCCGGCTTTGAGGCGCTCAAATGAAGCCCGAGGAATGGTGAAATGCCCGTGCTCGACAGGTCGAAAAACGATGCACAAATCGAAAGAGCAAGCAGCCGTAAAAAGCAGAGGCGGCTTACCTTCAGTTACACCGTTATAGTCGCAGTAACGCTCAGTGTCGTGGCGCTCTGTTCTCCCTCGGTTGGGCTAACCGCAGTGCGCATTGGGAATGTCCATGCCGGGCAAAACGGCGCAACGGCCGTGCCCGTGATGATTTATCATGCCGCAGATCTGGGTTCCATTGATCTCGAGCTCACCTTTAATCCCGCGGTTGTCGCTGTACCCGCGATAACGGCAGGCGATTTTGACGTAACTGTTACTAATCTCGAAAAGTCTGCGACAGGCTTCGTTAAGATCGTGGCCTTTCAGACTACAAACCCCGGATTGAATGGTACCGTCGTGCTTGCGCAGGTCACGCTGGGCGCAGTGGGCCCCGTAAATTCTACTTCTCCGCTGAATATCACCGTGTGCAGGATGACCGATGCGACTCCGCTCTGCTGTAACCATTCGTATTCAATTACCAATGGCTCATTCAGCGTTCTACCATCCGCTGAACCCACGCCCACTTCGACGCCGTCACCCGAAAGCGGCGGAGGTGGCCAGTTTTTTGCCGCCTCCGTTGATTCTGACGGTGACGGCTATTCTGACCATTACGAACATCTCACCGGCTCGGACCCCCATAACCCCTGTGATCCTGATCCCACGTGTAGCGCCTGTCTGGCACCCAGAGCAGAACTACTACCAGTGGTGGCGACATCGGGTGAATCTCCGCGCTCGACACCTGTACCTCCGGTCACGAAATCAAGGCCTGTACCTACGATCGAACCCGCACCGCCCTCGTCGGTACCAGAGCCAGCGCCGGTTTTGGAAGTTCTTCAGCCGCCTGAGACGCTTATGCTAATCCTGATAGCGGCGATACTCCTCTCCGGACTCCTGATGCTTGCCATCTCGCGCAGCAGACGGAAGAAGCGCGAGTGAGCTAAACGCGCCACGCTACTTTTAGTAGTAGTTGCCGCTTTGCCACCGTGGGCGTGGCGAGTGTAAGATAAAAACAGTAGGTTTTATTAACATTAAACAACAAAGCTCGGTAATGTGACAACTAACGGTGGTGAACGTGAACAGTAAAACGACGCTCGGCATGGGTGTGCTCCTGCTCCTCGCTCTTACGATACTGGTCCCGAGTGCAGGCGCGCTGTATTCTTTTGACGGCGTGCCATATCCCGATCGGCTCGATCTGGCGGCTCAGGGCTCTTTACAGGGCGGCGTCTACGTGGGTGAGAGCGGCGGACTCGGGTTCCCACCATACGAGCAGACGTTCGAGCTGCCTGCGGGGGTTCAGATCAAATGGGCGCGGCTTTACGTCGGTGTCTGGGGCGGTACGGAGCGTTACGAGGGCTGGACACAGACGAACTTTAACGGACATGACCTCGGGAAAACCCCTTTAAAGGGCGTCAATGACGACAACGCGCAGGTCTATTGCTCGAGCCACGGCGTCTACTGGGTCCATTACGATGTCACAGACAACGTTGTTCCAGGACGCAATACCGGTATCGCAGAGACGAGCCGGGGTGAAAAGGGCAGTAAACTGGATGGGCGTGTCTACTGCATCATCCTCGTTGCAGTCTATGAGAACAAAGCCGCACCTGCAATCTCCTACTGGGTCTACGAGGGTAATCCAAGCCTGCACGGGATGGGCTGGGCTGGTACCACCCCCTCGATCAATAATATCGCATCCGTGGACTTCCGCAGCGCGATTGATCCCGCGAATGTTGATGCCGCACGCGTCTCGGTGGTCTATCTTGCCAGTGATCTTGGCGAACCTGACTACCTGATGTTTAATGGCCAGGAGATAGGCGGGAATGATGTGGCCAATAATGGAGACGGCGAGACCTATGGGATGGATCTCAAGCATTTTGACGTGACCCCGTATACGCAAGCTGAAAATCAGCTCCGGTTCCTCAGAGGCAAAGATGTCAACGGTGACGGCATGATAGAGACGGATGATGCAGGTAATCTGGAGGGTGAGTATTATATGCACCCCGTTCTTACGGTTCTTGCCGTCGAGTACAAAACTGCGGAACACAGCACACCAGACGTTACCGTCAATCTCGACGTTGCAACCCTGACCGAAGGCGCAAATACGCTGCAGGCGGTGGTGTATAATGACGGGCGCCTGTACG
Organism: Candidatus Methanospirareceae archaeon; assembly: GCA_049975405.1. Lineage (GTDB taxonomy): Archaea > Halobacteriota > Syntropharchaeia > Alkanophagales > Methanospirareceae > JACGMN01. The sequence continues at coordinate 7,181 of JBNGDK010000015.1, forward strand.
AAGGCGACGTGCAATTGAACGTGTTCGCTGACGATGTTGAGATCTATACTGGTGCTGTCCGCATGGATGCCCGTGGTATCAAAAAGGCGAGTGTCCCCTGGACTGCAACGCCTGGTATGCATACCCTTACCGCACTGGTGGATACAAAAAATACCATCGCGGAATCGAACGAAAACAACAATGTGTTCCGTTCCAACGTCCATATCGGTGGCAGCCCTGACGTGTCTGTCCGGATCTTGACGCCCGTGCGTGAGCAGAATGGCGCGACAGCAGCCAGCGGTATGCTTGCAGCGGGCTTCGCAGTACTCGGAGCGCTGCTTGTCGCGGTTCTTAGCCTCGCGCGCCGCCGAAAAACAAAGAAGTGTGCTCTGCCCCTGGTGCTCGTGCTCGGTGCTGTACTCAGCGTCGCGTTAATGACTTGCGGCTGCGTGGATGAGCAATCTGGAGGACAGGAGCACGTGGGTGGAGATATGCTCAAGTACTCGGTTCCTGTTGAGCTCACCAACAAAGGCGAGCTGCCCGCAGCGGACTTCGAGCTCGCGCTCTACATCGACGATGAGAAGAGCTCGATCATCACGATAGAGCGATTAGAAGGAGGGACTACACGCACCACGGATTTTTCCATCGTGGTGACAGAAGGAACACACACCGTAAAGGCAGTTGCAGATGAGCGGAACGAGCTACAGGAAACACGGAGGGAGAACAACGTCGATGAGCTCACCTTCGCGTTCTAGTGCGCTGCTGGTAGCACTCATCCTCTTAACGGCACTTGCCGTACCGATCACGCCAGTTTCAGGCTCATACGCGGGCGATAAGCCGCTGGGTACCGTTGCACATGATGCGTGCTATGGTGACGTTGTCTTCACGCTCGGTGAGAGCACCTATAGCGGGTTGATCGAATACAATGATACCTACACCGTCACGTTCGATACCTCTGCCGTAGCCGGTAAAGCGGTGAAACTCGCACGGCTGTACGTCTACTGGGTCTGGAGCCAGAAGGAGAACGTCGGCGTGTATCCTACCCTGGAGCTCCGCGCTCAGCAAAGTGTTCTGAATGCGGCCGTTACCTACACAGATACTAAAGGCTTTGTCGGTCGCTATGACTACTTCTCGGGCGTTACCGTCTACGAATGCACGCAAACACTGGCGAGCACGAATCAGGACGGCGATACCATTGCGGTGACGGTGATGAATGCGGACCCCACTGGAAGCACGTTCAGTCTGCAGGGGATCGGACTGCTGGTGGTAGCCGAGTGCATGGAAAATGACCGGAACTGCCCCTCCATCGAGTACTGGATCAATGAAGGCTGTGACATGATCTACGCGGACTACGGGATCACGCCGGAGATGGCGACCTCAACGAGCTATTTCAATGGCGAGATAGCCGTCAATAACGTTGAAAAGGCCACGTTGATCACGGTCGTACCTTCCGGAGGCTATGTCTCCGGAGGCGAGAAGGCGCATAATACACTTTACTTCAATGAGGAGAGCGGCTGGTTAAAGGAGCTGCCGTTCTTGAAGCAGTTACTCAAATTGCTCTTCGGGGTTGGTGGCGGCGCGTGGAATGACGTATATATCGCTGATAATACCGTGCAGATAGGGGTTGATCAGCGTGACGTGACCGAGTACTTGAAAGCCTCGAACAACTTCGTCGCGGTTCAGGATCAGCACGATTATATGATGGTGACGAATGCGATTTTGGTGATGGAACAGAGCGTTGAGCGCTGAGAGGGGAGGGCATTATAGATTAGATGACCGTTGAGACACGAGCATTAACGAAGCAGTACGGCAGTGGCATGCAGAAGGTCGTTGCGCTGAACGGCGTGGACTTGCGCGTGGAGGAAGGCGAGTTCATCTCGATCGTGGGCCCCTCAGGTTCCGGTAAGTCCACTCTCCTGCATGTCGTTGGCTGTCTTGACGCGCCCACAGACGGTGAGGTCTATCTGAAAGGCTCGCGCGTGGACTACTATGATAAACGGTCGCTGGTACAGTTACGGCGGCATTTCCTCGGGTTCATCTTCCAGGCCTACAATTTGATACCTGCGTTGACCGCGGTCGAGAACGTCGAGTATCCACTGTATTTCACAAAAAGCATGAGAAGCAAGAGCGAGCGAAAAGCGCGTGCTCAGCGGCTACTCGCGCTGGTGGGGTTGGAACATCGTGCGCATCATCTCCCCTCTGAACTCTCGGGCGGTGAACTGCAGCGGGTCGCGATCGCGCGTGCGCTGGCAAACGATCCTGCGCTCATTCTGGCGGATGAGCCCACGGGCAATCTTGACTCGAAGACCGGGCGGAGCATCCTGGAACTGCTCAAGCGGTTGAGCACCGAAGAGAGCAAGACCATCATCATGGTAACCCATGACCTGGCATCGGCGCAGCGCATGAGCACCGTGGTGGAGATACTGGACGGGAGGATCCAGAACCGAGCATGAGGGAATTGTTCTCGCTGGCAAGCAGGCAGTTGCTGCGGAAGAAACTGCGTGTGTTACTCATCGTGCTCGGGATCGCCATAGGCGTCGCGGCAGTCATCGGGGTGACCGCATTAGGAGAAGGCATTCGGGTACAGGCCGTTGAGCAGATCAAGGCCGCACACGATCTTACCACGATCGAGGTCGCCGCAGGCATATCGGGAGAGAGCGTGACCCTGATCACCAATTCGAAGATCACTGCGATTGAATCGAGCCCTCACGTTGCGCTCGTAGCACCGTACGTCAAAGATTCGTACGTCACGCAGAATAACACGTATCTCGCGGTCAAAGGTATCGCACCTGAGTATCGCCAGATCCATGAGCAGCAGTTGCAGATAGCGCAGGGCGCGTGGTTTAGTGAACCTGAAGCTGAAGCCGCGACCACGCCGATCCAGGTAGTGCTGGGCTATGATGTCGCCCGGCGTCTGGCACTGGTGGAAGATCGGGACGTGGGTGACGAGTTCGTGGTGAAGCTCAGATTATATGGCGAGGAAGGGCGGTCGGTGGACAAAAGGACGACCTTTAGGATCATGGGCACGCTGGCATCGACGGGCGATGAGCATGATAACGACGTGCTCATGGCCGTCACGAATGCCCTCGCGCTGGACGAGAAAGCGTCCTATGACGGGCTGATAGTTAAAGTAGATGATCCCGCGTTTGCCGCTACTGTACGCGAGTTGATAAAAGATCTTGGGCTCTCAGCGCACTCGGCGCAGGATGTGATCGACGAGGTGAACCGGCTGATGGTTGCGGTAACGCTGGTGCTGGGCTTCTTCTCCGGTATCTCACTGATCGTCGGCGCGCTCATGGTGATCAACACCATGATCATCTCGGTCTTCGAGCGCACACGCGAGATCGGGCTCACGAAGGCGCTTGGCGCGTCAGACTTCGATGTCATGAAGCTCTTCCTCGCAGAATGCGTGATTATCGGTGTCATCGGCGGCGTTTGCGGCGATCTGCTCGGTATTGGCTTCTCCAAACTCATCGACCTCGTCGGCAAGCCCTTTCTAGTCAGCGCGCTCGGCGGGAGCATCGGTGCGAATCTGGAAGCAGGGAGCATCACCATCGTGACACCCACCATACTGGTTGCGGGATTCGCTATCGCACTCGTGCTTTCGGTTCTTTCCGGACTGTATCCCGCGCTGCGTGCGGCGCGACTGAGCCCGCTGGAGGCGTTGCGGCAGCTCTGAGTATAACGTTCAAATAAGTTCGCCGTTCCTCCGTCGCCCCGTGCCATCACAACAAACTATATTTTCGTGTGTTTTAATAATACCATAATTTATTTAAATAGGAATTAGTTTTAACAAAATTGGTTATGGTGCTACTATCCGATGGAGGCGGCGATGGCGATGCGGCAAGAAGAAGAAAAAAAGAAGCACCGAGCTGATATACGCGCGCGCCACACACACCTGCCGCAGAGAGATGATAAACAGGATGAAACAAGCTTCTAGCCAGAATGGCACCTTCTGGTGTGACCGCAGCGGTGGCGTAAGCTCACTCCTGCCGCACCTCATTCCTCCCAGGGCCTCCTCCCTCGTAGGCGCACCGGCACCATAACGCCCTATCCTCTCCTCGGGCCATGACAAATCTCGGAGCAGTGCGGGGACACCACCGGGACCTGGGAATCCCCTGCACTGCTGGTGCCGGTGACGCTCTTTTTAGTGCCAGTCAGAAGGCGAGGGATTCGATAACTATACATATCGCTGCCATCTGGTTACGAGAACGAATGGCAGGGTAATGGCAACGACCGCGTATCGAGAGCATCGGCTGACTTCAGCAGCTAACGGCCCCTGTAACCCATAAAGGAGAAGTAAACAGGACACCGGTCATATGAACAGATTCGGGCGCATTAATGTGATGAAATACCGAAAAGCTTATAAACCGTAACATGAATTTTCTTTCTATCTTACAAAAAGGATATGAATCGCGGGGAAGGCGTGCGCCTCGACCTCCTCCTTTATGCCCCTCCCAACCACTGCGTGGGCAGGAAAGAGATGGCCCTTCCTTACGACCAGGAAGATGGAGAAACGTTAAAATGACGAAATGGAAGAAAAGAAGTGTTGTGTGCGCATTTTTTGTATGCGCGTTGGTGATCTCACTCGGAACTACACAGGCACTGCCTGATCTGGTGGTCAATAGCATCACCCCTAATTGCGGCGGGTATCTCTTTGCCAACGAGGGCAACGAGCTAAGCGCGATGATTGAGAACGTCGGGGATGTGGATGCCAGCGCGTTTAACGTCACGATTGCCGTTGACGGCTACAGCGAGCGTGTTTCCGTGCCGTCACTGGCTGCCGGGAACAGCACAACGGTCAGCATTACCGATCCCACAATTCGTGCTGCTGGTACTACAGTCACGATAGCGGTGACGGCAGACGCTGATACAGAGATTACCGAGTCTGATGAGACGAACAACACCTTAGAGCTTGAAAAAACGGTCGTGAACAACGGCTACAAGGGTAAACGGTACACCGGCGGCAGTGACATCACGGCCTGGCAGACCTTCGAGCTCCCGGGCGACCTGCTCTACTCGACCGGAGATAGCCAGTATCTGAGCGGATCCTCGACGCCCTGGACCACGTATACGGTCAACTGGAATGCGAGCGACCTGCCAGTCCCAGCCGCGGCATCACTCCAGGCAGCGAGATTATATGTGTTCTACACCTGGGAAAAGGTGCAGGTTATGCCTGATACTGTCAGCCTGAGCTTGAATGGCAATGCTCAGACACTGGATGCATTCTTCACCGACCGCAAGGGCTATGCAAGCTCGGATTACCCCTACGGTATGCTCGCCTACACTGTCACCACCGATTTCAGCACCGCCGGGAATACCGCTATCCTGACGAACCTGAATCCAGTTGCGGGTAATCCATCCCTGCGTGGCATGGTGCTCGTCGTGATCTACGAGGATGCAACCGAGCTGATGAAGAAGATAACCCTCAATGAAGGGTTCGACCTGCTCTATGGCGGTGCGTCCGCATGCACGACACCCGAGGAAGCAACGGCCTATGCGCCATTCGCTGGCTCGGTAGAGCTCAATTCGGTGCGCAGCGCGCGGTTGATCACCGTTGCGCCCGGTGCGGGTCCGAACGAAGGTGAGCTGCTCTTCAACGGGCAGACCTGGACTGACGTCTGGAATTACGCGGGCACTTCCCAGATCGGTATTGACGATCGTGACGTGACGGCGCTTCTGGCGAGCACCAATGAAGCAGGGTTCCAGAGCAGTGGTGATTACATGGAAGCGAGTAATGCGTTCCTCGTGGTGGAGATGGAATACGAGCGGCCAGACCTGCTCGTTACGGCTCTCACCCCGAACTGCGGCGGGTATCTCTTTGCGAACCAGAGCAACGAGATCCAGGCGGTCATTGCGAACACCGGCGATGCAGAGGCCGGTGCGTTTAACGTAACGATTGCCGTTGATGGTTACAGCGAGCGAGTTACCGTGCCGTCACTAGCTGCCGGGAACAGCACGACAGTCAGCATTACCGATCCCACGATTCGTGCTGCTGGTACAGCAGTCACGATAGCGGTGACGGCAGACGCTGAGGGTGATATTAACGAGTCTGATGAGGCGAATAACACGTTACAGCTAGAAAAGACGGTCGTAAACAACGGCTATAACGGTAAACGGTACACCGGCGGCAGTGACATCACCACCTGGCAGACCTTCGAGCTCCCGGGCGACCTGCTCTACTCGACCGGCGATAGCCAGTATCTGAGCGGGTCATCTGCGCCCTGGACCACCTATGCGGTCAACTGGACTGCAAGCGACCTGTTAGTCCCAGCCGCGGCGTCACTCGAAGCAGCGAGATTATATGTGTTCTACACCTGGGAAAAGGTGCAGGTGATGCCTGATACTGTCAGCTTGAATTTCAATGGCATGACACAGACACGCGATGCCTTTTACACCGACCGCAAAGGCTATGCAAGCTCGGATTACCCCTACGGTATGCTCGCCTACGATGTCACCACCGATTTCAGCACCGCCGGGAATACCGCTATCCTGACGAACCTGAATCCAGTTGCGGGTAATCCATCCCTGCGTGGCATGGTGCTCGTCGTGATCTACGAGGATGCAACCGAGCTGATGAAGAAGATAACCCTCAACGAAGGGTTTGATCTCCTCTACGGCGGTCCGTCCGCATGCACCACGCCGGAGGATGCGACGGCCTACGCGCCGTTTGCCGGCTCGGTCGCACTCAGCACGGTGCGCAGCGCGCGGTTGATCACCGTTGCGCCCGGTGGGGGTCCGGACGAAGGCGAGCTACTCTTCAACGGGCAGACCTGGACCGACGTCTGGAACTACGCGGGCATTTCGCAGATCGGGATCGACGAGCGCGACGTGACGGCGTACATGGCAGCGACGAACGAAGCTGGGTTCCAGAGCAGTGGCGACTACATGGAAGCGAGTACTGCGTTCCTCGTGGTGGAATATGAGCAGCCAGCACCAACGCCGACACCGGTGGTTCGGCGCGGTGGCGGTGGCGGAACCCCGAAAGACTCTGATGGCGATGGCTACTCAGACATTGAGGAGCTGCTCCAGGGAACTAATTCCAGCGATCCGAACGACTACCCGGGTGCAGTAGCAGCACCTGTAACGCCAGCGCCTGCAACTCCAACATCACCGCCAGCAACGCCGGTACCAACACCAGTGCCAACGCCAACGCCTGCACCTGCGACTCCAGCACCTGCGACACCGACACCTGAACAGCCCGGTTTCGAAGCGGTATTCACAATCGGAGGTCTCGTAGCGCTTACTTACCTGACGCGGAGGAAGAAGGGCAATGCATAGCGCAGGTCATGCACGACAACAAATTCAGGGGAAACGAGTTCCCCCCGCTTTTATCCCTGTTCAAAGCAAAATGCGCAAGAAACAGCTCGCACTGGGTATCGTCATCGCACTGGTACTGGTAGTGGTAATCACGCCCGCGTCAGCCGATTACAACTTCAGCGGCTGGCCTTTGGAGACGCGAGCGAACTGCACGGTTAACGGCGGTGTGTTCATCGACTACGTACCCTGGGACGGCTCAAAAGATATGTCGTTGGCCTCCGTGGTACCAAACGGCACCGTGCAATGGGCGTACCTGTGTACCGGCTTCTGGGGTGGTACCGAGAACTATAAAGGCTGGGTTAACGTTACCTTCAACGGCGTTAGCGATCCCAACGGCCTCGGACCGATTCATCTGCAGGGTAAGGATGATACGAACCCCAACGTTTGGTGCACGACGCATGGCAAATACTGGCTCTACTACAACGTTACTGATCTGGTAACCGCAGGTGCTGCGAACACCGCGCGAGCACGAAAGATCAATGAAACTTACGGCGCCTTCGATGGCCGAGTCTACGGCATTATCCTGGTGGTGATCTACGAAGGCGGGGACGATCCGAAGACCATCCAGTTCTGGCTGAACGACGGCAACGATGCACTGCACTATGATGCGCCCGTTTGGCCGCCTGTTGGTGAGCACAATACCGGAACGGCGTACTTTAATGGTACCGTGGACCGTGCTCACCTCACAAGCGCGCAGTTAACGATGGTGTTTCTGACCGCCTATGATCCGCCCTGCAGTACCGGCGTGACATTCAATGGCTACTCGCTGGACACGAGCTTGGTGGACAGCAATACCTTTGAGCTGAATAGTTGGAACGTCACACCGTATGTAAGCGAATCCGAGAACCGTGCCGTGTACAGCCGCTGCGAGGATACGTTCATAAACGCGCCGCTCGCGATCTTGACACTTGAAGAATCACCCACTGCGAAGCCAGATCTCGACACCGGATTGCCAGAACGCCCTTATCCAAGTATCGCGGGAATCCATAGGGGTACCATAGCGGTAACCACGAACCTGACTCTAAACGCCATCTCCGCCTATCCCTGTGCGGGAACCGGGGGGCATATTGAATACGTGCGGATCTACGGGAACGGGCTGGACAGGAGCGCTTCATGGCAGGGATACCAGGGCGATTGGCACAACCTGACCTTTGACGGGCCGTTTACGCTCGAAAAGGGGAAAACGTACGACTATGAGATCAGAACGGGCTCGTATCCGCAGCTGCACCATCAGGCGGAATTGCCGGTGGCTGGCCGTGGGATCATCAGATGCACGTCCTTTACCGATATCAACGGGAGGGAACACGATAAGGCAATTCCCGCCTTTAAATTATATGATGATGAACGCCAGTGAGAAGATGGCTCATCGCGGCAGAGTAGCGATTGGGACGCTCGCACCGGTATGCGCAGGAGCAGTTATGATACTTCTCGTTTTGCTCGCTTCCTCGGCACCAGTGCTCGCGCAGCATCCCGCAGCGTCGCCGGATGACAGTGTGGAGCTACCAGACCTCACCGTTACGGCGATCAAGCCCTACCACTACCGCTGGTCAGAGGAGTATGGCCTCGCCATGGGTGATCCGTTCTTCAATCTGCGGAATTACGTGAATGTCACGGTGCGAAACAACGGAACGACAACCGCTGAAGATTGTATGGTAGCACTCTACGCGGACGGCGAGCTGATCGGAAGTGAAACGATTGCGGACCTGGGCGCCGGTAAGGAGCGCGAGCTTCGATTCGCATGGGCGCCAGAAGGCGAAGATCCCTTGAGCTGGACGGATACGACAAAGGGCGCAAAACTGGCCTATACGGACACGAATAAGAATTACACGCTGAATGCCGTGGTTGACGAAGACGAATCGGTGCAGGAGCTCAACGAGTCCAACAACGAATTGTCAAGGGCGCAGGAAGTCGTCTGGAACGGTTTCGCGGCTGATCAGCCCCTGGAAGAGTACGCGCACGACATACTACGTGGTGGCATGATCATTACCACGGGCGATGCGGTCTATCGCAGCGACGAATCGCGAGATAGCGGGACCGTTTATGACTCGCCGTATAAGATCAATTATAAGGTGCAGGTCCCGGGCAGTACCAAGCTCGCGCGATTGTATTTCTATTATACGTGGGCGGATCCCAAGAGTTCGAGACCGAAAGCGCCGAAGATACGTCTCACGATGCAGACTCCGGGCGGTACCTCCACCGAGCTGAGACTGGACGCGAGCTATAACGACCTCAAGGGCGATTTCTTCAATTTCCGGTTTCACGCCTGGGGCACGTACGCCTACGATCTCACGAATTACGTGCGGGAGAATGGAACGTACGCTGTGACCGTTGAGAATATCAATGATGGGAGCGATGACGACTTTACCGACGAGTACTCATTCGCCGCGCCAGCTCTGCTCATCGTCTATGAGGACAACGCAGCACCAAAACGCGAATACTGGATCACCGAGGGCGCGGACATCCTTATGGGCGGGCGCGAGATACGACCGGATGGCGGGTTCCTCGGACTGGAATCGTGCCGGAACAGCGCGGAATTCAGTGGCGAGCATCTAAATCAGGACGTAGAAAAAGCGGTACTCGGCGTCATTTCGCCCTGGGCGGACGATGCCGATGATGACCTCATCGAATTCAACGGTCGGGAACTGGGCAAAGGGCTGTACAACGGCTACTTTCACGCCTGGCGCGCGGAGAATCTCCCTGGACTGTCCATGGAAGTTGGGGCGGATGAAGCGCAGCAAGGTCTAGTTGCGCTTGACGTCACCCAGCACCTGTTACCTGAGGACAACGAGGTCGTTCAGGGCGACGACGGCGATAACATGATGCCCGCCACAGCAGTCCTCGTGGTCACGTATGAAGAGCAAGAGGAGGAAGAAGATGGTAGCGGTGGTAGTGGTGGCTCGAGCGCAAAAGAGGATACTACCACGGCGACTTCGACCGCACCGTCCGTTGGTTCTGCAGCCGCAGTAACGAAGGTAACCCGAATTATTCCGCGGCTGGATCCAGGAAAGGAAGTGGCAATGATCTTCCAGGATATGGACGTCTCTCTGCTCGCGCTCATCGCTGATGCCAACGTGACCGATGTAAAAGTGGTTGTGGAACGCGTTGAAAAACCTTATGGGATACCTGATCCATCCGGCTTACCATACGTTTACCTCAGGATTACCGAGGACCATGAGGGGGGCGCGAGTATAGCAGGGCGAATCGAGTTCACGGTGGCAGTCTCGTGGATGAAGGAGCACCAGGTTGATGCAGACTCGGTGACGTTAAATAGCTATCACGAACGCGATGGCTGGGATGCGTTACCCACCGCGAACGTCGCTGCGATGGAGAACACAACCGTGTTCGAGGCGGTTACACCGGTTTTTTCGCTCTTCGCGGTCACTGCCAGTTCGGTCACCTCACCGGTTACCACTGCATCAGCACCCGCCCCGGAAGCAACACCTATACCGAGCCCGGTCGCGACGCCACCAGCACCAACTGCAGCGCCCGCAACTGAGCAAAGTCCAGAACCCGCAATTACCGAAACACCGGGCTTCGAATGCGCTGTAGTGCTGCTTATACTCACTGGTGGCGCTTTCCTGCTCCGAAGACGTGGGCACTGAATTAATCGCGGCGCTTTCGCGCGAGTACGGCAAGCAGAGCAGTGGCCACGAGTGCGAGTATCACTGTTGGAGCCCCAAACCCTGGTACCGGTTCCGAGGTCTCTGGTTGTGCCGTCGGCGTTGCCTCCGATTCCGCATCTGACGCAGGTGAAGGCATCGCCACCGCAGACTCATTCGTAGAAGCAGGTGTCGTAGACGACGCTTCATGCGTCCGAGTCGGCGTAACGATCTTCACCGTCTTCGTATCGGTATGCCCGTCACCATCGTCCGCTTCCACCGTGTACTCTCCGGTCAGCGCTTCGAGCGTACTAAAGGTTGCCGTGAACGCACCATCAGCGACCGTGACGAACTTTGTGCCGAGCGTGAGCGGGCCCGTCACCCTGATGATAACGGTCTGCCCCTCTCTGTTCGAGGCACCGTGCACCGTGAGATTATCACCAATCACGACATCATCAAGCGTATAGAGCAGTAACTCGGCCTTTCCGACAGTGACCTTCACCGTCTTCATGAAATCGTCGGTACCCGGAGTTTCGGTCGTCGCATCCTGCAGAATCGCCTTTATCTGCTCCTGCGTCTTCGCTGCCAGCCTGCTCAGATCGCCCCCGAAATAGTCGGCCGCGAGACCCTGCAATAAATCAGCCGTACCGATGCCGTCATACTCCTTGTTCCGTCCCGGCGTGAGCACGAACACGAGGTATTGCCCGGTGTCTGCATCCTCATCGACCTCCAGATCTATTGTCCACGTTGACGTGTCGCTGCGTACCGATGCTGCTTCATAGCTCATGCCGCTCGGCAGTCCGTTCTCCTTGGAATTAATCGGGGTCATGCCGTGGCCGCTTCCACCATCAGGCCCCACAATCAGAATATCCACCACCTTCGTGCCCTGTGCGGTGCCGCTGAGCGTGAACAAATCTCCAGGTGGGATCAATGAAACTGAAGAATCCGCCGTGAGATCACCTGAAACCATGAGGACCAGTGTCGAGCCGTCATCGTTGAACTCCGAGACATCATCACCTTCGGAATATCCCACCTCGTCCTCGGCGATGAAACCTCGTATCTTGATCACGTCCTCGGTACCTGTCCCGAACGTTTTTGGCGTGGGCAACTTCACTTCGAACTTCCCTTCACTGTCTATTGCCACACCGGCCTTCACAATGACATCCTCAATCGCAATGTCCAGAGCCTTGCCCGTATTTGCCGTGCCGTTGATAATGAGATCCGACCCGATAGCACAGGTCTCCGGAGTTGTGAACGTCACCTTCTTCTTCGAAACCGCGATGTCAACATAATCTTCAGCACCACCGGGGGTCTGATCCCTCACTTTCACGGTATACGAGCCAATCCGGTCAAAATTGACAACGTATACCATCTCGCCATCAGCGCCGATCTCATCCGTGAACCCGCTGTCGTTGACTTTGGGCTTATTGTCATTCAGGTTCTCCGGGAATATCGCATGCTCGCCATTCCGCTCCACGAAGAGCTCGATATCGAGACCGGGAACCCCGGTAACCGTAAGTCGTATGTTCTCCAACTCAACGACCTCGGTCTTCTGCGCTGCTATCTTCAACTCGCCACTGACAATCTCTAACTCCTCCTCAGTGCTTTCTGACTCAAGCCCACGTGCGTACTCTTCCTCGGTAGTGACCTGGAAGGTGTACGCACCCAGCTCCCAGCCCGTGGTGTTGATTACCAGATCGGTAAGATGATCAACGTTTACCTTTTCAAAGACTGTTCCATCATAATTCGCCCCACGTATGTATCCACCCGGGACTTCTACCACCAGGGTAACTCCATCGTTCGGATCCAGATTGGTGCTCAGATCGATGGTGAAGTTTGAACCCCGGGGTATGCTCTCGATCGTTTTCCCGTTCCGCGTGAGCTTTAACTTCAGATACGGCTCTTCGACCGTGATCGTGGTATTGTCGCACCCCGCTGTTTCTGTGCAGACAGCGATATACGTGCCCGGTTTCAGCGATCTGAGATCGGAATCAAGCTCGCCGTTATTATCAGAGAACTGCTCGTGATCTTCCGCATCGCCTGAAATGCCCGTTAACGTTACTGTTCCCACCGGCCCGCCACTGCGATTGTAAAACTGGATAACCTGCCCCTGGAGGATCTTGGAAGTCTCGAGGCCATCCAGCCAGATCGTTACGGTGTCGTAGTTGACCTCAAAGGGTTCATCACGGCTCATGATCGTCTGGGTACCCGTGATGGTGGTCGCCGAGACGAGCGGTACCGCCGCCCCGAGCGTCACGGCCATGAGAACGGCGATGACGACGAGTCGTGTCGTTACACCGTTGTGCTGTACCGCCTTCTTCCCTGCCCAGCTCATGGTTCGTTAACTTCGCTCGCCGTTACATGAGATCCGTGTATGTAGGTATAAAAGTGCGTCATGATATTAAAATGCTGGTAAAATGTTATCTATCTTGTTAAAGATAGTGAGAGTTATATAACGGTTGAAATAAAAGATATCATAATCATGTGTGTGATCATCACGCGTGTGGCGATGAGCCGGGAGGGAGCGAAATGAGAAGACTGAGAAGAACGGGAAGTGGCAGGAGCTTTTTTTTAACGCTTGGTATGCTCATACTGGTGAGTTCTGCGCTCTTTGCGAACACGATTGGCGCGGTCCAGGGCGCGGACGTGAGCGGCGTGAGGCTTTCTGTACTGCACGATCCCGCGCCCGGTGCTGAGTTCGAGGTGACACTCACCGTGGACGGGGAACCACCGCTGGTTGTTGGTATACGTGAGACAATCCCGGAGGGTTTCGGCTTCGTGAGCACGACCTGCAAGAACTATGAGGTTTCCGGGCAGGAGATTGTTTTTGTGGTGATGGACGAGACGGTCATGAGCTACCGGGTAACGGCCCCAGCTTCGGGAACCGGAACGTTTACGGGCACGTGGATTGATCTGCTGGGCGAGGGAGAGGGAAGTGTCGCCGCAACGACCGTTGCTGTTGGTGGGAGCGATACGCCGTCGACTTCTGCACAACCCGGCGCGTCCATAGAAACGCCCCATGCTGACTCGGAGCCCACGGTTCCTGGTTTCAAAGCGCTCTCACTCATAGGTTCACTGGCCATCGTACTGCTTTTGCTCATAAGAATGAGGGTTACGGGAGGCCGGCGGAAATGAGAGCTGTAACAGCGGGGCTAGCCCTTATGATATTGCTACTCTGCCTGGCCTTGGCATCGTCCATGCCTGCTGCAACCGCGGGGATACCCTGCGACGACGATGGCAATGGAAATCTGAACGAGCGTGAACTTGTGGCGAATATCTTTAGCTATCTCCACGGTGAGAGCGATCTCACCCTGGAGGATCTACGGGATGCCGCGCACGTTTACGTCTACTGGAATGGCGCAACACGGAGCATTGTGGATACCGCGGGCCGGACCATAACGATTTATCGCCCGGTGAAGAATATTGTTGTTCTCAGCTCAGATGGCGCGCGCGCGATACAGATCCTGGGCGCCGAGCATAGAGTCGTCGGCATAAGCGAGACGGTTCAGGATTTTCCCTTTTATTTCCCCAGCATCTCTCAGCAACCCGTAGTAGGAACGTGGAAGGAAGTTGACTGGGAGACGGTAGTAGCGCTGGAGCCGGATCTGATCATCGCTCCGCCGACGGGCACGATCAATGTGAATGTAGCAGCAGATAAGCTCAAGGGGTTTGATATTACCGTGGTCGGCTTCTATCTCTATGTCACCGCGGAGTATGACCAGATCTTCGAGGAGCTGAAGGAGCTTGCTTTCCTTTTAGAAAAGGAGCATGCGGCTGCACGATATATCGCCTGGCATGACAGTTACCTGGCACAGGTGGAGGAGTTCGTTGCGAACCGGGAAAAGCCCGCGGTCTTTCTGACCTATACCTCCGGTGCGATCGGCAAGACCTCAGATATCAGTAGCTATGGGCCAGGCACTATCCTCTATCATATCTGTGTGAAAGCTGGGGGGCGGCCGATAACCGAGGACGCCACGACGGGCTATCCTAAAGTGAACGCGGAATGGGTATTGAGTGAGAATCCGGATCAGGTCATCATGATCTGTGGCAACGTCTTCGGCTGGTGGAATTCCGCAACCGAGCCGGCTAATCTCCTTCAGCAGCTCATGGCTGCGAAATCCTGGGAGACCCTGAATGCCACCGTGAACGACCAGATCTACGCTGTACCGTGGTCTGTCACGAACGGGTTTGAGCATACCTATGGCATCGTGCTGCTTGCCAAGCTCTTCCATCCTGAGCTCCCGATCGAGCCCGGACACGTCTCGCAGGAGTTCCTCGAAGAGTTCTTGCGCGTAGACTATCCAGATGGAGAAAGGAAGGTACTTGCTTACTCGGATTCAACGACTCTGATCACATAAAGATTCACGAGAGAACTGTAGGTGATGCATTGCGATAATCGGACAGCAGTAATGCAATAAGGGTGGAAATCCACGCGAAGGAGCTGAATGGATACTATGGGCATGGAGGAATTCGAGGCGTGCCAGTTGTGCGAGTGGCGGTGCGGGGTTGATCGGAACGTTGAACGGGGTGTCTGTAATGTCGGACTGCCCGAGATCGCGTATACCTGTCTCGCAGAATCGCTCGAGAGCTTCTCGATCACGTTGCTGGGCTGCAATTTCCGCTGCCTTTACTGTAACGCATATCGGCTCTCGCAGTATCCAGATACCAACTGGTTCTACCGCGGGTACGTAGATCCAGAAGCGCTGGCACGCGAAGCGATCGAGAAATTACAGAGAGCGGGCATCGAGAAGCTCGGCTTTACCGGCGGCGAGCCCACCATCCATCTCCCGTATATTGAAGCAGTGGTAAAAGAAGCGAAGAAGCTGATGCCTACACTCCAGATAAGCTTTACCACCAACGGCTTTGCAACCGAAACGAGCATGAAACGGATCGTTGAGCTGTGCTCGTCTATAACGCTGGAGATCAACGCCTATCGCAACGATACGCACCTGGCGCTGAGCGGAGCCCCGGTTGCGCCCGTCTTACGCAATGCGGAGTATCTGATCAAACATCGTGACAAACTACGAGCGCTGAAAACCGTGGTGGTGCCGCGGATAAATGATGCTGAGATCGAAGAGATCGCGCAATTTATCGCCGCGATTGATCCGTCCGTACCATATCATCTGATCGGTTTCAGGCCGAGTTTCATGCTCTATTACCATCCCGGTCCATCGGCGAGCGAGCTGGATACGATCGCGAAGCGCTGTGAGAACCATCTGGAAACGGTCAAGTGGGGCGGTGCGTACCCGCAGGAGCAGGCATTTGCTGCCGCTGGGGGGGCGGAACTCGCATGGCAGTATGCCCGTAATGCAGGGTGCATAAGCAGCGATCGGAACTGTGGCTCGTGCAGTACGAACAAGCGGTGTCCCGCAGTCTTGCGAGAGCCCTGGCTCTGCACGCCCCATACGCCGCGTCCGAGAACCGGTAAAGAGAGGGACCTATCAGGTGACTAGGAATCGGTCAGTCGCGGAGAAGGGAACGACGGGTGATGAGATACGAGCGCAGTACAAGCGTTTTACGGGTAGAAAACTCATCTTCATGGGCGTCTTGATCCTCTTAATCGTTTTGATCGCGGGCGTCGCGGCCACACTCGGCTCCTATCAGATCTCCGTCGCCGAAGTGTATACGATCATCTGGCACGGGCTCTTCCATGAGCCGGAGACGACCAAAGAGCTCGTGGTCTGGAACCTGCGGCTGCCGGGGATCGTGATGGGCATTCTGGCGGGCATTGGACTCGCTATCGCCGGAACAACGATGCAGAGCGTGGTCCGTAACCCGTTAGCCAGCCCGTACACGCTGGGGATCGCATCGGCCGCGGGATTTGGCGCGGCGCTTGCCATCATTCTGGGCAGAGGCGTTGCTACCGGGCAGTATCTGATCATCGCGAATGCTTTTGTCTTTGCGGTCTTCTCCGCGTTCATTATCTATGGTCTTTCACGCTACCGGGGCGCGACACCGGAGACGATGATCCTCGCGGGCATCGCGTTGATGTACCTCTTCTCCGCGATGACCGGGCTCCTCCAGTACTTCGGCGAGGAGACGGCAGTGGCCGAGGTGGTCTTCTGGATGTTCGGGAGTCTCGGCCGGGCCTCGTGGGATAAGTTGTTCTTTGTCTCCATCATCATTGCCATCTGCATACCACTGCTCATGCTCAAATCCTGGGATTTGAATACCTTGAGTGCGGGTGACGAGAGCGCAAAGAGCCTGGGCGTTAATGTGGATCAGACGAGGGTGCTGTGCTTTATTCTCGCTTCGGTCATGACCGCCGGGGTGATTTGCTTCACGGGCACTATCGGATTCATCGGGTTGGTGGCGCCGCATATGTGCCGGATGGTGATCGGTGGCGATAACCGCTATTTGATCCCTGCTTCCGGGCTTTTTGGCGCCGTTAT
Organism: Candidatus Methanospirareceae archaeon; assembly: GCA_049975405.1. GTDB lineage: Archaea > Halobacteriota > Syntropharchaeia > Alkanophagales > Methanospirareceae > JACGMN01. The sequence continues at coordinate 24,471 of JBNGDK010000015.1, forward strand.
TTTACTAACAGCGGACACGGTCGCGCGCAGAATCGTAGCACCGACGATTCTGCCGGTGGGACTGCTCACGTCTTTTCTCGGCGTTCCGCTGTTCCTTTACTTGATATTGCGAAGAAAGAGGGAGTACTGGTAGGTGAGAGGAGCGATGGTAACCCTGAAAATAAAAGACCTTGCGTTCAGCTATGCCAGTGCGCCGGTGCTCGCGGGTGTGAGCCTGGAAGTGGGCACAAAGGAGATAACGGCCGTCCTTGGCCCCAACGGCGCGGGCAAATCCACGCTCCTGAAATGCATCGATCGGATACTCCAGCCCCAGCACGGCAGCATCCTGCTCGAGGGCGAGGAAATAAGCCAGATGAGCCGGCTTGAACTCGCCAAAAAGATCGGATACATCCCGCAGAGCATCGCGCAAGCCTTCTCGATCACCGTCTTTGATGCTGTGCTCATGGGCAGGCGACCGCACATCAGCTGGCGCACGAGCGAGCAGGACACGGAAAAGGTCTTGCACACACTGGAACTGCTCCACATTGAACATCTTGCCATGCGTGATATCAATGAGTTGAGCGGTGGCCAGATGCAGCAGGTCTTTATTGCTCGCGCGCTTGTGCAGGAACCGGACGTGCTCTTACTCGACGAGCCAACCTCTAATCTTGACATTCGACATCAGCTCGAGGTGATGCATACCGTCAAGAGCATCGTGCGGAAGAAGGAGATATCCGCGATCATGGCGATCCACGATCTCAACCTGGCCGCGCGCTTCGCCGACAAAATCGTGCTCATGAATGGCGGCGGAATCCTTTCGGTCGGTAACCCGGCCACGGTCATCACACCTGAAAATATCCGGCTGGTGTTCAAGGTGGACGCCGACGTGTATGAAAAGGAGGGGAAACTGCACGTCGTACCGCTAAGGGCGACCGCGCGAACAAAGGAAGGGCGACCGTAATTGCCCGTATTCTCCTTGAGCTCATGCACTGCGGCCACGCCTTCTTCGTACGATGATTGATCTGATGATCCAGCCCAGCCCGAGCAGGATGAGAATCGGTAATACGTACCCCACGGCGATTATCAGACCCCGTATCACTGCAACAAACCCGGCAAAGGCCGCACGAAGCGCGTCCCGTATCCCCCAGCTCTGCGTTATCGGCTCCGGCTCATATAAGGATACCGTAATGGTAGCAAGCTCGATTCGATTCTCCAAATAGGTGATCCGGCCGGTCATCTGCTCGATCTCGCTCCGAACGCGTTCCAGCTCGCGTTCGACCTCCAGGATCTCCTCCACGGTCTCGGCCCGCTCAAGGATCTCCCGTAGCCGCTGCTCCTGACGTCCCGAATTGTTCAGCCGCGCCTGCAGATCAATGTATTCCTCCGTGACGTCCTCACCTGAGATGTGTTGCGAGGTTACCGTACCGAGTGTCTCCAGATCTGTAAGTACCGTAAGAAACCGATCACGGGGGACCCGGATCGTTATTTCGCCCCGCTTGCGATCCGTGTCAGTAACGTACAAATATGAGTCCGAGATGAAGCCGCCCGCTCGTTCGACGATCTGGCTGAGTGCATCAGAGCTCGTCTGGAAGTCCGCTACTTCGATGCTCAGCGAGGCACGCTGGATGAGTTTCTGCTCCGCAGTCAAAGCAAGGGCGCTGGAAGAAGATTCTGCTGGTACTTTTCCCGCTGGCGCGGGTACCGGTTGCGAATCGTACCGCCCGCCCTCGGGTAGTGGTGCGTAATAATCAGCATGTTCCTCGAAATCCGATGCTGGACCCAGCAGAAAGCCGACTGACGCTGCGAGTATACAGAGCACGATGACCGCGACGATTGCAACACGTTTTTGCATCTCGAGTACCTACCTACAAGACGGTTCGTTTCACCGATTTAAAAGGTTATGGTAAGCTACGGGCGAAATCGCAGCTATGAAAGGGTTTAAAAAGAGCTAAATGAAAGCAAGAGAGTAAGAAGCGATGATGCGAGACGCGGGTAACCACGAGAGCGGAACGGATGAGAATGCAGAACTCGATGAGGAGAAGCTGCTCATATTGCCGTTGAATGATAAGAGCTCGAAGCTCATCTCTCAGGTCATCTCGAACGACACCGCCCGGGATATCCTGGAGACCATCTCAGATGCGCCGCGATCAACGACGGAAATCGCGGAGAAGCTGGGAATTCCGCTGACCACGGTGCAGTACAACCTGGAGAAGCTGGCGGAGGCGGGACTGGTCAAGGTCGCGCGGACGCGATACAGCAGGAAGATGAAACCGGTGAAGCTGTACGCACCACAGCGGAAATATGTGGTCATCGCACCGGGAAAGGCGGATAAAAATGACGTTATAGCGGCCTTGAAGCGCTATTTGACGCTCATTGCAGTTGCCATCTTCGGCTCGCTGGCGATCGAAGGAATAATGATACGGCTGGGTGCTGGTCCGGTCGAGGATATGTCCATACGGTCCGTACCGGAAGGGTTTGGTGGTGGTGCTGAGGATCCGCTGTATGCGCCCGCACCGGCGCCAGTCCCGGGGAAGGTAATAGAAGCAGGAACTGGCTTCGATATCTTTATGCATCCCGGGCTCTGGTTCTTCCTCGGCTGTCTTCTCGTCCTCGTTGTCGTGCTCCTCTTTGACTATCGTGCGCGAAGAAAGGCAAAGAGCGGGTGATCTTACCGCTTCAGGTTCAACTTTAGTCAGGATATCGCACTTCTACGGTCACGATCTCGCTTCTCGAGAGCTCTTCGCCGGTGCTTATTAACCTGACATATCCCTGTAGCTCAAACGAACCGCGGAAAGGCAATTCGCGTTTGTTCGTCACGACGAAGGTATGCCGTGAGGTCCCTCCAGGACCCAAATCGATCCCGACATACTGGGGGGGCGGCAAGCTCCAGTACTTGCCACCATCCCGGGTGATCACGTCAAGACCAACACAATAATCCTCACCAGACGTGATATTCTCGCCGACGTTCTTGGCCTTGATAGTGAGGGTTACTGATTCGCCGAGATCGATGGCGATGGATTTAGTGCTGAGAATTGATGGCGTGGGCTCCTCGATCACTATATCAACGATCTCCAGACCGGTAGTGCCCTGCACGTGCTCGTTGTTCTGAGGGCTGCTCCACCAGAGCGTGTAGGCAAAAAGGGCGATAACCGCGATGAGCAGCACGACACATACCGCTAAGATTTTCACCAGGGTTTGGGCTTCGGTAATGTTCGCCAGGGATTTTTGCTTCATGTCTGCTGGTCAATGATTATTCGGTACAATGAGAGTAGATCGACGCCCATGCTATAAATAGCTTATGTGGGCCCGACACCGCTCACAGAGCCGCGCCGGTTTCGTCTCCGCCTCGGCCAGGGAATTAGAGTACTGCATCACGCACTCGTTGGTGCAGTGTGGTAGCCCAAAGACATGCCCCAGCTCGTGTATCGCTTCCTTGACGATCAGCTCCTCAGAATACAGGCGATGAATGGAGAGTACAGCAGCTTTACCGGTATGTGCAAGCCCGAAGACGAAATTCATGCCCGCCACATACAAATCGTCACGCACCATCCAGAGTGCGACAGCATCCCGGGCCGCAGAGACGCGCGCCATGTTCTGGATAAGCGCTGCGAGGAGCTTCGAGGCGTTGTACTGTTTCCGAGAACGAGAGAACGCCGTTTCCACCGTCTCTGCGGCCTGATGTAACACCTCGACGGTCTCGAGTTTATAAAGGTCCGTCAGAGCCCTCTGGACGGGTATCACTGCTACTGCGCTCTCAGTATCATGCAGGATCAGGAGTTTCTTCATGCGCCGTCTCGGTATTGCTCCTCCCGTTTTGAAAATAAAACCGATCCGCATACATAATAGGTTCGGCCAACTGTGCAGTGAGGAGTGAGGGAAAGGAGAGCTTATCAATTGAGCGTCACCACGTGATCATAGGATGCTAAAACGAACGATTCAGGGAGCTACCGACACCGGTGCCCTGACTCGGAAAAAGGCCCTGATGCCCGGATGGATGCTGTACGTAAAGTTTTATTCCTGAGTAGTTTCGATAAGCTAGTGAGTGGCGATGAGCGAAGACGAGATAAAGAAAGCGGTACGAGAAGGGTATGCGAAGATCGTGAAAAAGGAACGATCCTGTTGCGCTCCGGTGAGGTCTTGTTGTGGAAGTGTAGATTGGTCCGAGGAAATCAGCAAGAAGATAGGATACACTGATGGAGAACTTAAATCCGTTCCCGAAGGTGCGAATCTCGGGCTCGGGTGTGGTAATCCGATCGCTCTGGCTTCGTTGCTGGACGGAGAGATCGTTATGGACCTCGGGTCTGGTGCAGGCTTTGACGCTTTCCTCGCGGCTGCTCGCGTGGGGAATACGGGCAAAGTCATCGGTGTGGACATGACGCCCGAAATGATCGAACAAGCACGCCTAAACGCAGAAAAAGGGAAGTATGAGAACGTCGAATTTCGGCTGGGCGAGATAGAAAATCTTCCTGTTGCGGACAATTCCATTGATGTGGTCATCTCGAACTGCGTCATCAATCTCTCGCCCGATAAGGCGCGGGTCTTTAAAGAGGCGTACAGGGTGCTCAAACCTGGCGGGCGGCTGATGGTCTCGGATATTGTACTGCTGAAAGAGCTCCCGGAGTCAATTAAAAATTCCATCGATGCGTATATAGGGTGTATTTCTGGTGCGATGATGAAGGACGAGTATCTCGCAACAATACAAGCGGCAGGGTTTGAGGACATCACCATAGTAGATGAGAGCGAGTTCCCTATTGACTGTATGATAAATGACCCGACGGCCAGGGCAATTCTCACCGTGATACCACCAGAGAAGTTAAACGAGGTCGGGATGATGGTTCTTAGCATAAAGGTCATGGGCAGGAAACCAGTATAAAAAGGGATTTTTGTTCTACGTTACCGTTGAACCATCTAAAAGGCGTTTTCTGAAAAAATTGCTATTTCATGAGTATTCTGTTTAGAAAAAAGAGATGGGGCAGCCCAGATTTGAACTGGGGTCCATGGCTCCCAAAGCCACGAGGATAGACCTGGCTACCCTACTGCCCCTACCGGTTATTACCGTAGGATATAATGACGCTCACCCTAGATAAATACCTGAATGCCCGTATTCCACCATGTCCCGGAAGGTACGTCCGGTAAATTAGGACGTTGGCGAAACCTCAGCAACTGATCTAAGAAGGGGAGCTTGGGCTTTTCTGGCGGGCGCTGAGAACTGAACCTCCGACGAATTATAGAATCATCAAGATGAGCGGTATTGAGACCACGCCCATGACCGTGGTGATGAGCACCACCGAAGCGACCAGGGAGGCGTCGCGATCGTATTTCGCGGTCAGGATCATGCCCATGACGGCCGAGGGCATGGCAGCCTGAAGGAGCAGTATGTTCCTGACCATGCCATCGAGGGAGAGCAGCGTACTGACCGCAAGTGCAACCGCGAACCCGCCGCAAATCCTGAACAGAGATGCGGCAACCGCCAGCTTCGCCGCACTAATCCTGATCTCCGTGAGCTTGTAGCCGAGCACGAGCAACGCGAGCGGAATCGTGATCATGCCGATCATCTCCACCGGCCTGAAGAGCACGTCGGGCACGGGTAGGTGGAGCAGGTTAACCGCTAAGCCGATGAGGACAGCATAGAGCAGCGGGAGTTTGAAGGCCTCGAGCAGCTCGTTCCGGTGACTGACCACATAGATACCGAGGCTGAAGATCACGAGCGAGTTCATCATGTCATAGACGACCGCGCGCGAGAGCCCGTCCATGCCGAAGGCAAAGAGCGCGACAGGATAGCCCAAATAGCTGGTATTGCCGAAGACGAGTGGTAGATACAGGCCGGTTTTCTCGGACCCAAACAGCCGCAGGATGAGGAACGAGGCGGTCATCATGATGAGAATAACTGCCAGTGCCGCGCCTGCCAGGGTGGTGAAATCGGAGAGGTTTATGTCACTGCGGGAGATGGAGGCGAAGATCAAGCACGGTGCTGCAACGTACACGATCAGGTCCACGAACGTCTGCACCTCTATTTTCCGGACCTTGCCGATCGCATATCCCAGTACGATGATCAAGAAGACCGGGAGGACTGTCTGCGCGAGCGTTTGGTACATTGAGGAACAATTGCAGAGCGAGATTAAAAAAGTACGGTGCCTGTTCCAGAACGAAAACCCAAACGATCCCGCAACTGACTGGTGGGGCAGTGACAACAGCACATCCATGATATACGAATCAGTTTCGCTACTCATCCATGATCGCTTCGTCTCGCTCCACCATCCTGTAGAGGACGAAGGGGAACGAGAGCGTTGTCACGAACGCCATGATTATTAAACTCGAATACAACTCACTACCTATCAGCTCGCTGTTGAATGCGATCAGAGCCAGAGCCAATCCCAATGCTCCTCTGCTGTTCATGCTCCACCCCACAAGCCACAACTGTTTGGGGCTGAGAGAAAGGAGTGGTTTTGTGGCATACGCACCGATAAACTTGCCTGAAAATGCAAGCGCTATGATAACCGGAAGCAGGAGAGGATTAAGGATCAGCGAGTTGACATCGAATTTGAGTCCGATCGATATGAAGAAGAAAGGAATGATAATGAGGTTTAACGTTTTCTCCGCCACCTGCATGCAGTTGTTCTCCCTTCCTATCGATTTTTGGATCAACACGCCGATCAGAAATGCAACAAGGGATCCGATTATGAGCAGGTGCTCGACGTAGTGGCCCCTCCCGAACACGAATGTTAGTATGAGAAACATCGAAAGCCCCAAAACGTCATCCACTATGCCTGCCCCCACCAGGGCTGCTCCCAGTCTCGTCCTCAATTTCCCCAGTTCCATCAGCACTTTGGCCCTGGTGGCCTCGGCACTTATAGATACTGCCACCGCAACCACGAATGCGATCCGTAGGGAGTATCCCCAGAGCGGGATTAAAACAAGTGCAAGAAGGAACGGGGCAAGAAAGGCGAACACGGCGATCACAAATGCCTCCCGCTTCTCCTTCAGCAACAGCTTCCAGTCACTCTCCAGACCGGCCAGGAACATCAAGGCGATCAGACCGATATCTCCCAGTACATCAATAACGTCACCGTTATCGCCGATCAAGACGCTGGATATCGCTGGATAACCGATAACTAACCCGAAAAGGATCAGCGTTACAACTGAGGGGATCCTTGCCCGTTTAAAAACTCGTACGAGTAGTGCAGCCGAGAAAATGCTGATCAAGAGCGTGAGGATTAGATTCATGGTTTCTATCGAATACGAATACATATATGTGGTATCGTGTTTTACCCATTTTAGATGCTTTCTAGAATAGAACGCAGTTAAACAGTTTACTGCAGTCGTTCCTCTCGGGTGCTCTAATCCACACCGCGTAGTCGCTCTCTGCCGCTCGTTCCTGAAAGTGGAGCAGTCCCGAAAAATTATTATGCTCACCTGATAGGGTATAAGTACTGCATGCCAGACCTATCGGAAGAGGAAGCAAACGAGCGCATCGAGGAATTGCGCCAGGAGATTCGGCACCACGATTATCTCTACTACGTGAAAAACGAGCCGGCGATCTCAGATGCCGAGTACGACCAGCTTTTGGAAGAGCTCCAGGAGCTGGAGGAGCAGTTTCCGCAGTATCAATCACCTGATTCACCCACCCAGCGGGTGGGCGCTCCGCCGGCAGAGGAGTTTGAGACGGTGAAGCACGTGACGCCCATGCTCAGCCTGGAGACCGCAAATAAGGAAGAACTCAAGGCCTTTGACCACCGGGTGAAGCAGGAACTGGGCGTGGAGGAGGTATCGTATGTCGTGGAGCCCAAGCTGGACGGCTTGAGCGTGGAGCTCATTTATGAAGATGGTTCGTACACCCGGGGCGCAACTCGCGGTGACGGCAAGCGAGGAGAGGATGTTACCGAGAACATCAAAACCATCAGGGCCGTACCGCTCAAACTGCGCCAGAACGGACAGGGCATTCCTGCAATGCTGGCGGTTCGGGGAGAGGTCATCATGCATCTCGAGGATTTTGAGCAATGGAACCAGGAGCGAACCGAGCGTGGCCTGGAGCCCATGGCCAATCCCCGCAACGCCGCTCCCATGGCCAATCCCCGCAACGCCGCTGCCGGCTCCCTCCGCCGTCTGGACCCCCGTGAGACCGCAGAGCGACCTCTGAACATCTTTTTCTACCAGCTTATGCACCTGGAAACGGAGGGGCTGACCATAGAGGAGCACTGGGAGGCCTTGAATCTACTGCACTCATGGGGGCTGAAGGTCAATGAGCACGTCAAGAGATGCGAGAATGTGGAGGAGGTCGTTGCTTATCATCAAACCATGGAGGAACAGCGAGAAGACCTGGACTATGAGATCGATGGCATTGTGGCCAAGGTCAACCGGCAGGACTATCAGAGACACCTGGGCACCAAAACTCGCTCACCCCGCTGGGCCATCGCCTATAAGTTCCCGCCCCGCAAAGAGGTGACTCGGATCCAGCGCATCGCCGTGCAGGTGGGGCGTACCGGCATGCTCACTCCGGTGGCACTGCTCAAGCCGGTGGACGTGAAAGGAGTCACGGTCTCCCGGGCCACCCTGCACAACCTGGACTATGTGCAGGAGAATGACATCCGGGAAGGGGATTGGGTGCGGGTCATGCGAGCAGGCGATGTTATCCCTGAGGTGGTGGAGTCGCTGAAAGACAAACGCACCGGCGACGAGAGCACGTTCGAGATGCCCGAAGCCTGCCCGGTGTGCGGCAGCAAGGTGGTCCCGGACGGCGCTTACTACCGATGCACGGGCGGCCTATCCTGCCCGGCGCAGCTCAAGCGGAGCATCGAGCACTTTGGCTCCAAGATGGCCATGGATATCGAAGGACTGGGCGGGAAGACCGTAGACTTACTGGTGGATGAGGGGCTGGTGGAGCGCGTCAGCGACCTCTACCGGCTGGAGAAGAAAGATCTTACAGACCTCTCCGGCTTTGGTGACAAATCCGCCGAGAACCTGCTAACTGCCATCGAGGATAGTAAAGAACAGAATCTGCTCCGGGTCATTTATGCACTGGGCATTCCGCACGTGGGAGAGCACACCGCCCGCCTGCTGGCTGACCGCTACAAATCCATGGAAAATCTGATGAACGCCTCGGAAGACGATTTGCAGTCCATCCCGGAAATTGGCCCGGAGATAGCCCGGAGCGTGGAGGATTTCTTCGCTGAGCAGCGTAACCAGAAGGAAATATCACGTTTGCAGAAGCAGAAGGTGCGCATGGAGTACGAGAAACGCACGGGCAATCTGGAAGGCTTGAGGTTCGTGTTCACCGGCGCACTGAACGACTTCACCCGTGAGGAGGCCGAGGAAGCTGTGGAATCCCGCGGTGGGCGGGCGTCATCCTCGGTGAGCAGCAAGGTAGACTATGTGGTGGTGGGCGCAGAGCCGGGCGCCAAGCTGGATCAGGCCAAGGAACAGAAGATCAAAATCATCGATGAAGCGGCGTTCAGGCGTCTGCTAGACGAGGGACCATAGCTCTGCTGCTACTCTTAAAAGGATTCAGTCCGGCGCCGGTTGGTGCCGGGGACAGATGTAGGCTGAGCGGCCGGATACCGTAATCCGTTGCAGGGGCTGCCCGTCTCGAGGGCACGTACCCTCGTCGTGCCGGTGGGGGGTAATGAAGTGGTTGGGGAACCGCTCTGGATCCGCCCGGGCGTCAACAGCCGTCTGCAGCACGTCTTGAGTAGTCGTGTACAGCCGGTGCATCTGCTCCTTGCTCAGGCGTGCGACCGATAATTCGGGATGCAGCTCCATCTGGAACAGAATTTCATCTGAATAAACGTTGCCGATGCCGGCTAGGATGTGCTGGTTCATCAGAGCGGGTTTTAGCCGCCCCCGTCGGCCCTGGAAGGCTTGACGAAACTCTGACCATGAAAGTCGCAGCGCATCGGGGCCCAGCTTCTTGCGCTGGATGAACTGCTCGGTGTCCGCGGCAAGAGTGACAGAGCCGAACATCCGCTGACAATCGTAGGCCAGGTGGTAGCCGTTGGTGAATCGAACCTGCAGGCGGATGTGCTGGGGCCTGCTGTCCTCCACTTTATAATACTTTAGCCGACCGGTCATGCCGAAGTGCAGTACCAGCCACTGGGCATCGTCCAGATGAGCAAACAGGTACTTGCCGTGGCGATGGGTGGCGTTGAATTGCCGCGAGGACAGTGCCTTCTTCATATCTGCAGGGCGCACGCCTTCCAGAACCCGTTCGTTGAACACTTCGGTCTCTGCTATGGATTGATGTAACGCGGTAGCATCCAGATACCGTTTGAAGGTCTCCACATCAGGAAGTTCAGGCACGGGCAATCTCCAGGTATTACTACCGCCCAAGTTTTAAAAGATGTTCCTCATGAGGGAGCAAATTCCCGCAGGCTGCTCTCACACCTGTTCAGGAGAGCACCGGCACGGGGAAACATCTTTTATCGATCCGTTGCATAGTAAGTACCAGCCATGATATACCTTGGCACCTCCGGCTGGTATTACGAGCACTGGGAGGGCTCGTTTTATCCCGAAGAGCTGAGTAAGAAGGAGTGGTTGGCCTATTATGCACAGCGCTTTTCCACGGTGGAGGTCAATGCCTCCTTTTACCGCATGCCCACCCGGAACAGGATGCAGAGCTGGTACGAGCGCACCCCCGACGACTTCGTGCTGGCTTTCAAAGGCAGCCAGATGGTGACACACCGCAAGAAGCTCAGGGATGTAGCGGGTTATCTGGCCCGGTTCTACGAGCGCATCTCGCTGGCAAAGGAGAAGCGCGGGCCGGTATTATGGCAGTTGCCGCCTTTTATGGAGCGGGATGACGAGTTGCTGGAATCATTCCTGGCAGTTCTGGATAGCGAGGTCCCCCAGGCTATTGAATTCCGTCATGAGAGCTGGCTGTGCCCGCCCGTGCTATCGCTGCTTGAGGACTACGGTTTAGCATTCTGCATCGTGAGCTGCCCTGACTTTGAACCGCTCATTGAGGTCACGGCACCTTTCGCCTATATCCGGTGGCACGGTCGGAAGGAATGGTATCGCTCCCAGTATACCCGGGAGGAGCTTGCAGCGTGGGCTGACCGTATTCGAGCCCTCCAGGTGGAGACGGTATATGGCTACTTCAACAACGACGCCCAGGGCTACGCACCTGCAGACTGCGCCGCTTTGCGCCACCTGGTAGAAGAGTCGCCACCGGACGGAAAAGAATAACCGTTCTTATACTTACGCCTACTCGTAGGGAGGAACAGGCATGAAGAACAGGGTAGTGGCCGATATACTGTACGAAATAGCCGATCTTCTGGAAATGCAGGAGGTGGAGTTCAAACCCCGCGCCTTCCGCCGGGCGGCCCAGAACATCGAGAGCCAGGGTGAAGACATAGAGGAGCTGTACCAGGAAGACCGGTTGGGCGATATCCCCGGCGTGGGAGAGAGCATCGCTAACATCATCGCTGAATATCTGGAGACAGGAGCCGTGGAACGGCTGGAGAAACTGCGAAAACAGCGGCCGATGGATATTAAGAGCCTCTCAGCCGTAGAGGGGTTGGGTCCCAAACGGATTACAAAGCTGTACCAGGAACTGGGGATTACAAACCTGGATGAGCTGGAAACGGCGGCCAAGAAGGGCCATATCAGGGAGATCAAAGGTTTCGGGGAGAAGACGGAGCAGAATATCTTGGAGAACATCGCCTTTGCCCGGAAGAGCCAGCAGCGGTTTCTCCTTGGCTACGTGCTCCCCGAAGCAGAAGAGATACTGGCCCTGCTCGAAGATCATACTGATCGGGTGGATGTAGCCGGCTCCCTCCGCCGGAAGAAGGAGACCATCGGGGATATCGATATTCTTGCGGTGGCCGCCCAGCCAGCAGCGGTGATGGACTTCTTTACAGAACTGGATCGGGTGGAGAAGGTCCTGGCCAAAGGAGATACCAAGTCCTCCGTCCGCCTGTACGGTGGCGTCCAGGTGGATATCCGCCTGATAGCCGAAGAGAGCTTCGGCTCGGCCCTGCAGTACTTTACCGGGAGCAAAAGTCATAATATCGCGCTCCGGAAACTTGCTCAGAAGCGTGATCTCAAACTCAATGAGTATGGCCTATTTCGGGGAGAGGAGCAGCAGGCTGGCCGCACCGAAGAAGAGGTCTATCAGGCCCTCGGCCTTGCCTGGATTCCTCCAGAGCTGCGAGAAGACCGGGGAGAAATCCCGGCTGCTCAGCAGGACCAGCTCCCACGCCTGGTGGACTACGAGGAGGTCAAGGGAGATCTGCAGATGCACACGACATGGAGTGACGGGGTTAATAGCATCGAGGAGATGGTGGATGTGGCTCGACGAATGGGACATGCCTACATCGCCATCACCGACCATGTGGGGAGTCTGAAAATTGCCGGAGGCATGGACGCCGCGGAATTAGCCAAGCAAGGTAAACAACTTGCCAAAATCAGAGAGAACTACGACGACATTCATGTTTTCCACGGCATTGAGGCAAACATCCAGAAAGACGGCGAGCTCGACGTGGGCCATGACGTGCTTGATCAGGTGGATGTGGTGCTGGCCAGCGTGCACTCTGCCTTCCGCATGGATGAAAAGGAGATGACCAGCCGCGTCATCACCGCCCTGGAACATCCTGCCGTGAACATCCTCGCCCATCCTACCTGCCGGATAATTCAGAAACGAGAGTCCATCAAGCTCGATTTCGACCGCGTGCTGGAGGCTGCCAGCGAGAACCAGGTAGCACTGGAAATCAACGCCTTCCCCGAGCGGTTGGACCTTAACGATGTTAACGCCCGCCGGGCGGTTGAAACCGGGGTCAAGCTGTCACTGGGCACTGATGCCCATCGCAAAGATCACCTGCGTTATCTGCCCCTGGGTACGGCAGTAGCCCGTCGAGGCTGGGCGGAAAGGGATGCGATCATCAATACCTATACCGTGCAACAACTACAGCGCTTCTTCTCTAAATGAGTCGCGCCGGCAGAGGTTGATTTCAAAGTATTGTAGTGTAAACATAATCCCAGTTTCCAATTTTAACCGCATCAAATCACCAACTAGTAGGTGTATACTCGAATTCAAATTCATCGAGCCGTTCTGGCGGTAAGCCAAGGTCAATGAACATCTTTCTGAAAACGGTCCTATATTCCTCTTCCGGGATTTCCTCACCTGCACCGAGTTCAATCTCAAGCTTAACACCGCCCAGCCGATCGATTGTAATGGTATATGTATGTTCCGCATCTCGATGAATTATTCGCACATTCGAAACAAGGTAAACCAAGGCACCTAGTTTGCTTCCCGGGCCATAGAAGATCTGCCGTGTCCATCCTTCTCCACGGGTAGGTGAAAGGGTTGCGTTAGTGCTTGTTTTCTTAAAATGCTCATATACTGCTGAGAGGTTAGGCCGCTCTTTTATCATGATTATTGGAACCGTTGCTTCTTGCTCGGTGATAGAGCACTTAAGTTGTGTAAGATAGTGCTGTGCTTTCGAGTCATCGAGATCGAACAGTACTTCAAACTTCTCGATAACCCATGCATCACCAGGTAGATGCTGTAGCTCGAACGGTGCGAAATAAGGATCAGGGCGGCTCTCGTTGAAGAAGGATATGCGCGTTTCGCCATCATAATCACTCGGTAAATCGGCCTCGAAAAATGTGCCATCGGCATAATAAAACATCGCCAGAAGTATCCTGTAATCCTCACCCAGACGTTCATCAAGTTCTTTAATCTCGGGCGGGTGCAAACCCCTGGTCGCTTCTGGTTTCACATTAACGTAATACGGCCCATCAACGGTATATCCTGCCACGTTGGCATTAGAAATAATCGTTTCATAATCAATTTCACCGAGGTTTTTACCGCCGGCTGAATAATGGGCCTTGTCTGAGACTATCAAGTTCAATCCGAATGATGCATAGAGCACAGCTACTAAACTCACTGCACAGATGAAGGTGATAACAACTTTTTCCGTAGTTGTCCATTCGCTTTTATAGCGCCATATCCAGACGAGCACGCCCAGAAAAACGATACAAACGAGTACCAGTAACAAACTAAAAATGCTGATCATAATACCAGATTTGGTATGCGCACCTTAAAAGTCTTCGCCACCTCACCCAGGAGCTTCTTCTCATCGGTGCTCAGGCTCGGCAAAACCTGGTGACTTTCAAAACGCTAATGGCTTCGAGTGCCTTGTTGTGCTGCTCTGCAGATGTTACCTTCTCCGCTGCTTTCTTTGCGCGCTTCGTTGTGCGCTTGTGCTTCATCCTGACATGCCGCGCCAGGTCAATCGGTTTAGCGAATTTCTCGCCACAATATCTGCATTTATGTTCTGCCATAATGGCACCACATAAGTCAGGGTTATATAAATATAGGGGCTATTTTAATTTGGATTAGGAATCTGCAAGCGCAAATGATTCAGTATAGCTTAATCGCCGGTATCCACCCCGCTTGCGCTTGCCGTTCACGTCCACAAACGGAAGAAAGGGCCAGCGCTTCGAGCCATTGCTAACCGGGCACGTTCCAACGGTATCATACGAGATGGTACTGGTTACATTTTCGCTAGCATAATCCTGGTAGTGCCCCCCACCCACAGCAATCCAGCGAAATCCCTGCGGTGGAGAAATGAAAAATTGCTTCAAACCGGCGCTTTACTTAAACGCCCGCCTTGGGACGCCTGACAAGTAGCGAGGGTCAGCGGAACGTGGTTACTGTATAGTTCCGTTCGCCCATGCCGAGCACTTCGGCGAGGCTGAATTGGCGCTCGACCGCAATGCCGAAGAGTTCCTGGAAGAGATCCCGGTCTGCGGCTGCTCGTATGAGATCATAAGAAGCCTGCTCGATACTCAGGAGATCACATGATGCGAGTGCGCCGAGATCTGGCAGCAGGGGCTCTTCCTGGAAGGTGCAGTCACACATCGCGGTAATGTCAGTGAGGAAATTAATAAAGCAGCACTGTGTGCCAAACTTTCTGAGTACCCCATTTGCAACTTCGACCAGAGCCGTGAAGTACTGCTCATCCCACCCCGCAGGGTAATAGAGCGCCCCGGTTGGGCACGCGGAGATACAGCGCCCACAGCCGATGCACGTGCGCGTGTCAATAACCGGAACGTCTTCCAGCTGGATGGCCTCGTAAGGACACGCCGCTATGCAGCTCTCGCAGCGCTCGCACGCATCACCATCAACCAGCGGAATCGCGAAACGGTAAACCGCCCGTTTGCCATTCTTCGAGCAGCAGCCCATGCCGAGATCCTTCAGTGCGCCGGCGTAGCCGACACTGATATGCCCGGTGCAATGCGTCACTGTCACGAGGTAGTCGGCTTCGTAGATCGCCTGTCCCAGCTCGACCTCAGTGACGAGCGTACCGCCGGTCTCGACCAGCACACCACTCTCGCCCTTCAAGCCATCAGCGATGAGCACGGGTGCGCCGACCGTGTCGAAATTGAACCCGTTTCGACGCGCAGTTTCCAAATACTCGACCGCATCGTGCCGCGCACGGTGAATCAGGGTCGTGGTATCGGTGATGAACGGATTTCCACCTGCTTCTTTAATCGCCATGACGAGTTCGCGCACGAATGGCGGGCGGATGAAGCGATAATTGATCAGTTCGCCCATATGGAGCTTTACCGCAACCAGTGCACCACGCTCTATGTCCGCGACGGACTGGAGCAACTTCCGCACGCTGGCAGGGGTGTGCAGCGCCGCGAGCCGATAAACCTCAGCCATGCCTATCTTGTAGTACGTTGTTCATAAGAGGATTTTGAAAGACCCCACCACCAAGGTATCCTGCAGTTTAGCGAAAAGCTACACGCGGCGTACTGATCGCCTTCATGAAACGTAACGCGTAACAGAATTCTGAGAACGGCGAAGGGGTCTTTATAAGCTCGGGCTCATGTAGCAGTAGTACCACATGCCCTTTTGGTTCCTCGACGACCAACAAGTTAAGCAACAAGGCTTAAACATACACCTATGTTAAGTCCGCCGTCACCCTTTACGTACCCTCTCAAGGTATATAACCGTTTCGTTCCTCATCCGCACTTCTCAGGACAAGACATAC